>CAMKEX010000001.1 GCA_946411695.1 uncultured Lachnospiraceae bacterium
ACAACCGAAGGTTTTCGTTGTATATAGTCTAACTGGTTGGGAAAGTACTAATTAACTGCAAACAGATATTTTTTAACAAAATTGCGTTAGCGTTTAATTCCGGCAGAGACCGCAGAAATTAGTTTTCAGGTCTGCCAGGGCTTTGAATCCGTATGCGGACTCTGCGCTGCGCACACCGCACAGGACGGCCTCGGAGGCAGCCCATGCCGCCAGTGTGCCGACCGTGTCAATTCCCGCCATGAATGCTCCCCCGGTCTCCCCCTCAGGTGAGGCAGAGGGAACAGAAAGTGCTATGATACTGTCCCCGTCTCCAGATGTATGGACAGGGAAAATGGATCTGGCAAAACCGTCATGGGCCATTGCTGCGATTTTGCAAAGCTGGGGTTTGCGGAAGGGGGCATTGGTAAATACAATTCCGATGGTCGTATTGAGCGCCGCTCTGGCGCCCTCGATCCGAAGCAGATGAGAGATCGTTTCCGTCCGGTCCAGAAGCCTGCCGTCCTCTGCGTGGGCACCGGCAATCTTCCGTCCGTTCTTCCAGTCATAGATATCTCCGAAGGCATTGACTGCCACGATCGCGCCGACCATCAGATCTCCCCGGCGAAGGACGCAGGAACCGATTCCGGATTTCATGGCATGTCCCTCTCCGGCATACTTGCCGATCGTCGCGCCGCAGCCGGCTCCGAAACAGCCGTCCCTGTAATTGCCGCCATCCTCTTCCGCCTTCCTGCAGGCCGCATAGGCCATAGCCTGGTCGGGACGCACAGAGGGGTCTCCCACAGGCAGGTCGAAAATATCCACCTGTGCGACAAGGGGCACATGGATGCCGCGCACTTCTACACCGATCCCTTTTTCCTCAAGATAACGCATGACGCCGCCCGCGGCGTCAAGTCCGAAGGCACTGCCTCCCCCGAGAACAGCCGCATGGATACTCTGGGCTGTTGTGACCGGGTCCAGCAGTCCGGTCTCGCGGCAGGCCGGCCCGCCTCCTCCTATATGCAGTCCCGCTGCCATTCCGGCAGGATCCTCACACAAAAGGACCGTAATACCGGTCCCTCCCTGTGTATCCTCCATCTGCCCTACCCGGATCCCCGGGAAAGCAGAAAGCGGCACCTGTGTGATCTCGTAATCTCTCCCAGCTTCCGTTTCTGTCAAAATCTTTCTCCTGTTCTGATCAATCCTGATCGTTCTTCCACAGTTCCCGAAAACCGCCTGTACAGCCATGCACCCCCGCAGGGGCAGTGCAGTTGGTTCACAGGAACTGTCTGTTTTCCGTTTTCTGCGGTATATATCAGTTCCCGGACCTTTTTTTCAGTTCTCGGAGCGCGATTACCGCTGCGCCCCTGGAAGCAAGGCAGGGTTCACTGACGAAGGACCGCCTGATCCAGGGAGTCACAAAACGTGCGTTGCCGCCGGTCACAATGAGTGTCACCGGCCTTCCCAGCTGCTGCTCCACCCTGTCGGCCAGCCCTTCGATCATGGCTGCTGTCCCGACAATAGCCGAGGACATCATACAGCCGTCCGTATCGATCCCTATGAGACTTTCCTTCGGAACGGCGTGCGGTAACAGTTCAGGCAGCTGCGCGGTCCCGGTCCTGAGCGCGTGCAGAGATGTGCTCACGCCTGCTCCGATCATCCCTCCGAGGAAAACCGCAGATCCGTTCCCGTCTTCGGCCGGCCCGATCACATTGATGGTCGTCGCAGTCCCCAGATCCACTGTCATGGCAGGAAGCGGATGGCGGGCAGCCGCCCAGGCGGCATCGGCTATACGGTCCGTCCCGACCCTTTCCGGTGCCGGAAGCCGGTCAAAAGACAGGCCGCTGTCGCTTTTGCAGCTGATGACCACCGGGGTCAGCGCACAGATCTTCTCCGCGAGACAGACTGCTGCCGGAGTGGCTGCAGGCACCACGCTGGAGATCGCAACAGCCTCTGCGGCACTGCCGGACAAAAACGAGATGCCGTGTTGTCCCAGCAGCTGCTCTGCGGCACATAGAAACTTCTGCAGATCCTTCCCTGTTTCCGTGGACAGCCTGTCCTCAAACAGGACGGAAAAATCCGCTTTCTCCATGGCAGGATCTCCGCGCAGGGAGCAGCCTGCCAGACCGGTGAATTTGATGTTTGTATTTCCAATATCGATCACGAGAATCAAGGTTCGTCCTCCCGTTCAGACCGGCCTCCTATTTTTCCTGCATGAAGCTGATCTGATCCAAAATCCTAGCTGCGACATCCTCTTTGCTCATCAGGGGCAGTTCCTGAGCACCGTCCTTTGTGATCAGGGTAACGACATTGGTGTCGACGCCGAATCCGGCCCCCGCCGTGCGCAGGCTGTTGGCGACGATCATGTCAAGTTTCTTTTTGGTCAGCTTTTTGGAGGAATTTGCCAGAAGGTTCTCTGTCTCCATGGAGAATCCGCATACAAAGAGGCCCGGATGGTGGTTTTCAGCCACCCAGCCCAGGATATCCTGCGTGCGTGCGAGAGGAATGGACATTCCGGTCTCCTCCGTGCCGGAAATGGGATTTCCTTCGCCGGAGATTCCCTTTTTGATCTTCTGATCCGCGACCTGTGCAGGTCTGTAATCGGCAACTGCAGCGGCCTTGATCAGGATATCCGTGTCGGCGATCTCCTCGCGGATGGCTTCAAACATGTCTGCCGCCGAGGTAATATTCCTCTGCTTCACGAAGGGTGCTGCAGGAAGAGCGACGGGGCCGGAGATCAGTGTGACATCCGCGCCGCGGAGCATGGCCTCGTGGGCGATGGCATATCCCATCTTGCCGCTGGAATGATTGGTGAGATAGCGGACGGGGTCCAGGGCCTCCTGTGTGGGGCCCGCCGTGACCACGACTTTTTTGCCCTTCATGGGCTTGTCCAAAAAGGCAGTCTCGCGCTCGATCCACTGACACAGCACTTCGGGCTCCGGCAGCTTTCCGCTGCCTGTATCTCCGCAGGCCAGGTAGCCGCTGGCGGAATCGATAATGGTGAAGCCGTATTTGCGCAGCAGGGCAATATTGTCCTGTGTGACGGGGTTCTCCAGCATGGCCGTATTCATGGAAGGCGCAACCAGCTTCCTGCACTTTGCTGCCAGGATGACCGTCGTGAGCATGTCATCGGCGATGCCATGGGCCATCTTGGCAATGATATCCGCCGTGGCAGGAGCAACAAGAATGACATCTGCCTCTTTGGCGACAGAAATGTGGCGCACATCAAACTCAAACTCCCGGTCAAAAGTATCGACCATGCACTTGGAATTGGTCAGCGTCTCAAAGGTCAGGGGCGTGATGAATTTTGTCGCGTTTTCTGTCATGATCACATGCACCTTTGCGCCCGCCTTGTGAAGGGCACTGGCAACATTGGCCATTTTATAAGCAGCAATCCCTCCCGTAATACCGAGCAGGACACATTTCCCTGTCAGATTTTTCATAATGTGTTTTCTCCTGATTGAATACCTGGTCAGATACCGTCTCTCATCCATGTGCTGCCTGAACCCGGGAACCGTGTGTTCCGGAACGGCAGCACAGATATTGTATCAGTAATGACGGACAACTTCAAACCGCTCGAGTTCGTAGTTCTCCTCGTCCGTGTCAAGGCCGGCTTTCTGCAGGGCGATCCCGATCTGCTCCTCCACGGTATCCACTCCGTCGAGATTGGGCAGCAAAAGACCTCTGCGGCGTCCCTTTGAGACAATGACACCATAGCGCTTTACATCCAATTGGTCGGGAGAAGAGATTTTTTCCGTCTCTCCAAGGACATCCACCGTGATCTCCAGCTCGTCCAGTTCCGAGGGGCGGATGGCGGAAAAGCGGGGGTCTTTGGTCGAGGCGCTCACGGCGTTCTGGGCGATCTCCCGGGCTATGCTGCTGCAGGTGGGCGAGATCGTGCCGATGCAGCCGCGAAGACTGCCGTTCTTGTGGATGGATACAAAGACGCCTGCCCGTCGGTAGAGAAGCTCGCGCTGAGCGGCCATGATCCCGGCAGGGTCCATGTCCATGTCTGCCCCCTCGGTCCTGATCAGCTCCGCGATATCCTTGTCGGGGAGTCTTCTTCCAGAGCGGACAGCGGATTCAACGCCCGCACGCGCCAGGCGCACATACAAATCTTCCTTACTCCGCGCCTGAGCCAGTTTCATTTTCCTTTTTTCCGACCAGTTATGCAAAAAATGCCGCATTTCATCCTGTCCTGTGACCTGATAGATACAAACTCCGTAACCGACGCCGAAGGTTCCCTGGTGTGAAAGCCTGCTGACTCGGAGGGATTTTCCGTCCAGGGCTCCCGCCATCATGACAAAACTGCGGTGACCGCACTCGGCGGCCCGGTCGCAGAAAGATTCGTCAAAATCGAGAAGCTCGTCAAACTGCGCCCTGCCCATGACATCCATGATGCGCTCGTCATAGACCGGCCCGCTGGGATCAAAGCCGTAGGGGCCGTCCTCCCTGAGTTTATGCGAGAGATCTCCGCTGGCAATAAACACGACCCGTCTGTCAAGGCGTTCCGCGGCTTCCCGGATCTTGAGCCCCATCCTGTAATGATCTGCCAGGGGAAGTCCGGACAGGCCGATGCGTACGACCCTGCAGCCCGGCCGCTCCAGGTACTGGTTGAGGAAATACAGGGGGATCATGGTTCCATGGTCCAGCTGCGGATCCCTCTCTCCCATGGTGCCGCCCGGGAATTCGTCGCGGTCGCACAGTCCGCACAGAGTGTGGACAAATTCATAGTCGTAATCCGCATGAATATACACATTGCGGGCACGGAAGCGGCGGAAATCGCCCTCCGCCTCGACGCCGGGGGAAATATGGAAATAATCACCGTACATTACACTGTGGGGAGAAGCGATCACAACTGTCTCCGGCTTTAAAGAGGCGGTAAAAGCCATGGCCGTCCTGTATGCATCTGCTGTCTCCTGAATCTTTTTCTCCTCGCCGCGTCCGATCTCCGGAAGGATGATCGGAGGATGCGGCACCATCACGGCACCGATCACTGCCATTTTCATTTCCTCCTCTGGTCCATATATTGATTAGGTCCCTTTATTGATCCGTCCTGTTATTGATATGTTCTGTTATTGATCCGTCCTGTTATTGATCTGTCCCGTTATTGTTCCATCCTGTCATTGCTGTTTTTGATCCACAAACCCGTATCCGCCTGTCAGCAGTTCCCGGTGTAGACATAGTCCAGCTTCTCCCGTGCCGCCTGCGCAAGCCGGTAGACTGTCTTCACCGGTGTTGCGGGGGCCGTCCACCTGTATCTGGGAAAATAGCGGGATACATGAAGCGGGATGCTCCGGCCCTCTCCGCCCCGCAGAGAAGCGATCCACTCTGCCATCCGCCTTATCTCCTCTTCACTGTCGTTTTTTTCCGGTATGATGAGTTTGGTCAGTTCAAGATGACATCCGTCCGCGGCGGTCCTGATAAAATCCATGACCATCTCCAGATCTCCGCCGACAAAATCCCGGTAAAATTCCGGTGTGAATCCCTTGAGGTCAATGTTCATGGCATCGATGTGGGGCAGGATTTCCTGCAGGATTTCCTGTGAAGCCATCCCGTTGGAGACCAGGACCGTCTTCATACCATAGCGGTGGAAGAGCTGCGCTGTGTCACGGACAAACTCCCACCCCACAAGCGGTTCATTGTAGGTAAAGGCGATCCCTATATTGCCCCGCTCCCGCAGGTCCAGTGCCAGGTCGCAGAGTTCCTGAGGTGTATACTCTGCCGTTTCGAGTACCTGTTTTTTCTTCCCGTCACGATAGGACAGGGAGATCTCATGGTTCTGACAGAAGGGACAGCGCAGACTGCAGCCGTAACTGCCGACGGACAGGATCATGCTGCCGGGATAAAACCGTGAGAGGGGCTTTTTCTCGATCGGATCCAGAGCAAGGGCAGTCAGCTTCCCGTAATTGGAGGCGTATATGACCCCCTTTATATTTTGCCGTGCGCCGCAGGCACCGGTTTTACCTTCCTCCAGGCTGCAGTGATGGCAGCAGACATTACATGTGGTTTTCATGGTGGTCACTCCGCCTCTCCTTTGTTATTTGATAGAATTATAGCAGAAAAAGCGGGCGCTGTGCTGATTGCTGCACAGGCCCGCTCTCATTTTGATAAACTCCTTTAGTGCCAGAAGCTGTCCTCGCCGACCTGCTTCTTGCTGCTGCTCTTCTTGCTGCTCTTTTTCTTGCTGCTGCTCTTTTTCTTGCTGCTTGAACTCCCCGAACTCTTTTTCTGGACAACAGCGTGGGCTGTAAATTGTCCGGCACGTTCAAAGACAGGATCTGTTTTTGCTTCTACTTCAGCAGATGCGGCTGTTTCATCCGCGTCAGAGGCTTTTTCATTGTCACCGGCGGCGGCAGCTGCAGTATTTCCTGCCGCGGAGGCGGCTTCCCCGGTCCCGCCGGCGTCAGCGGCAGCAGCCGCAGTATCTCCGGCTGCGGCAGTTTCTCCGGTCCCCCCGGCTGCGGCGGCAGCAGCTGCAGTATCTCCGGCTGCGGAAGTCCTTGCCTCCGTCTCCTGAACTGCTGCTGCGGATGCGCCCGAATCGGATCCTTCCTGTCCAGCCGCATACTGTTCAGACCGGACAGATGTTCCGTCCGCCGCAGAATCGCCGGAGACATCCGCGCTTTTACCGTTACAGGCAGTAAGCGTCAGTACCAGCGCCATGCAGATGCCCAGGATCCCCGTCATCCCCGCAATTTGAGGTTTATCGGACGATTTACCCATAGTTCCTCCGTCTATTTCACTGTGCATTCAAAAACAAAAAATGTTACAATTGCAGTGCCGGTCCGCACAAGCCCGGTTTTATCTTCAGCAGCTGAGCAGTGCCGGAAATACGTTCTATTCAAAACCAAATTCAATTAATACTATACACCAGCAGGAGTTTTCTGTAATCCCTTTTTTCTATTATTCCGTTTTTTTCCAAGAGGTCACATGATCTATGTCCGATAACGATCACAGCAGGAAAAATGACCGCAGTATGGCAGTCTTTGAATCCGCCCCCATCCCTGCGGCGGTCATGACACTGGCAGTCCCCACGATCATCACCCAGCTCATCAATATTGTCTATAATTTTGCGGACACATGGTATGTCGGCAGGACCGGGAGCGCCGCCATGGTCGCAGCCCTCTCCGTCTCCATGCCGGTCTTTGTACTGATGGCTGCCATCGCGAATCTGTTCGGCATCGGCGGTGCAAGCGTCATTTCCCGCGCTCTCGGACGCATGGATATCCGCTACGCGAGAAAAGCCTTTTCCTTCTGTTTCTATGGGGGGATCGCCGCCGCTGTCCTGTTCGGACTGCTGATCGCAGTCTTCCGAAGCAGGCTGATCCCTGTCATCGGCGGAGATCAGGCTTCCGGCCCGTATATTTATGACTACATGTTCTGGACCATGATCGCAGGATCGATCCCGACCGTCGGCAATGTCCTGTGCGGTCATCTGGTCCGGTCGGTCGGCGCGGCAAAGGAAGCCGGAGTCGGAATGTCCATGGGAGGTGTCCTCAACATTATCCTGGATCCGCTCTTTATGTTCGTCATCCTTCCGCCGGGCAATGAAGTCACAGGCGCAGCCATCGCCACCTGCCTGTCCAACACATCGGCGCTCCTCTATTTCCTTGTCTATCTGTATAGGCACAGGAGACATCCCGTGCTCTCCCTCTCTCCGTCCGACTTTACTTTAGGGGAAGAGATTCCGGCAAATGTCATCTCCATCGGCGTTCCTGCAGCCCTCGCCACCAGCATGGCCATGCTCTCCAACATGGCTGCCAATTCCCTGGTGAGCGAATATGGAAGCGCAGCCGTCGCAGGAATGGGCGTCGCCAAAAAGATCAACATGCTGGCCTTCAATACTACCATGGGCCTCACCCAGGGTGTCCTGCCTCTTCTTGGATACAGTTTCGGCGCCCGCAATTATGACCGTCTGAAAAAATCCATTCTCTTTACGGGGGCAGCGGCACTTATCTTCAACCTGCTGTGCACGGTCGCTTTCCGAACATTCGCCGCCGGCCTGGTCTCCTTTTTTATCGCAGAAGAAGCCTCTGTCAATTTCGGCAGCGCCTTTCTGCGTGTCATCGCGCTGGCAACGCCGTTGGCATCCATCGTCTATCTGACAAATACAGTCTTCCAGGCAGCAGGCCGGAGATTCAGTTCCTTCCTCCTGTCCATCCTGCGCAAAGGCTGCATGGACATCCCTCTCATGTTTCTGTTCAAGTCCCTGATGGGAATGTACGGTATTGTATGGGCCACCCCCACGGCGGAGATCGGCTCCATCCTGGTCGCAGTCTTTCTCATCCGGCTCATGGTAGGCGACATCCGGCGCGAAGAGAATACGGCTTACAGCAGATAGTCCGACATCACATAATTACTGACATCGGTTCCTTTTTCCGTGAGACAGAAACCTTCTTCTGTTTCCTCCAGGAGTCCCTGTGCGATGTGTCTGCGGATCAGACTTCCGTAGACTTCCTCCAATGTCCTGCCGAAGCGCTCCTGAAATACCGCCGCGCTGACACCGGCTGTCATCCGCAGCCCCAGGAACATGAATTCCTCCATCTTCTCTTCTTCAGTCAGCGTGCGGACGTCGGTGCGGACCGGCTGGGACAAAGCTTCCGTATAGGAATTGATATCCGCGATATTGGAAAAGCGGGTGCCGTTTACGTAAGAGGCAGCACCGGCTCCCAGCCCCAGATAGGGATGTCCCGTCCAATAGCCGCTGTTATGGCGGCATTCCCGTCCGGGCAGGGCGTAATTGGAGATTTCATAACGGGCATAGCCGTGCCGCGCCAGAAATTCCCGGGTATAGTGATACATTTTCCGGTCGGTCTCCTCGTCCGGCAGGGGCGCCAGCTTTCCCGCCTCATAGAGGTCGCAAAACGGCGTTCCGGGCTCAATGATCAGACTGTAGGCGGAGATATGTTCCGGCTTCCATTCAGCTGCCAGGCGCAGTGACTCCGCCCAGCTCTCAAAGCTCTGTCCCGGCAGGGCGCTCATCAGGTCGATGTTGATATTGTCAAAACCTGCCGCCCTCGCGGCATCAAATGCTTCTTTTGCCTCCCTGACCGTATGGATCCTTCCCAGAAGACGGAGTTCCTCGTCATGCATGGACTGAACACCCATCGAAAGCCGGTTGATCCCGGCTTTTTTGAATTCCAGGATCTTTTCGGCATCCGCTGTTCTGGGATTCATCTCCAGGCTGATCTCCGCATGCGGAAGGATGTCAAATCTCTCCCTGAGTGCCTCCATAATGCGGCCGATCTGTTCCCCTGACAGAATAGAGGGCGTTCCGCCGCCGAAAAAAACAGTGTCCGCAGGTGTACCCGAGGGACATTCCAGCTGCGACTGTATTTCCCTGATCAGAGCACGGACATATTTCTCCTGCTCCTCCCGGGGCCGGGCAGCAGACAGAAAATCGCAGTAACGGCACTTGCGCAGGCAGAAGGGTATATGGATATACAGGGAAATCGAATTAGTGCCGGAGAGATCTTCTCTCCGGCACTTTCTGTTCACAATCTGATTCCCTGTCTGATGGATCCGTGTCATTGCATCTCCCATCTTCATATCAGGACGAATATTACTGTGTATCCAGCTTGAGGACATTCATGAAGGCTTCCTTGGGAATCTCTACGCTGCCGACAGTCTGCATGCGCTTCTTTCCTTCCTTCTGCTTTTCCAGGAGCTTTTTCTTCCGCGAAATATCGCCGCCGTAGCACTTGGCGAGGACATCCTTGCGAAGCTGCCGGACCGTCTCGCGGGCAATGACGCGTCCGCCTACCGCCGCCTGGATGGGCACGTCGAAGAGCTGACGCGGGATCTCATCCTTGAGCTTCTCGCACATCTTGCGGCCCCGGTCATAGGCGCCGTCCGCATGCACGATGAAGGAGAGGGCGTCGACGGGTTCCTTATTGACCAGGATATCCATCTTGACCAGTTTGGATTCCTCGTAGCCCTTCAGTTCATAGTCGAAGGAGGCATAGCCCCTGGACCTGGACTTGAGGGCGTCAAAAAAGTCATAAATGATCTCATTGAGCGGCAGCTCATATTTGAGGACCGCGCGTGTGGTCTCAATGTAGTCAGTGCCCAGGTAGCGGCCCCGGCGTTCCTGGCAGAGCTGCATGATCGGACCAATGAACTCTGTGGTGACCATGATCTCCGCGCTCACGATGGGCTCCTCCATCTTGAGGATGGCAGTGGGCTCAGGGAGATTGGAGGGATTGGTCAGTTCCATCATTGTGCCGTCGGTCTTGTAGACCTTATAGACAACACCGGGTGCTGTGGAGATGAGGTCAAGGTCATACTCGCGCTCAAGGCGCTCGAGGATGACTTCCATGTGCAGAAGTCCCAGGAAACCGCAGCGGAAGCCGAATCCCAGGGCCAGAGATGTCTCGGGTTCAAAAAAGAGTGAGGCGTCATTGAGCTGCAGCTTCTCCAGCGCATCGCGGAGATCGGGATAGCGGGGAGTCTCCGAAGGATACAGGCCGCAGTAGACCATGGGCTGGGCGCCCTTGTAGCCCGGAAGCGCTTCATCGCAGGGACGGGCGCTCTCTGTCACCGTATCACCTACGCGGGCATCCCGGATGTTCTTGATGGAGGCTGTAAAATAACCGACCATGCCCGCCGAAAGTTCCTCACAGGGAATAAACTGGCCGGGACCGAAATAGCCGACTTCGACGACTTCAACGACTGCTCCGGTCGCCATCATCCTGACCTTCATGCCCCGGTGGAGCCTTCCGTCGCGCAGACGGCAGAAAACAATGACACCCCTGTAGGAATCATACAGGGAGTCAAAGATCAGCGCCTTGAGAGGTGCCTCCGGGTCCCCGTCCGGCGCAGGAATGTTTTTGATCACTGCCTCCAGGACATCCTCTATGCCCAGTCCCTGTTTTGCGGAGATCAGGGGCGCTTCAGAGGCGTCGAGTCCGATGACATCCTCGATCTCCTCCCGCACCTGTTCCGGCATCGCGGAAGGAAGGTCGATCTTGTTGATCACGGGAAAGACATCCAGATTGTGCTCCAGCGCCAGATAGACATTGGCAAGTGTCTGCGCCTGGATTCCCTGTGTGGCGTCCACAACCAGGATCGCGCCGTCGCAGGCAGCCAGGGAGCGGCTCACTTCGTAGTTAAAATCCACGTGTCCGGGTGTGTCGATCAGATTGAAGATATATTCCTGTCCGTCCCTGGCATTGTAGACCAGACGGACGGCCTGGGATTTGATCGTAATTCCGCGCTCGCGCTCCAGTTCCATGTTATCAAGGACCTGGTCCTGCATCTCACGGCTGGTCAGAAGACCTGTCTTTTCGATCATACGATCCGCAAGTGTGGACTTTCCATGATCAATATGTGCGACAATACAGAAATTTCTGATTTTGTCCTGAGTGATTTCTTTTTGCATATATTTACCTTTCAATCCGTCGGGACAGGCCGGTCAGCCTTAAACCTGCGCCAAACCTCCGGCAGACATACCATCATATGTCTGCCGGAGGCTGCTATAGGGTCTAATGTGAATCCGGCTGCACATCCGTCTGTATGTGTGCCATGACTTATTCGTTTTCTTTGAGGTAAACCTGAATACGGCTCTGGATGATATCCGAAACCTCGTCCGTGGACTTCTGGCCTGCAAAGTATGCGCCGGCCTCTTCCATGATGATATTGAGGACTTCACTCTCACTGTTGACGGAGAAACTCAGGCCTTCAAGGATCTTCTCCAGGGCAGCAATATCGTCCTTTCCGAATTCGGGCAGGCTGTCGAGGCCGTAGTCCTGTTTCTCTGTATCTCCCATATCGATCTCATCGGGAGCAATGAGGACCTCTTCTTCTGTCGAAGCGGCTTCGGCATTGAATTCTTCCACATACTTTTCGTATTCTTCGTGAGTACCGTCGAAATCCTCCTCAGGCACAGGCTTTCCGGACATATCTTCCGATTCGCTCTCGGTGTCGGAGAGGTCAACTCCATCTGTGACCACCGTCATCTGATCGCCTGTGAGACCTTCGCTCGCGTCTTCGGACTCATCCTCTTCGGAAATGATCACATCCTGCTCTTTCAGGTACTGCTCATATTCCATCTCCTGCTCTTTAAAGCTGGCAATGACATCGTCTCCCTGCTTTCTGACCGCTGTTTTGCTGATCGGAAGGCTGCTCTCCATAGCGGACTGGTAATCCGGCATCATGAAGCGGCGGATAAATTTCCAGCATCCGTCGGGATCGGAACAGCTGCTGCTGATTCCAAGCTCAATACTGGGAGCAACCGCAGGTCCCTTGTTATCTTCAGACGGGAAGCCGGTGACAGTCACGTTGACATCGCCGTAGAGCTGTCTGGTCATGTAATAGTAGTCAAAGGGAGTGTTGATAAACTGGATTCCCAGCAGGGCCTTGTCCGCAAGATACTGTGTGCTGTAATCATAGGCCTCTTCATCGCCGATCTGGGCGGGGAACTTGTTTGCGAACTCCAGAAGTTCCTGGAACCGTGCATTGTGGAAATCACAGGTATGCTGATCCATATCGATAAACTGGTCTCCGGAAAACTCAATGGCATAGGCCAGTACGGACTCACGGTCGATCAGTCCCAGGACGCCGGTCTCACTAAGGCCCAATCCGGCAGCAATCTCTTTTGCCCTGGCAATGGTCAGATCTTTTCCGTCGCCGATATATTTCTCCTTGCCCGCAACACCTGTAACAGTAAATCCGGGAACAAGGAAATACATTTTGCCGTCTGTCTTGAAGGCATCCACTACATTCTGGAAGAAATCAGACTTGTTGATCTCCTTGTCGGACTCATAGCGGTCTGTCAGATCCATCATCATGCCCTTGGAGATGTAGCTGTTGACGGGCATATAGTCACTCAGAACCAGAATGTCCGGGACATTGCCGGAGACAATATCTGTATTCATCTTGGACAGGCCGGTCGAATCGGCATACTCATCCTCCGCCAGATCGTACTGGCTGTAATCCTGGATGGTGATTCTGAAATCACTGTTCTCCTTATTGAACTTAATGACCTCGCTGCGCACGTCGTAGGAAATGTAATAACCGCCCAGAGTGATCTCCTTGCGTTCCTTGACATCCTCAGGTGCCACCGGTTCCAGGATATAGGTATCAAGTTTGACTTCCGATCCATAGCCCTGGATCACAAATCTGCCGTCATCAAGTTCGATCAGGCGGCTTACTCCTTCGATATCCAGATCAGAGTTGACATAGTTGACGATCGCGCTGATCTTGTCAGATCCCAGAGCCGCCTTGTAGATGCCTGTTTCGGAGGCAATGTAGAGATTGTCCTGCTTTCCGGGATAAATACTTGCTCCCACAAGGGCAGAAGGCAGTGTGATGCTGTCCTCGAATTTTTTGTTTCCGCTGTTGTAACGGAGGATCTTTGTGGCAGCACCGGTGTCGTCCGACATCAGGACAGTGCCGTCGCTCATTGCATAGAGAATACCTGTCAGATCATCCTCTGAGGCAACTTCGCACACAGCTTCCTTAAAGGAGCCGTCTTCTGCGGAATAGAGGTCAACACCCTCGGAAGAAACAATGAGGAGACCGTCGTCCGAAGGGACAATATTTTCAATGTAAAAATACAGTTCATTCTTGGGTGTTTTGACGTCCTTGATCCACTTTTGCTTACCGTCCGGTGTGACACAGGCGATCTGATAGGAGGTCACGGCGTCTTCACTCATGCCTTCCGGAATTTCGGCGTCCGCATCCAGATTGTTGTCCAGCATGTAATCCAGTGCTTCGGAGTTGGAGGTATTTGCGATGCCCAGGTAGAAATTCCCGTCCTTGAAAGCGGAGGCTGTGACCTCTCCGGACTCGGAATTGTCCAGCTTATAGTCCACCCGCTCAAATCCGGAGCCGTCCTCCTTGAAATGGACGAGTTCATAGCTCTCGTAGCCTTCGCCCTCATAGTTGTAATTGAATCCGTAGAGGACGCCGTTCTCCATTGCCAGAAGCTGGAGGCCTTCTGTGGCGAAATCTTCTCCCAGGGAGATCATCTCAGACTTTGCCACGCCGTCCTTACTGGTGATCTCTGGCATGGTACCTGTCGCGGAAGCTGAACCGCCCCCGCTTCCGCCGCCGGCCTGTTCTCCTTTTCCGCCGCCTCCGCAGCCCGCTGCGGAAAGAACCAGAACGGCACACAGGGCAGCTGCCGCAAAACGTCTGAATCCTTTTTTAAATCTGCTCATAGAAATATCCTTCTTTTCATAATATGCGGCAATGCCTTCCCCGTGACACTTCCGAATACTGTTTTTCATCCGTCAGAAACCGCACTTGGTCAGTGCCGTCAATGACCTGATCTATTCAACTCTCCTTTTAAAATTCTACTTTGAAAAGTCTCCTTTTAAGAGCAGCCGGCAGGCAGATACTCTGCGCAGGCGCAGAAAGCGTCCGGATCCTCCGGACCGGATCCTTGCTCCTGAAGCAGCCGGCTGTCAGAGGTCTCAGCGTCCTCTTCCTATCTGTCTTCAGGCTCAGGAAGAGGCTCATCCTCATTCTCAGATATGTCCTCAGGCTCAGGCAGAGCCTCATCTCCATTCTCAGATGCGTCCTCAGGCTCAGGCAGAGCCTCATTCCCATTCTCAGATGCGTCCTCAGGCTCAGGCAGAGCCTCATCCTCATTCTCGGATGTGTCTGCAGGCCCGGGCAGGGTCACTGCGGCATTCTCATCGGAATCTGCTTCTGCCTTTTCTGTCAGGGCTGTTTCGGGATCATCTTCCGCCCGGCTTTTATCAGAATCCTCCACGGGCAGTCCCGTCCCGGAGCGCCTGCCGTAGATGCGCTCGGACTGACGGTCATAGATCCTGTCCTGAATATCGCGGACGACACCGCCGACTGTCCAGCTCTTGTGGGTGGCATACCAGATCACAAGCCACAGCAGGAACAGGATCGGTGAAAACCGCAGTATCAGCCACAGCAGGGCGTAAGGGATCAGGACGTCCTCCCATGCAAGGGCCACATTTTCCCAATAGGGATAGCGGATCGGAGCGACCTGCATGCTGCGCACGCCGGGCTGCGCCAGAAGTGTCACAAGACGAAATATCTCGAAGCGGCTGGTATTGTCCACAATTGTTGCAAGTTCCATGGGAAACGGAACCTGTTCCAGACGGCTCCTGACTTTCCGGACGGCATAGTTCTGAACAGGATTCGGGATCACCACCTCATAGCAGGTCACCCTGTTTCGATTTACAACTTCTTTCTGTCCCTCTTCCTCACCGTCTCCGGCACTTCCGGAACTTCCTTTTGAAGAGCCGGAATGATTCTGACCCAGGTCCTCTCCGCCGGGGTCATCATTGAGATCTGATTCCTCCTCTTTCAGAGGTTCTGCTGTGTCTTCTCCTCCTGTGTCACCGGATCCATCGGAACCGGAATCTGATTCCAGTCCTCCGAGCGTACCGGACATAGTTCCCTTTTTTCCGGGAAGGTCTTCTGTATCCACAGACATGTAGGCGGCAGTGTGCGGCACTGCCGGATCCGCTGCAGCCTTCTCGCGGCGGACAGGCTCTGCATCAGGTGCAAAGGCATCGCCGCCGGAGCTGTCCAGGTTTTCACTGTCCTGGGTTCCGCTGCTCTCCGATGCCGCGGCAGAGGCATCCGTATACTTGCAGAGAGAGTCATAGGACATGTATACAAGATAACTTCCGATGCCGGAATCCTTGTAAAAACGTTCCCGGGGCTGACGGAAAACACCTGCGATGATATGAGGGGTTCCCCCGATCGTCACAGTCATTCCCACAATGTTAGGCGATCCGAACAGGCGCCAGGCCGTCTGGTCATCCAGAAGGACCCTGTCCTTCATCAGGTCGTCATCGGCAAAATAATAGCCGTCGATCATTTCCAGCGGATGGAAATTGAAAAAATCTCCGCCCACACCAATCGCATTGACAGTGACTGTTTCAGTGCCGACAGTTAAGTCCGCACTGCCCATTCCGCAGTAGCTCTCCTCGATCAGCCTTGCGCCGTTCTCAGTCTGCGTCTCGGACAGGGCAATCGCATCCGTCTGCAGATCAAGCATCAGCCCGGTGTACATTGCCTTGACCGTCTCCTCCGACGCACCGCTTCCCTCCGCGAGGAAAGCGCTGACCTGGGCATAGTTCCCGTCCTCTGACCACCGCTCCGCAGCGTTCTGATCGAGCAGCTTATCTGTCGTCCTTCTGCACACAGCGCCCAGGATCACCGAGGAGATCCAGAAAACTATGCAGAGCACAAGTCCGGCTTTCTGCCACATATGCATTTTTTTCAGTGAGCTGCGGATGATGCGGGCTGTGCCGCGGCTTCCTTTCCGGACAGCGTCACGAATTTTCTTATTCAGTTTGCTGTCAGACATCGCCGCCCCTTTTTTCATGCATCGGTATTATTCGAGTCTATTCCTCGGCTTCCTCTTCATCAGCCAAGCGAACCTGGTCGCCGGAGGAAACCGCCCTTGTAGATGTAGTGATTACATAAGTATAGGCACCGATCGCTCCGCTGATCGCAGAGTTGGTATCATCCTTTGCCAGAACCTTGACGCTTTCGCGGGAAACAATATATCTGTTTCCGAGAGGGCTCTGCCTGGTCTTGAGGACCAGCACAAATGTGCCGTTCGAGTCGTTGCGGACAGCAGAATTGGGTACGACAAGATCATAGGTCTTGGAGCTCTCCGCAATCTGCAGCTGCACGTTGTCACCGGCCGACACTGCGGCGCTGTCGATCTCAAATTTCAGAAGTCTTGAATTCTGGGGGTCGCTGCTGTCTGCCGTAATCTGCCGGAGGACCGCCTTGAAATCATCGTCATATTCCCAGTAGTTCTGTGGCTGCGCCTCGTCACCTACCTGAAGCTTCTGGGCCTGCTCCTTGGTGACGGAGAAACTGACAGTCAGCTTTTTGCCGTCGATCCGGATGATCGCAGCAGAAGAATCCGCGGCCGCTGTCTCACCGGAACTATAGGAGAGATTGATGACCGTGCCGTCCACCGGCGAGACGATGGAAGCACCGATGTTCTCATCCTCCAGCTTGGTGACCTTGGCCTGGGCTAAGGTGATCTGATTCTGAAGGCTCTTCAGCTCAAGCTCGGAACTGATGCTGTTGACCACCTTCTCCTGCAGTGACTTGGCAATTTCCAGTTCTGCCTCCGCATCGATGTTGCGTTTAGTGGCCTTCTCCAGATCTCTTTCGGCCTTGCTCTTCTTCTTTGAAGAACCGCCGTCATCACTGGACGGAGAGGGATCGACATCCTCGTCCTCTTCATCCTCTTCGTCGCCGCCCTTGAGGGTCCCTGTACTGGCCACAGTGGCGTTCCCCCCGCCGGAGGTATCCGTACTGGCCGCCAGCTTGTCCAGCGCAGCTTTGGCCGCCGAAGCCTCTTTGGTCGCGGATTCCAGCCTGCGGTTTGCGGTTCCGAGTTCTGCCTGCATCTGATCGTCAGAACGGTAGTTGCCCGCGCGCAGCCTGGTGATATCGTAGTCGCTCAGAGAACCGTCAAACAGCTTTTTGGTGTAATCCGACTGCAGGCTGGCCAGTTCCTGCCTTGCGGTCCTGAGATCCTCGGACTCATTGTCTTCCAGATAATAAAGGACATCGCCGCGCTTGACCTTCTGGTCCACACGGACGGCAACCCTCTTGATCTGTCTGGACTGAGCCATCATGACATTGTAGGGATCGTCGACTTCCGCCGTTCCCTGTCCGCGGATCCTGGGCGAGACCTCACCCTGGGCAACCACGTGAGTCGCCACCTGCGGCAGCGTGTAGTTCATGATCGTCCTGGAAAAGAAAGTCAATGCCAGAAGAATCAGCAGAAAGACGATCGTGATATTTTTGATAATATCTTTCCGTCTCTGGGATTTTCGGAACTGCTCCAGTTCTTTGTCTTCGATTTTCAAACTTTCGGCCATGATTTCCTGTTCACTCCTGCAATAAATTGATGTAAGTTTATTCCTTTATGCCGCCCTGATAGACGATTCCCTCCACCAGATATTCTTCTCCGTACAGGAAGACCATCATGGGAAGGACCATATAAATGACTGCGACTGCAAATGCCAGCGAGATCTCCCCCGAATTGATCTTGGAGAGAAATACGGAGAGAGGATGCAGCTGATCGTCTGAAAGAAGGATCAGCGGCTGTTCAACCATGTTCCAGTAGTCGATGAAAAGCAGGATCGCGATCGAGGCAATGCCTCCGCGGCAGTTGGGCAGACAGATTTTCGTAAAAATCTGCCACTCTCCCGCGCCGTCGATCTCCGCAGCCTCATAAATGGACTTGGGGATCCTGCGCATATATTTGGTGAGCATGTAGACAGCGAAAGGCGAGAAGAAACCGGGAAGCCAGATCGCCCACCTCGTGTCCAGAATGTTCAGCCATTTTGATACCAGATAGTTGGGCACCAGCGTGACCTGATAGGGCATGAGCATCAGGATGATATAGGCAAAAAAGATGATTTCCCTCACACGTCCCCTGTACCTGGCAAAGCCGTAGGAAGTCAGCGAGGCAATGGCCAGCTGAAAGACAACGATCGGAACTACATATAAAAAGGAGTTCCAGAACTTCAGCAGATATTCCGGACTGAGAATGAGGACCTTGAAATACTGTCCGAAGGACACGATGTCCGGAATAAATTTCAGGTTCACCGTACTGCTGATAAAGACGCGCACACCGTTTCTTTTCGCAAAGATCACACCGTAATTGGCATTGATCTCGGACCTGGTCATCAGCGAATTCGTGATCGTGAGCACGATCGGCATCAGGAAGATCACCGCAAAAAAACCGATGACCGCGGTGCGGATGACCATGCGCAGGATCTCGATCCTGTTCTTTGTCCAGAATCTGCGTGCGCGGACACGGAGGTCCTTTCCGGACTCCCCTGCCTTCACTGTCAGTTTCGTCAATACGCTCGAGGCCGCACGGGAATCTTCCTCCCCGTCCCCATGGTCTTCGGCGGAAATCGTCTCTGCCTCCGCCCCGGCATCCTCTTCCGCGGAAAAAGCTTCTTCCGGTATATTGTCTGCAGCAGACTCTGCTGCCGGTCCGGCGGGATCGTCCTCTCCTGAAGACTCTGCTGCCGGCTCAGCGGATGCGTCCTCTCCTGCCGGCTCAGCCTCCGCGTATTCATCGAAGGCATCCGTTTCAAACATATCCCCGGATTCCTCCGGGCTCAACTCTTCTTCTCTTGACAGAGGATACAGCTCCGATGAATCCGTATCATATTTTAACCGGTCTTTCACCCAGCCGGCAGCGCGTATCTTTTTAGAACGCTTCCTCTTGTCTCCGGGCAATTTAGTCTCCCCCCTCACTCAAGATCCCTAGCGAACCAGTCCTCTGTAAGGAAGAGGCTGCCGATCACGATGACCATAAAGATCGCCATCAGAACGGCCGCAGCACTGAGCTTCTGGTAATCCAGTGATTTAAAGGTGTTATTCATGAAATGCTGGAGCATATACAGTGCATCATAGGGATAATCTCCCGCCATCAGGTAGACCTCCCGGAATACCTTGAAGGAATTGATCAGGGACATAATCGTAACGAACATGATCGTAGACGAGAGATATCTGATTTTGATCAGCCAGAAAATCTGGAACTCCGAAGCACTTTCGAGACGCGCGACTTCAAGCTGATCCCTGGGGATGTTCGCCAGTCCCGACATAAACAGTATCATATTATATCCGAGGTTCTTCCACAAAAACAGAAGAACAATGGGCACCTGGGCGTAGGCGGATTTGAGCCAGTCGATCTTGGCCCCCGACAGATGTCCCAGAAATACATTGACCAGTCCGTTGTAGTGGAAGAGGATCTGCCAGATCATGATGACCGAAGCAGTGGGCACCATCATAGGGCTGAGGAAAAAGGAACGGAAACGGCTCTTCCAGGGGAGCTTCTGTTCCATAATGACGGCCAGCAGAAGTGACAGTCCGACAGCCAGGGGCACGGCAACGATGGAAAACTTCAGGGTGTTGGCAACCGCGACACGGAATGCCTCATTTCTGAAAACCCTGCCGTAATTGGCCAGTCCGACAAATCTGTGGCGGATCGGATTGTCGATCATCGAATAATAGATGACCACAATAAAGGGCAGGACAAAAAACAGACCGACACCGATGAGGCTGGGCGTCAGGAACATCCAGCTCACCCGGTTTTCTCGCCGCATTTTCGCGGAACGGTTGGTTCCCATAGAGGGCTTGTGAACGGGTTTCTCAGCCCGGCTTTTTCCGAGTCCGGGATGTCTGTCTTTTATGGAAGGACCTGTAGCGCTGCGAAGGCCTCTCTTTTCGGAAGGCCGGCCCGGTGACGGATCCAGTCCGTCCGCGTTTCTGCGCAGGTATCTGTTCAGTTTATCACCGATGTTCCGCAATCTGTGATCCGGACCATCTTTTCTGTTCAACATCTTCATGATCAGTAAACATTCCGCAGTTTTTGCTGGAACAGGACAGGTTTCTCAAGTGCACATAGTTCCGCACATATAAAACTATAATAATTCATTTTTTCATTTTTGAATATACCTGAGCCCATCTTTTCACACAAAAAACGTAAAAAAATGGAGAAAATTCACATACAAAACACAATATGTACGCTAATTCGTACAATAAAAGACTACATCTGCCCTTCAGAAAGGGCAGGCAGCTGCACCCCCGCATAGACGCGGCTGCAGAATACGGGCCCGTAACCTGCCGGGCACGAGCCTTTGGCCGCCGTCTCCCCTTCCCTTTATAACTAAACCGACGCAGCGTTTTGTGTCCGTGTTACCCTCCGCAGACATTGTTCACACACCTTTCACACGAAAAAAACAGGCTCCGTCGGATCATCAGATCCGTTCGGGAGCCTGTCTCTGTACAGCTTATTATTTCATCTTATCTGATCCCAGGCGGGTGAAAGGGGGCATCAGGCCTTTTTCACCAGGAGAGATCTGCCGGTCATTTCTTTGGGCTGTTCCTTGCCCATCACTTCGATCAGAGTGGGGACGATATCCGCCAGGACGCCGTCCTCGGCAATGGTGTAATCCTTGTCATAATTGACGAGAATGAAGGGAACCGGATTGGTGGTGTGCGCAGTGTGGGGAGCGCCGGTCTCATAGTTGACCATCTGCTCGCAGTTGCCGTGGTCAGCGCAGATGAAGAGGACGCCGCCCTTGGCGATGATCGCATCCACTGCCTTGCCGACACATTCGTCGACAACTTCGACTGCCTTGATGGCTGCCGGCAGAACACCGGTGTGGCCGACCATGTCGGGGTTGGCGAAATTGATGACGATGGCATCATACTGATCGGAATCGATCGCCGCGAGGAGTTTGTCAAGCACACCGTAGGCGCTCATCTCGGGCTTCAGGTCATAGGTCGGGACATCCTTGGGGGAACGGACCAGGATCCTGTCCTCACCCTCATTGGGATCCTCGACGCCGCCGTTGAAGAAGAAAGTGACGTGCGCGTATTTCTCGGTCTCGGCGATCCTCGCCTGCTTCATGCCCTGGGCTGCCAGCCACTCACCGAAGGTGTTGGTGACATCGACCTTCTTGAAGGCGATCTCCTTGTTGGGGATCTCGGGATCATAGTCCTTGAAGCATACGAAGAAAACTTTCTTCCTGGGGCCTCTGTCAAAGAAATTGAAATCATTGTCGCAGAAGCAGTGTGTGATCTCACGCGCACGGTCAGGGCGGAAGTTGAAGAAGACCACGGAGTCGCCGTCCTTGATCATGGAGACGGGCTTGTCACCGTCCATGATGACAGTGGGCTTCACGAACTCATCGGACTCGTCGCGGTCATAGGAAGCCTGAATGGCCTCTGCGGAACTGTTGGCCTTGACGCCTTCGCCCTTTGTCAGCGCATCGTATGCGATCTGGACGCGGTCATAGTTGTTGTCACGGTCCATCGCGTAGTAACGGCCGCTGATCATGGCGATCTTACCGACGCCGATCTCTTTCATCTTCTCCTCGAGCTGAGCGAGGAAATCGATACCGCTTCTGGGAGGTGTGTCGCGGCCGTCCAGGAAGCAGTCTACATAGACTCTGTCGAGACCGTTGCGCTTGGCCATTTCAAGGAGAGCGTACAGATGCGTGTTGTGGCTGTGAACACCGCCGTCGGACAGAAGACCGAAGAGATGCAGATCCGAATTGCGGATCTTGCAGTTATTGATTGCCGCGAGAATCTCAGGATTCTCAAAGAACTCACCGTCCTGGATTTCCTTTGTGATCCTTGTCAGTTCCTGATAGACGATACGGCCTGCGCCCATATTCATATGGCCGACTTCCGAGTTGCCCATCTGACCGTCCGGAAGACCTACCGACATGCCGCTGGCATAGCCCTTCTGAAAGGGATATTCAGCCATCAGTCTGTCCATTACAGGCGTTTTCGCCATTGCAATCGCATTTGCCTCGGGGTTGTCATTTAATCCATAGCCGTCCAGGATCATTAAAACTACAGGTCTGTGACTCATACACATCTCTCCTTTTCTACACGGTTCCTTTTTGTTTCCGAAACAGGTAAGGCCTCACAAAATACACAGGGAACTTCCTGTCCGGACCCAATCGTACACTGCAGGCTTTCCCAGCCCTGTGCCTTACCCCCGGCACAGCTTTGCATACATCTTTCGTCAAATTATTTTACTACGAAAAGACGCACAGTTCAACAAAAACAGCTTTCGACTCTGTACTTGAAGACAGGAATCGTGCCCGATCAGGCAAATCCGCACCATTCCGGTCCCGGCAGCTGCAGAGAAGTTGTAAAAACGATTTGTTGCGCTGAACACTGCTTTTGAGTATAATGCGACTATCTGTAAAAAATAAAAGACTCTCTAATATGAACATCAACGGAGGTTTCTGCATATGAGCAAAGAATCCCGGCGTCTTCCCGATCTGTTCGGAAGCATGGTCTTTGACGAAGAGACCATGAAGGACCGGCTCTCCCCTTCCTGTTACAAGGCATGGAAGAAATCGGTCTCCGACTCCATTCCCCTTGACATCTCAACAGCCAACGAAATCGCGGAGGCGATGAAACAGTGGGCAGTCGAAAAAGGCGCGACCCACTATACACACTGGTTCCAGCCCATGACAGGCGTCACCGCCGAAAAACACGACAGCTTTATCCAGCCTGCCGGCGGCGGCAGAGTCGTCATGGAATTTTCCGGCAAGGAGCTGGTCCGCGGCGAATCCGATGCCTCCTCTTTCCCTTCCGGCGGCCTTCGGGCAACCTTCGAGGCCCGCGGCTACACAGCATGGGATCCCACATCCTTCGCTTTTATTAAGGAAAAGTCTCTGTGCATTCCCACAATCTTCTGTTCCTATTCGGGACATGCACTGGACAAAAAGATGCCCCTTCTGCGCTCCATGGACGCAGTCAGCAAAGAGGCTGTCCGCATCCTGCGTCTGTTCGGAAACAACACTGCCAAGCGTGTCATCGCCCAGGTGGGTTCCGAGCAGGAATATTTCCTGATCGACAAAGAACTGTACAAGCAGAGGGAAGACCTGATCATGACCGGCCGGACCCTCATCGGCGCCAAACCGCCCCGCGGCCAGGAACTGGAGGACCACTACTACGGCGCGATCCGCCCCCGCGTGCAGTCCTATATGCAGGACCTGGACAATGAACTCTGGAAACTCGGCGTCCTGTCCAAGACCAAGCACAATGAAGTGGCTCCCTCCCAGCATGAGATGGCGCCTATTTTCACCGACGCCAACATGGCATGCGACCAGAACCAGATCACCATGGAGATGATGAAAAAGGTGGCCGACCGCCACGGTCTGGTCTGCCTGCTGCACGAGAAGCCCTTCGCAGGCGTGAACGGCTCCGGCAAGCATGACAACTGGTCCCTCGGCACAGACACCGGCGAAAATCTCTTCAAGCCCGGATCCACTCCCCGTGAAAACGCCCAGTTCCTGCTGTTTCTGACCGCCTTCATCAAGGGCGTCGACGAATACCAGGATATGCTCCGCGCCACAGTCGCCACCCCCGGCAATGACCACCGCCTGGGTGCTCAGGAGGCTCCGCCCGCTGTTGTTTCCATTTTCATGGGCGAGGAACTGAGCGCCGTCATCGAATCCATCATCGACGACACCGCCTACACCAATGCAGGCAAGCGCACCCTGGCCATCGGCGTCGACACCATGCCGCCCATTCCCATGGACAATACCGACCGCAACCGCACCTCGCCCATGGCTTTCACCGGCAACAAGTTTGAGTTCCGCATGGTAGGTTCCTCTCTCTCCATTTCCGGTCCCAACATCGTCCTCAACACCATGATGGCCGAGGAACTGGGCCGGTTCGCCGACGAGCTGGAAAAGTCCGATGACTTCCACCACGATCTCAATGCCCTGATCCGCCGGGAACTGACTGCCCACAAACGCATTATTTTTGACGGCAACGGCTATGACGAGGCATGGATCGAGGAAGCCAAACGCCGCGGTCTCTGCAACAACATCTCCACTGTGGATGCTCTGCCGGCCTATATCACCGACAAGAATATCGAACTCTTTACCAGCCACTCGATCTACACGCGCGATGAGGTCTATGCCCGCTACAACATCCACGTGGAGAACTATACCGCCACCATCTCCATGGAGGCCAGGACCCTGATCGACATGCTGCGCAAAGAGATCCTTCCCGCCGTCTCACGATACGGCTCCACGCTCTGCCGCGGTGTCGAGAAGCGCAAAGCACTGGGCTTCCCCGCCAAATATGAAGAGATGAACGCCCTCAACAACTGCATGCTGACCGACTGTCTGAGCGATGCCTGCGACAAACTTGAAAAAGACCTCCGCATTGTTCCCTCGGATCCGGAAGAAGCCATGCGCTACTGCCACACCGTCATTGTACCGGACATGAACGAGTGCCGCAGCTTCGCCGATGAGCTTGAGTCCATCACCGCCCGCGATGCATGGCCGATCCCCGTCTACTCCGATCTCCTCTTCAGCGAGATCTGACGGATCCCTAAAGGGATCAGCCCTTTCAATCAGATCATATTCAAAAATCCCTGCTGCACCAGTCCGGCGCCGCAGGGATTTTTTTGATATTGTTTTTAAAAAAACAGGCATTTTATGCTGATTTTAGTGATATTAGTGTGGATCCGGAGCTCTCCCCTGAGTTCCCCTAAGTTTCCCCTGAGTTTCGCCCGAGCCCTGCGCCATGAAGGATAAACACATGCAGGGGGATTACAAATTGTATGGGGCCTGCAGAAGGCAAAGAAATGCAGGCGCAGGATTGATTATAGATGACGCAGGAATGCAAGACAGTACAGGATTCCGACATGCGATGGAATACAGAAGGCGCGGGAATGCAGGCAGTGCAGGATCACTGAGGGATCCTTTCAAGCTCAGAGGGGTCCGGCATCCCCGGAGCTGCCGCGCCCTGCACCGGGACGCTTTCTGCGTTTTCGCCCGGCAGGGACCCCTTCTCTCCGGCTCTTCTCTTTTCCCGTCTGATGATCTCGGATTCGCTTTTCTCCAGGATCATCAGGGCAAGGCCCTCCCGGACCGTCACTGACGCGCGGCCGGAAGCCGTGCCGCGCACCGTGTCCGCGTTCACTTCATTGCTCACGCCCACCGGGAATGTATTGGTAACAGTAACCTCCGAGAGAGGATATTTCATTCCCTTCAGAGTGACGCCAGTCACCTCCCTGTCCAGGGCAAAGAAGGAAAAAGTTCCTTCATAATCCGCCGGCAGCAGCACTGTCTCGCCGCCGATGACCGCAGCCAGCGTCGTTTTTCCGATCAGGTATCCTTCCGCGCCCTCTTCCTTCAGCCAGGAAAGGGTCTGCAGATTGGCGACAGTGTGATCGAGCCGCCCGCCCAGAGCGCCGTAGAACAGGATCTCTCTGCAGCCCCGCTCCAGACACATCCGCGCCGCGTAGATCGTGTCCGTATCGTCCTTCTCACAGGGAAGCCTGAGCAGACAGCCCGGATGCACGGCTTCGAATTCATCCAGATAGGGTCGGAACCTGTCTTCCAGTGAATCAAAATCCCCCAGGACAAGATCGGGCATGATCCCCTGGGCCAGGAGTCTGGGCAGGCCGCCGTCCACGGCAACGACAAGGGGATCCTCCCTGCAATATTCAAAAGCCTTCGCAGAACGAAGGCTTTTGTGTTTTTCCCCGACCGGAATCGGGATCGGTTCATATTCACCGGCGCACATCAGGATTGCACGTCTCATCATTTTGTCTCCATGGTACGGACTACATCCATATTCTGAGCGATATAGGTCACAAGGGAAACGATGGTCAGCACCAGAGCAACCCACATCACGATCGTGGTCACCATCTGCAGCGCAGGGATATTCATGATCATGAGGATGATCATGATCATCTGGAAGGTTGTCTTCCATTTGCCCCAGTAATTTGCCGCAATGACGATCCCATGCTCGGTAGCGATCAGCCTGAAGCCGCTGATGATAAATTCTCTCGCCACAATGATCACAACGATCCAGGAGGGAATCCTGCCCAGTTCGATCAGGCAGATCATACCGGAAATGGTCAGGATCTTGTCGGCCAGAGGATCCATAAACTTTCCGAAGGTAGTCACCAGATTGCGGCTGCGGGCAATATAGCCGTCCAGCAGGTCTGTCAGCGACGCAACGATGAAAAGCACCAGAGCGATCCATTTCATTGTTTCCGTTGTCTTGGAAAGAAGCAGGAAGACGACAAAAAACGGAACCAGAATAACTCGAAGCACAGTCAGTTTATTCGGCAGATTCATAATACCCTCCCATCGGTCCGGTGGATTCCCGGCCGTTTTGCTTTACAAAAAACATGAACTACAGGGCGCATATCCGTACGATTACGACCAGATCCGGTTCTGCCTGCGGGAAAGTCATTCCGCAATGACGCCGATCAGATCATATTCGTCGGATCCCGTGATCTTCACACGGACAAAGTCACCCGACATCAGTTCCCGCCTGGTCTCTATGAAAAGAGTTCCGTCTACACCCGGTGCATCCATATAGGTACGCGCCGTATAGACATCCTCTCCCACGATCCTGCCCTCTACGATGGCCTCCACTGTCCTGCCCTTCATGCGGCGGGCCTTTTTGAAGGCGATCTCCTGCTGCAGGAGCATCAGTTCTTTCCGGCGCTTTTTCTTGACCGGTGCCGGGATCTGGGCAGGCATTTTGGCGGCGGGTGTCCCCTCTTCACGGGAATAGGCAAAAACGCCCAGCCGCTCAAATTTCATTCTGCGGACAAAAGACAGCAGCGTCTTGTGGTCCTTGTCCACTTCACCGGGAAAACCCGTGATCAGAGTCGTCCGGATGCAGATGTCCGGAATCTCTTTTCTCAGAAGAGAGATGATTTCCTCCAGCTCTTTTCTGTCGGTGCGCCGTCCCATCCTCTTCAGGATGCTGTCGGAGGCATGCTGGATCGGCATATCAATATAATGAAGGACTTTTGCCTCCTCCTTCATGGTCTGCACCAGTTCCGGAGTGATCTCTTCCGGATAGCAGTACAGAAGGCGGATCCAGCGGATCTGCTCAATCTGTGCCAGTTTATGAAGCAATTCCGGAAGCATTTTCCTGCCGTACAGGTCTGTGCCGTAAAGAGTAGTCTCCTGGGCAACCAGGATCAGTTCGCGGACTCCCTGTCCGGCGAGCTGCTTCGCTGTCTCAAGAACGCTCTCCATCGGAATGCTCCTGTAGGAGCCGCGGATGGACGGGATCACGCAATAGGTGCAGTGCTTGTTACAGCCCTCCGCAATGCGCAGATATCCATAGCCGTTCGCCGTGGTCAAAACACGCTTTGCGTCAGTCCTGGGGAGCCTGCGGAGATCATTTAAGCGCACCAGCGCCCGGTCCTTTTCCTGCCGGCCGCCGTCCGCCTCATCACGTCCGAGTACCTCCTCCAGCGTCTGCAGGAGTGTGTCCTGGGCAGTTGTACCGATGACCGCATCGACCTCAGGAATCTCGCGGAGGATATCCTGGCTGTAGCGCTGAGCGAGACATCCGGTCACGATCAGGGCACGGAGCTGTCCGTCTGTCCTTCGCCGGGCAAGTTCCAGAATGCTCTCAATGCTCTCCTTTTTGGCGTCATTGATAAAGCAGCAGGTATTGATGACGGCAGCCTCTGCCGCTTCCTCGTCATCGGTGATCTCATATCCCGCCTGCGTCAGGTCTCCCAGCATTTCCTCGGAATCAACGAGATTCTTGTCACATCCGAGGGATACAAACAGGATTTTCATTCCTCAGCTTCCTCATCTGCGATCAGTTCTTCGCCGTCAGCGGCCTCATCTTCCTCTTCCGCGTCTTCAGCATCGGCTTCCTCTGCAGATGCCTCCTCAGTATCCCCGGATTCTTCTGCGGAGATCATATCAGCGGAACCTGTTTCCAGGACGGGCTCAGGGAACTCTTCCTCTGCCTCATCCTCAGCCAGGATCCGGATCTCTCCCTGGTTGAGCTCATCGACTGCGGTCGAGAGGGGCTTTTCGCCTCTGGAAACCTTGACAAGAGGCTCGTCGCCGTCCACGATCTGGCGCGCGCGCTTGGCAGTCGCCATAACGATGGAATAGCGGCTGTTGATGACGGGAGTCTCTCCCTCCTCAACTCCTTTATTGACAACTTTCATAAGATCCACATAAGACGGATGAATCATGTAGGTAAACCTTTCCTTTCTATTTAGATATATATCATTCCAAACCAGCTCTCTCCCGCCGGAGCCTGTTTGCTGCGGCATGTATCCGGAAAGGGCTGTTCTGTTTTTTTCTGTTACAGGATTTTCTCCAGTCCCGCACTGAAAGCAGCGGCGAAGGCCTCTTTTGCAGCCCGGTCGGTGATGATCTGACCGCCTGAATGATCGCCGTCAGCTGCCTCAGGTGTCCATGTGCCGCTGATCACGGAATGCAGGGACTCTGCGCAGGCTTCTACGTCGTCATTGATGATCAGATAAGGATACTCCCCAATGGAGTGTACTTCCGCGGCAGCTCTGCGAAGCCGCTTCATTGCCTTCTCCTCCGATTCTGTCTGACGGCCGAAAAGTCTGTTTCTGAGTTCCTCCGCGGTCGGGGGTGCAATAAAAACAAGCAGCGTCTCCGGGAACTTTTCCCTGATCTGCATGGCGCCCTGCACCTCGATCTCCAGAAGTACATCGCGTCCGGCGCGCCTGTTTTCCTCTACAAAAGCGCTCGGTGTTCCGTAATAGTTGTCCACAAACCCCGCATGCTCGAGCAGTCCGTCTCTTCTGACCAGATCTTCAAAGACTTCATTTGTGACAAAGTGATATTCGACACCGTCGGTCTCTCCCTCACGGGGCTTGCGCGTAGTCATGGATACCGAGAGCGCATATCCGTCATGCTCCTGCATCATACGGCGGATGACGGTCCCTTTTCCCGCTCCGCTGAAGCCGGAGATCACGATCAACTTTCCTTCCATTTATCTGCCCCCTTTCCACATATCCGGTAAAACGGAAATCTCTGTAAAATGAGTTCAGTTCCTATTCTTCCTGGTCGTTTTCGGACTCCGAGAGGGCGCGCCCCCGGATCGTTTCCGGAAGCAGAGCCGACAGGACGATCCTGTCGTTTTCCATGACGATCACTGACTTTGTCTTCCTGCCCTGGGTCGCATCGATTGTGCGGCCGTCGTTTTTGGCCTGGGAGACCAGCCTCCTTACCGGGGCCGAATCGGGGCTCACGATCGCTATGATTTTTCCCGCATTGACAATATTGCCGAATCCGACATGTATCAGTTTATTAACTGCCATATACTGCACCGCAAATCTGATCGGATCTACAGATCATTCGATATTCTGCACCTGCTCGCGAATCTTCTCTACAGAGGTCTTGAGTTCGATCGCATGGTCGGAAATTTCACGGTCATCCGACTTTGAGAGGATCGTGTTGGATTCTCTGTTCATCTCCTGCGCGATAAAGTCGAGCTTGCGGCCGATACTTCCTCCCCGGGAGAGCTCCTGCCTGGTCGCCTCGATGTGGCTGTGCAGACGGACAAGTTCCTCGTCCACACAGACCTTGTCCGCGTAGATGGTCACTTCCTGGGCAATCCTGGACTCGTCGATGGAAGACGATTCCAGAAGCTCCGTCACCTTGTCCTGCAGATTCTTTCTGTAGGACTCGATCAGCCCGGGCGCGCGCAAAGAGATAAATTCCACATGGCCCAGCATCTCCTCAAGCTTGCCGTCCAGGTCATTTTTGAGGAACTCGCCCTCCCGGACCCTGGCTTCGTCGAACATCACGGCAGCGTCCCTGAGGACCTCCTGGAGATTCTCCCAGATTCCTTCGGGATCGACCGGCTCTTCCTCCATGGACAGGACGTCCGGAAAACGGGCCAGAGAAGAGACACGGACATCATTCTCGATTCCGAACTCCTCAGCCATCTGCTTCAGATACTTCCAGTACTCCCCGGCTATACGGGCGTTATATTTGACCTCCATGTTGGATTCGGTAAGATCCTGGTAGGAGATAAAGACATCCACCTTGCCGCGCTGCATATATTTCTTCAGCTCCTTGCGGATCTGTGCCTCAAGAGGATTGAGAATCCTGGGCATTTTGATATTAATGTCAAGATACCGGTTGTTGACAGATTTGATCTCCACCGCGATCCTGAAAGAATCGTTCTGTAATTCACTTCTGCCGTATCCTGTCATGCTTCTGATCATGAGCTGTCCTCCTGAGGGGCGCTGCGTGTTCACGCCCTGGTCAGTATGTGGCTGTGTAACGAAGAGCATATAAAATCAGTATCCATTATAACATTATACTTTCACCCGTCAAGAAAGAAGTGTATACTAAATTGACGTGAGCCCATGCAGAATATGGGCTCAGGACTTTTGTACAGGTCCCGAATAAAGATAAGGAGACTTTTTTTCATGGCTTTTGACGGCATCACCGTCGCCGGTCTGTGCAGTGAGCTGCAGGAAACGGCCGCCGGCGGACGCATCTATAAAATCGCGCAGACTGATAAAAACGAACTGGTGATCACCATACGCCCTGCCGCCGAACGCGGCAAAGGGCAGATCCGCCTCTACCTTTGTGCCGATCCCTCTCTTCCCCTGGTCTACCTGACCCGCACCAGCCGCCAGGCTCCCCTGCAGGCACCGGCTTTCTGCATGCTTCTGAGAAAGCACCTGCAGAACGGGCGGATCGTCTCGATCACCCAGCCCGGCCTCGAGAGGATCCTGCGCTTCGAAGTCGAGCACCGCAATGAAATGGGCGACCTCTGCACACACTGTCTGGTCGTCGAGATCATGGGCAAACACAGCAACATCATCTTCCTCGATGACAGCGATACGATCGTCGACAGCATCCGGCACGTCTCCTCCCTGGTCAGTTCCGTGCGCGAGGTCCTGCCCGGCAGGCCCTATTTCATCCCCGACACACAGTCCAAAAAAGACCCCCTGAGCGAGACCCGCGAGGGCTTTATGTCAGTTCTGGACAATGGCCACATGGATGTCGCAAAGCTCCTCCTCAGGAGTTACACGGGCTTTTCCACCGTTGCGGCACAGGAACTTGCCCACAGGGCACAGCTCACCCAGGACCGCAGCGCGGCACTGCTTGCCCCCGCGGAAAAAGAGGCGCTCTGGGAGCAGTTCCGGGACCTGATCCTCCAGATCAGAGAAAAAAGATTCACCCCGGTCATGTACTGCCGCCGGGGCGAAGGACAGGCAGCCGGGGCCCCCGCGGAATTCTCCCTTGTCAGGCTCGGCCACTATGCGGACTGCATTGAGGTTCCTTATGAATCTCCCTCCGCTCTGCTGGAGGATTTCTATGCCCGTAAAAATCTCTACACCCGTATCCGTCAGCGCTCCGCGGACCTCCGCCACATCGTGCAGACTATCCTTGAGCGCGATGTGCACAAGTACGACCTCCAGTGCCGCCAGATCCGGGATACGGAAAAGAGGGAAAAATACAAAATTTACGGAGAACTCCTCAATGCCTACGGTTATTCCGTTCCCGCCGGCGCAGAGAGCTGCCAGGTCCTGAACTACTACACCGGCGAAAACATCCGGATCCCGCTGGATCCCACTCTCACGCCCCAGCAGAATGCCCAGAAATACTTTGACCGCTATGCACGCATGAAGCGCACCAACGAAGCGCTCACCCGCCTCACCGCAGAAGTAAGCGCCGAGATCGACCATTTGCGGAGCATCCAGAATGCCCTCGAATTCTCCACGACTGACGGCGATCTCTCCCAGATCCGCCGCGAAATGGAGGAGAGCGGCTTCCTTCGCCGCAAATACACCGGCCGCAGGGACTCCCGCTCAGACAGCAGAAAAGGCCGCTCCCGCACACCTCAGAGCAAGCCTCTTCACTATATCAGCAGCGACGGATACGATATCTTTGTCGGCAAAAACAACACGCAGAACGACGAGATCACCTTCCATATGGCTGACAGCCGCGACATCTGGTTCCATGCCAATGATATGCCCGGTTCCCATGTCCTGCTCAAAAGCGGCGGACGTTCCATGGACGAACTGCCGGACCGCGTTTTTGAAGAAGCCGCTGCCCTTGCCGCCTACTACTCAAGCGGCCGTGAGCAGGGCAAGGTTGAGATCGATTACCTCGAGCGCCGCAATGTCAAAAAGCCCTCCGGCGCAGCTCCCGGCTTCGTTGTGTACTATACCAATTACTCCATACTCGCCAGGACGGATATCAGTGCCCTGCGCGAAGTAGAGGATTAAAGGCCGTCTCCCCAGATCTGCAGCTGAAAGCGCCCTGATCACATCCAGCGCAGCTTTTTCAGCAGACGCGCAATGGCCGCCCCCTTGGGAAGACCCAGGATATCCTCTTCGGTAAAGCTCCCCATCCTGATCAGAATGAAGAAGTAGACCGGTATGGCCGCCAGAATGGCCGGCACCAGAGCGACGAAGTTCGCGAAATATTCACCCCGCACATGGGAGGCGAGCGCGAAGATCACCCGGTAAACCGCAAAAGCGGCGGCTCCCATGACGAGGGCGCTGAAGACAGGCTTCCAGTAGACCTTGACCGCATCAAAGCGCAGTCCCAGATAGTGCCGCAGGAACATTTCATTGAGGGCAAAAATGATCGCCGCGTACAGGACGCTGACAAATACCATGGCATAAATGCCCCAGTCGGTAAACCGCAGGAAAAAGATCAGCGCAGCCGTCTGGATGATCAGGGAAATACCGGCGCTGACGATGGGCATATTCATCTTTCCGATCGCCTGCAGGACCGCGTTCGTGATGGTGCCCACAGACAAAAAGATGACAGTGACGGACTGCAGGGCCAAAAGGACCGAGGCCAGTTCCAGCGTCTCCCACTGGGGGAACATCAGCATGGTGACCGGACGGGCCAGCACCAGCAGACCCACTGCACAGGGAATGGAAATGATCAGTGCCATCCTGGAGGCGTTGAGGGAACGGCGCCTTGTCTCCAGAAGGTCCCCTGAGGCATAGGCCGTAGCAATATTGGGAATGATCGCCGCAGACACTGCCGTCGCGACCGAGATCGGGATATTGGTGATAACTACAGCCTTGTTGGAAAACAGACCGAAAACCGTTGTGACCGCGGCCTCGGGAAGGCCTCTTCCGTCGATCAGCATATTCAGATAGATCATCTGGTCCAGTGTTGTCGTCAGATTCAGAATAAAACTGCTCACAATAAAGGGCGTGACCACCAGGATCGTGCTCTTCATGATCCTGGCATAGGATTCCGTGCGCCCCGTGTCCAGAGCGATCCTGCCAAAGAATCCCTTCCTGTGTCTCAGATAAGCGATCACCATGAAAATGAGGGCTGTAGCAACACCGATGCCGGTACCCATTGCGCTTCCCATGGCGCCGCGGACAGCCTTTTCTGTCGGGTCTGCATGGATCGAAGCCGTGCGGATCAGGATCGAGGCCGCTCCGATACTGACCGCCGCATTGGCGATCTGCTCCAGGATCTGCGACACGGAAGTCTGCACCATGGACTGGTTGGCCTGGAAATAGCCTCGCACCGCACCCAGAATGCCGAACAGAAAGACCGTCGGCGCGAAGACCCGCAGGACCGGGACCGCATTGTGTTTTACCAGGACTCCCGCCCCGAGATACAGGAGCAGGCTTCCGGCTGTTCCTACGATGAGTGAATAGATCAGGGCACAATGAAATGTCCTCTGGGCGTTCCTGTACTCTCCCACTGCGATCTTGGTCGACATCTGCCTTGAAATGGCCGCCGGGAGAGAGTTGGAGGAGAGGATCAGAATGATCATATAAATATTATAGGCCGCACCGTAATAGCCGTTTCCCTCGTCTCCGATGATCGCAGTCAGCGGGGCGCGGTATAAAAGACCGATAATACGGACCACAATGGTCGCGATCGCCAGGATACCTGCCTGCACGGCGATACTGCTGCCCGCAGACTTTCCTTTTCCGCTGTCCGCTTCCTCAATCTCTCGTCTCGCATTCTCACCCATGATGTCCTCTTTCTTTACCTGATTCTTCTCATTTGCGCCTCCTGCAGAAGGCACAGGTCATCTTCCCTGGATTCTTCTATCCGTAAATCTCTACCACTATATCATAAGTCTGCAGAAAAACCAATCGAGCAGGATGCTCCTGCTCGATTGACCGTTGGCCGCCAAATGCATCTTCGTGCAAGCACGAGATGCGCCCGGCGGCTTATCGCACAAAAAACTGCGGCAGGACAGCATATATGCCCTGCCGCAGTTTTCAAATTCAGATCATCAGATCATTTTGCAAATAATCCTCAGCCGATGAGCCAGTCATACATCTCCTGATACTTGGCAGCGGACTGTGCCCAGGAGAAGTCTGCGCGCATAGCACGTTCAACCATCTTGTTCCACTCGAGGCGCTTGTCATAGTAGACCTGCTCGGCATAGCGGATGGAGTGCATCATCTCATGCGCATTGTAATTTGCAAATGTGAAGCCTGTACCGGTTCCCTCATATTCATTGTAAGGCTCAACGGTATCTTTCAGGCCGCCGGTCTCGCGTACGATCGGAAGTGTGCCGTAGCGCAGGGACATCAGCTGGCTGAGTCCGCAGGGCTCAAACAGGGAAGGCATCAGGAAGGCATCGGAGGAAGCATAGATCTTGTGGGACAGTTCATCCGAATAGTAGATGTTCGCAGAGATCTTGTCATTGTACTTCCAGTCGAAGTAGCGGAACATGTTCTCATAGCGCTCTTCGCCGGTACCCAGAACGACCATCTGGATGGCGTCGAGGGAGAGGATCTCCTCGAGCACATAGGCGATCAGATCGAAGCCCTTCTGGTCTGTCAGACGGGAGACGATACCGATCATGAAGCACTTCTCGTCAACCTTGAGTCCCAGTTCCTTCTGAAGCGCAAGTTTATTCTTGACTTTCATCTTGCGGAAGTTGTCAACTGTATAAGGCTGCGGAATCTTCTTGTCATTGTCCGGTGAGAAATCAGTGTAGTCGATGCCGTTGATGATACCGCGCAGGTCGTTGCTCCTGGCATTCATCAGACCGTCAAGACCCTCGCCGTAGAACTGTGTCTTGATCTCTTCCGCATAGGTCGGAGAAACGGTAGTAATGGCATCTGCGTAGACCAGACCGCCCTTGAGGAGGTTGGCATCCTTGTAAGCCTCGAGCTTATCCGGTGTGAAATAGTAGCCGGAAAGACCGGTGATATCTTCAACATCGCGGACATTCCACTTGCCCTGGAACTTCAGGTTGTGGATGGTCATGACGGACTTGATGCCCTGGAAGAACTCATTGCCGGCAAAACGCTCTTTGAGATAAACAGGGACAAGACCTGTCTGCCAGTCATGGCAGTGGATCAGGTCGGGACGGAAATCGATTGCAGGAAGCGCGGACAGCACTGCCTTGGAGAAGAATGCGAAACGAGTGATCTCAAACAGAGGATCATCCGTATAAGGCTTGTCACTGGTAAAGAATCCTTCATTATCAATGAAGTAGAAGGTGATTCCCTCAACCTCTGCTTTCAGCACGCCTACATACTCGCTCTTCCAGTGGAAGTCCATGTAGAAGTGTGTGACATACTCCATCTTGTCCTTCATATCCTGCTTCATGCAGGAATACTTGGGCATGATCACTCTGACGTCATAATACTCTTTGTCAAGTTCCTTCGGAAGAGAACCGACAACATCCGCCAGTCCGCCGGTCTTAATAAAAGGAACGCCCTCAGATGCCACAAAAAGAATCTTCTTCATATTCAATGACCCCCTGTTACAATAATGAAAATTGGGTATGCAGTCTATAGGTATTCTGATGATTGTTCCGGCAAAGAAGCGAAAATTCCCGAAATAATCAATCTTCCATCATTATACCTTATTCTCTGGCATTTTGCTTAATATTTTTGGAAAATATGAGCTTTTTTTGTCACAAATTTAATCTCTGCAGCCCGCAATGTCATAATATTTCTGCATGGACGCCCTGCGTATACCCAGAAGTGACTGGACAGCTGCCGGGTCGGTCCCTCCTCTGAGCAAAGAAACCGCCAGTGAAGTCCTCAGGTCCTCAGGTGACACTCCCCTGTCGATCCCGGCAGACAGCGCATATTTTCTGACGATCTTCCACACAGCCTGCCTGGTCAGCTGCTCTCCTCCTCTGCCGGGAAAGAGTAAAGACCCGGGTCCCTGCACATCCCCGCGCACATCAAAGAGATACTTCATCAGGCTCTCCCTGGTCCGGCTTCCGAACGGGATCATCCTCTGAGCCCCTCCCGAGAGCAGGATACAGGAAATCTGCAGATCAACATTCTCAATCCGAAGCGCCGCAAGTTCACGGACCTTCAGTCCGGCACCTCCCAGAAGCTCCAGGATCGCTCTGTCCCTGATCCCTGCATGGCTCTGCCGGTCCGGTGCATCCAAAATGCGCAGTCGTTCTTCTTTCGTCAGGATCATCTCCGATCCTCTTTGGCTTTCATTCATACTAACCTCTGATGGCGGAAGGCTTTTGTCCGGCGGCAGCACTTGCTGCGTAAGCGGGCCAAGTGTTTTGCACGCACGAAGGTAAAAAATGGTAAAGGATCATGCAATTTGGGCCGCTCCGGCGGCACAAATGAAAAGTGCTGCGGATTCCTTCCGGCCTTCCGCAGCACTAACAATCATTTTCTCAATAAATAAAAATATTAATATATGGTATTATTTCGCATAATCCGTAACTCTGGACTCACGGATTAAGTTTACTTTGATCTGACCGGGATATTCCATATCTGCTTCGATCTTCTTGGAAATATCTCTTGCCAGAATTACCATATCAGCATCACTGATCTGCTCAGGAACTACCATTACGCGAACTTCTCTGCCTGCCTGTATGGCATAAGAATTACTGACCCCTTTAAAACTGTTGGTGATTTCTTCTAATTGTTTCAGTCTTGTCGTATATGCTTCAAGAGTTTCTCTCCTTGCACCCGGACGGGCTGCGGAGATCGTATCTGCCGCCTGTATGATACATGCGATCAGACTTGCCGGCTCTACGTCACCGTGGTGCGCTTCCACGGAATTAATGACTGTCTGTGATTCTTTATATTTCCTGCAGAGTTCGGCACCCAGCTGTACATGAGAACCTTCCATCTCATGATCGACCGCCTTGCCGATATCATGCAGAAGTCCGGCGCGTTTAGCAAGACGGACATCAAGCCCGAGCTCACTCGCCAGAAGACCGGATAACTGTGCAACTTCGATGGAATGCTTGAGTGCATTCTGTCCGTAACTTGTGCGGAAACGCATCTTGCCCAGGAGACGAACGAGTTCGGGATGAATCCCGTGTACGCCGACTTCCAATGTGGCGGCTTCTCCTTCTTCTTTGATCCTGGCTTCCACTTCACGCTGTGCCTTGCCGACCATTTCCTCGATCCTGGCAGGATGGATTCTGCCATCGACGATCAGCTTCTCCAGCGCTACACGTGCAACCTCGCGGCGAATCGGGTCAAATGCCGATATTACAACCGCTTCCGGTGTATCATCGATAATCAAGTCGACGCCTGTCATCGTCTCAAGAGTACGAATATTGCGTCCTTCACGTCCGATGATTCTGCCCTTCATTTCATCACCGGGCAGCTGGACAACAGAAATTGTAGCTTCGGAAACATGATCTGCCGCACAGCGCTGTATGGCATTGACCACATATTCCTTGGCCCGCTTATCTGCTTCTTCCTTGGCTTCCGCCTCGATCTCCTTGATCATTCTGGCGGAATCCAGTTTCACTTCATCTTCAACAATCTTTAAAAGGTGTTCTTTTGCCTGTTCGGAGGTCAGGCCCGAAATACGCTCGAGTTCCTGTATGCGCTGCTCATTAAGCATTGAAACTTCTTTCTGAAGTTTCTGCAGGTTTTCTTCCTTGGCTGCAAGACTCTGTTCCCTGCGCTCCAGCTGTTCGACTTTATTATCGATCTGCTCTTCCTTCTGCTGAATCCTTCGCTCATTTTTCTGAACTTCATTGCGCCTGTTCTGGATCTCTTTCTCGAGTTCGTTCTTGGATTTGAACGTCTCCTCGCGGATCTCCAGCATAGCTTCGCGCTTCTTGGATTCGGCTTCGCGAAGGGCTTCGTCGATGATCGTTCTTGCCCTTGCATCTGCGCTGTCCACCTTGATCTCATCCTGCTTTCTGTGATTGCTGGATGTGATATACCAGGTGACGGGAACTGCCACTGCCATTGTAAGAATCACTGCAATAATGATTCCTATATTCATACAGGAGCACCTCCATATTCAATTGAACTGTTTGCTTTATTGTATAGAACACAAATTCCTGCAAATTCTGTTTCCCAGACAACAACAGAATATTCATTGTATTCTATCGAACAAACTCACAACATATTGATTCTAAACTTAATATGTTCGCATGTCAAGTCATTCCTGAGTATGGGGTCCTGCCCGTAACGCCGTCCCCGGACCTCTTCAAATCCTGTCGGGACCGCTCCGGCAGGGTTTTGGTCTCAACTATAATCTCCTTCTGCCGAGCGCCGGATCAGGTCTGCCGGATAACCTTTTCTGTGCAGAAAAGCCATGGTCTTCTGCCTCTCCTCGTAGGTCGCCCTGTCAGGATCAAATCCGCGCTTTCTCAGAAGACGGAGCACCTGTTCCTTCTGCGCCTCCTCAATGTCTTCCTCCAGGCCGACTTCCGCGAAAGCCTCTTCAATATCTGTCCCGGAGATCCCTCTTTCAGTCAGGTCCCGCGTGATCCGAAGTCTGCTTCTGTCCTGCAGATGACTTCTCACATAGCTGCGGGCATAGCGGCGGTCATCCAGGTAACCTGCCCTGTGCAGTTTATCGACCGCATCCTCCACAAGGGAGGCGGGAAAGCCGGCATCGCACAGTTTCTCCCGGAGCCGCTGCTCGGAATAATCCCTGCTTCCCAGAAGTGTGCCGCAGCGCTGCATGCATGCCGCGCGCAGAGATCTCATGATCTCTTCAAACGTCTCCTCTGCGATTTCTCCGCCTTCCTCAAGTCCCAGCCGGGACACCTTTGAAGAGGACAGGACAAAACTCTCCCCGTCCTCCAAAGTCACCCGCACACGGCCCCGCGCCGGACGGGAAGCTGTGTCCCCGCCGCACCCCTGCCGGGTCCTGTTCCCAATCTGTTCGATCGAAAGAATTTCGTGCAAAGCCTGTCCCTCACTGCCTTTCTGTCACATCATTCGCAGGATCATTCGCCGTCAGTTCCTTCCTCCCGGGCAGGAGCCGGCATCTTGGCTCCGTCCGGATCAAGATTGTAGTACTCCCGCACTTTGCGGTCGATCTCTGCGAGAAGGTCCGGATGATCCAGCAGGAACTGCTTGGAATTTTCACGTCCCTGCCCCACGCGGCTGCCCTCGTAGTTGTACCAGGCGCCGCTCTTATTGACAATATCACACGCTGCGGCAAGGTCCAGAACATCGCCTACATAGGAAATGCCTTTGCCGTACATGATATCAAACTCCGCCTCTTTGAAAGGAGGTGCGATCTTGTTCTTCACGATCCTGACTCTTGTGCGGTTACCGATGCTCTCTCCGCTCTGCTTGAGGGTCTCGATCCTGCGAACGTCCATGCGGACAGAGGCATAGAATTTCAGCGCGCGTCCGCCGGTGGTCACCTCGGGATTGCCGAACATAACACCGACCTTCTCACGCAGCTGGTTGATAAAGACCACCGAGCAGTTGGATTTGCTGATCACTGCCGTGAGCTTGCGGAGCGCCTGTGACATCAGGCGCGCATGAAGGCCGACATGGGAATCTCCCATATCGCCGTCGATCTCCGCCTTGGGCACCAGCGCCGCCACAGAGTCAACGACGACGATATCGATCGCGCCGGAGCGGACCATGGTCTCGGTGATCTCCAGCGCCTGCTCGCCGCTGTCGGGCTGGGAGATATACAGATTGTCGATATCCACGCCGATATTCTTGGCATAAACCGGGTCAAGTGCGTGCTCGGCATCAATGAATCCCGCAATGCCGCCGCGCCGCTGGACTTCCGCGATCATATGCAGTGTGACGGTCGTCTTACCGGAGGATTCAGGTCCGTAGATCTCAATGATCCTGCCCTTGGGAATTCCGCCCAGTCCCAGAGCGATATCCAGGCTGAGGGAACCCGTGGGGATCGTCTCCACACTCAGCTGCGCTGCGGGATCGCCCAGTTTCATCACGGCGCCCTTGCCGAACTGTTTCTCTATCTGTGAGAGCGCTGCATCCAGCGCCTTCTGTCTGTCATCTTTTGCAATAGCCATTTTCACGTCTCCTTTAGATTCAGAACATCTGTTCGCTTTCTCAGTATAGCATTCCGTATTCCGGCCTGCAAGTGTTTTTTCCGGTGTTTTTTATGACCCAAAAAGAGCCGCACGCAAAAAACCATCGATTTTCCGCGTCCGACTCCGTAAATAACAATTCTATATATGCAGACTGTTCCGCCCTGCTTTTGTACTGTCAGAATAGGTTTTCAGTATAATCCAAAGTCCGATGTCAGTCAATCCTGCGCCGCCCCCGCAAACAGTCGGCGGATGCACACAGGCCCCCGTCCGGGTCCTGTCGGGGAATGACAGTTACTGCGGAATATCCAGGTCCTCGATCCTGCCGCCTGTGAGACGGACAGCTTCCGCGATCTGTTCCGCGGACACATCTCCCTCTCCCGCAAGTTCCATGGGAGTCACCTTTCTGCCCAGTTCCTCAGCCAGTTCGTGCGCCTTGTCCGCGACCAGATTGACCATATCCTCCATCTGTCTGTCCATGGCGTGGTCATCCAGCATGGCAGAGATGAGGTCCTCCATACTGTCCATCACTCTTCTGCCCAGCTCTCCGTCCACCTCCTGCGGGCTGTCTAGGTGCCCCAGGAGTTTGACGCCTGTCACCAGCGCCTCATTGCCCGCACCGATCAGTTCCTCAATGCTGACGCCCTGACCGGAATAGAGTTTTGCGATATCCACAACAGAGGCCAGCATCTGCTCGGAGAGTTCCTTCTGGGCGGAGTGCTCTCCCGCCATGGCCGAGATCTTCACCGCCTCCAGAACTGGGTCGGAGAGCCGGGGAATCTCTTCGAGCATCTCCATATAGGATGCAAGGAAATTCTTCTCCTCATCCGGAAGGGCATCCGGATCGCCGGCCTGAGCGCCCACGACGATCCTGTTGGCCTTCAGATAGTCCTCGACCTGCTGCAGCTGCTTATCCTCCAGTGACAGACCGCTGAAGATCTCCGAGATCTCTTCTCTGGAAATCCTTCCTCCGTCACGCCTGGCCTGCTTCAGAGTGTCCTGCAGCAGGGCCATAAATTTCTGTTCTCTCTGAACACTGTTGTCCATAAACAGTCATCCTCCCTGTCCGTCACACCCTTTCCGATCATGCCGGAACATGTCTGCTCCATGGCATCACCTGTAAAAAAATGCAGCGGCCCTACTTTTCGATCTTCATCATGTGCGGGGTCTCTCCCGCTTTTACATGCACATGGGAAAAGAGATGGTCCTGACAGTATTCAAGACCTCCCTCGCATTTACTGCAGTAGCGGAATTCCAGCTGATCCGAATCTTTTTCCGTTCGTCCGCAGATGGCGCAGCGGTGAATGGCATCAGACCCCGGCGAGCTCTTTCTGCCCTCGGCGACCGAGCGCCGGAACTGCTGCCTGCGGCGCACCTGCCGGGGAGTATAGCTCATCCAGCTGCGGGAACGCATATACAGAAGGACCACATTCAGCAGGGCAGCCGCGATCACAAAGCGCTCCGCACTGTTGCCGCCGATCATGCTCATGACCAGGAAGCCCGCATCGATCCAGCCCAGATACTTGACCTTGATGGGAAGGACAAAAAACAGGTAGACCTGTGCCTCCGGGAATGTCAGCGCAAACGCCAGAAATATGGACATATTGATGTAATAAGTACTGAAGCAGCTGGCGTAATATCTGGTCTGCCCCGCCAGATCGATGCCGCTCAGACCGCTGACCCGCAGAGAGACATACCACAGAAGGGCACTCAGGATAGTCAGGAGTATTCCCAGGAATATATAAACATTGTACTTGTAATCACCCCAGACCCGCTCCAGCGCGGTGCCGATACTGTAGTAAAAATACAGCATGATAGCGACAAAGAAGAGATTTCCTCCTGCCGACGGGGGTACCAGGAGCCAGGAAATAATACGCCAGAACTGGCCGTGAAGCAGAGCCGTCACATCCAGGACAAGATAGGAAAAAACCCTGCCCGGCCAGGCAAAATAGAGCACATAGCCTAAAATATATAGAACCACGAGCTTCAGAGACAGATTGCTCAGGGCATATTTGCCGAATTTCTTTTCACAATTACTCATCAGTTTCCTCCGGGAACGATTGATCACCGCCGTGCTTTTCGGACAGCTTTCTTTACTGCATTTTAACATCGGCCATTGCGATTGTAAATCCCGCTCTGCATCGTTGATTTTTGCCCTTCCTTCTATTATAATCATAGTTTCAGAATCGCATTACAGATACTTCTTAATTTTAATCTGAAAGGAATTATCACCCTTGATTTCAAAAGACTATACGCTGGGAATAGATATCGGATCCACGACCGTCAAAATCGCCATCCTGGACCCGTCCTGTAATATCATGTTTGCCGACTACCGCAGACACCACGCAGACATCCAGGGAACACTCCGCGCCCTTGTTCAGGATGCCCACAAACAGCTGGGAGACATCACTGTGCACCCTGTCATCACGGGTTCCGGAGGCCTGACGCTTGCGACCCATCTTCAGGTCCCTTTTGTCCAGGAAGTTGTCTCCGTCTCCACTGCCCTTGAGAGGATCGCACCCAAGACTGACGTCGCGATCGAACTGGGCGGAGAGGATGCCAAGATCATCTACTTCGAAAACGGCAGTATCGAACAGCGGATGAACGGCATCTGCGCCGGCGGCACCGGTTCCTTTATCGATCAGATGGCCAGCCTTCTGCAGACTGATGCGGCAGGCCTGAACCGCTATGCCCGCGGATACCGCTCTCTTTATACCATCGCCGCCCGCTGCGGCGTTTTCGCCAAATCCGACATTCAGCCCCTGATCAATGAGGGCGCGACCAAGGAAGACCTGGCAGCTTCGATCTTCCAGGCGGTCGTCAACCAGACCATCAGCGGTCTGGCCTGCGGAAAGCCCATTCGGGGACATGTTGCCTTCCTGGGCGGTCCTCTGCATTTCCTTCCGGAGCTGAAGGCAGCCTTTGTGCGCACATTAAATCTCGATGACGAGCACACCATCGATGTGGACAACTCCCACCTGTTCGCAGCCATGGGCAGTGCAATGAACGCACAGGAGGACAATTCCGCCCTCCTCTCCGAAATGGCAGACCGCCTGTCCGGAAAACTGCACATGGAATTTGAGATCGGCAGGATGGATCCGCTCTTCTCGTCACAGGAGGAATACGACGAGTTCTGCCACCGCCACGAAAAGGCCCGTGTGCAGCGCGCTGACCTGACCGAATACCGCGGAAACTGCTTCCTCGGTATCGATGCCGGTTCCACGACTACCAAGCTGGCCCTGGTCGGCGAGGACGGCTCTCTTCTCTACTCTTTTTACAGCAACAATAACGGCAGCCCTGTCAGGACTGCCATTTCGTCGATCGCGGAAATCCACCGCCTGCTTCCCGAAGGGGCAAAGATCGTGCGCAGCTGCTCCACCGGTTACGGCGAGGCCCTGCTCAAGGCGGCCTTCCTTCTGGATGAAGGTGAGGTGGAGACCATCGCCCATTACTATGCGGCGGCTTTCTTCGATCCCGAAGTCGACTGCATCCTCGATATCGGCGGACAGGACATGAAATGCATCCGCATCAAGAACCATGCGGTGGACAATGTCCTGCTCAACGAGGCCTGCTCCTCGGGCTGCGGCTCCTTTATCGAGACATTTGCCAAATCGCTTGATTTTTCCGTACAGGATTTCGCAAAAGCCGCCCTGTTTGCAAAGCATCCCATCGATCTGGGAACGCGCTGCACCGTATTTATGAATTCCCGCGTCAAACAGGCGCAGAAGGAAGGAGCGGATGTCTCCGACATCTCCGCAGGCCTTGCATACTCGGTCATCAAAAATGCCCTCTTCAAGGTCATCAAGGTCTCCGATGCCTCCCAGCTGGGCAGAAATATCGTCGTCCAGGGCGGCACCTTCTATAATGACGCCGTTCTGCGCAGTGTGGAGACCATCTCCGGCGGGCAGGTCACACGCCCTGACATCGCCGGCATTATGGGCGCCTTCGGCGCGGCTCTGATCGCCCGCGAGCGCTATACCGGCAGACAGAAGACGACCATGCTCTCCTTCGACGAAATCGAAAACCTCCGGTTTGAGACAACTCTGACCACCTGCGGGCGCTGCACCAACAACTGCCGCCTGACCATCAATCATTTCCTGCGCGGCGAGAGTGAGAATATGACGGACAATGCCTCTGTGTTTGAGGAATCCGTTCCCGTGAGCGGCGAAGGCAGTCACCGCAGAAAGGAATCCGGCCTTGCCGCCCGCGCCCTGGAGACAGGACGTGAAGTGGCGGACCGTGCCGCAAAAGCCATTGAGGAAAGCGCCATCGGAGAAGCCGCCGGACGCGCCAGAGATTCCGCCTTCGAGACCGCCGGGCGCGCGGCCAAAGCCATCGAGGAAAGCGCCATCGGCGGTGCCGCCGGACGCGCCAGAGATTCCGCTTTCGAGACCGCCGGACGCGCGGCCAAAGCCATCGAGGAAAGCGCCATCGGAGAGGCCGCTTCCAGAGCTCTTGAATCTGCAGGAAAGGCAAAGGACTCCGCCCTTGAGACTGCCGGACGCGCCAAAGATACCGCCCTCGACAGGGGGAACAAAAAGTCCAGGACCGGTAAAGAGGAGAAGGAAGACAGGAAACTCAGAGAGGACAAGAAGGATAAGGCCGCCTCCGCGAAACGCGGCCATGCCGCGCCGGCTCAGGAGCGCCTGTTTATCTCCGGCAACCGCTGCGAGCGGGGTCTGGGCAAGGAAGCGGCACAGAACAATATGCCCAACCTCTATAAATATAAGCTGGGAAGGATATTCGGCTATCGTCCCCTCTCTGCCAGTGAGGCACACCGCGGAACGGTCGGAATCCCCCGTGTACTGAATATGTACGAGGACTACCCCTTCTGGGCGACCTTCTTCACAAAGCTCGGTTACCGCGTGGTCCTCTCGCCTCTGTCCACACACAGGATCTACGAGATGGGAATTGAATCCATCCCCAGCGAGTCCGCGTGCTACCCTGCCAAGATTGCTCACGGTCATGTGATGTGGCTCATTGAAAAGGGCGTGGACTTCATCTTCTACCCCTCCCTGTTCTATGAGCGCCCGGAGTTTGCCTCCTCGGACAACCACTACAACTGCCCGATCGTCACCTCCTATCCGGAGAACATCCGCAATAACGTCGAGGAGATCACGGAAGGAAAGATCAGGTTCCGCAACCCCTTCATGGCTTTCACCAGCGTGCGCACCATCACCGACGCCATGGAAAAGGAATTCGCCGGAGAGATTCCCGCCGAGGAAATCCGCCAGGCCTGCATCGCCGGCTGGCAGGAACTCGAACAGTCCCGCAGAGATATCCGCAAAAAGGGAGAGGAAGTCCTGAAATTCATGGAGGAAAACCATGTCAAGGGCATTGTCCTTGCAGGCCGTCCCTATCATATTGACCCGGAGATCAACCACGGCATCCCGGAGATGATCACCTCCTACGGTATAGCTGTACTCTCCGAGGACTCCATCTCCCACCTGTCCACACCGGATCGTCCGATCACCGTCCTGGACCAGTGGATGTATCACTCCCGCCTGTATGCAGCCGCCAACTACGTGCGCCTGCGCGACGATCTGGAAATGATCCAGCTCAACTCCTTCGGCTGCGGTATTGACGCCGTCACGACAGATCAGGTCAATGACATCCTGGCAGGCTCTGACAAGATCTACACCTGCCTCAAGATCGATGAGGTCAACAACCTGGGCAGCGCCCGCATCCGCGTCCGCTCCCTGATCGCCGCCATCCGCATCCGCGACCAGAAAAACACCAGGCGCAATATCCGGTCCACGGCGATCAAGAAGGTGCCGTTTACTGTGGAGATGCGCAAAAACTACACCATCCTGTGTCCGCAGATGTCGCCGATCCATTTCGACCTTCTCGAACCTGCTGTGCGCGCCTGCGGCTACAATCTCGTGATCCTGCCCAACGACAACCGCAGGGCAGTCGATTTCGGCCTCAAGTACGTCAATAACGACGCCTGCTATCCGTCCCTCTTCGTCGTGGGACAGATCATGGAGGCTCTTGACTCCGGCAAATACGATCTGGACAGGACAGCGGTCCTGATGACCCAGACCGGCGGCGGCTGCCGCGCCTCCAACTACGTCGGCTTTATCCGCCGGGCACTGACAAAGGCAGGCATGGGCCAGATCCCTGTTGTCTCGGTCAATATGTCCGGCCTTGAAGAGAATCCTGGCTTCAAGCTCGATCTCAGACTCATCACCCGCGCGGCATATGCCGTTGTCTTCGGCGATGTCATGATGCGCTGCGTCTACCGCATACGCCCCTATGAACTCAAAAAGGGCAATGTAGAGGCCAAGCATCAGAAGTGGATCCGGATCTGCACCGACTTCCTGACAAAGACCAACGGCCTGAATCTTCCCAAGGTCCAGCGTCTTGCCATACAGATGATCCGGGATTTCGATTCCATCCCGATCCGCGAGGAGAGAAAGCCCCGCGTCGGTATCGTCGGCGAAATCCTTGTCAAATACGCTCCTGCAGCCAACAACTACCTGGTCGACCTCCTCGAACAGGAGGGCGCGGAGGCCACTGTCCCCGACCTGATGGGCTTTATGCTCTACTGCTTCTACAACCAGGTCTACAAGGCTGAACACCTGGGCACGAGCAAAAAGACCGCCAGAAAGAGCACACTCGGCATCCGTGCCATCGAAGCCGCGCTCAAGCCCATTTACAGGGCATACGAAAAGAGTGTCCACTTCGAGGCACCCGCCAGCATTTATGATCTCGTCAAATTCGCCGAGCCCATCGTTTCCATCGGCAACGAGACAGGCGAAGGATGGTTCCTCACCGGGGAGATGATCGAACTGATCAATGACGGAGTTGAAAATATCGTCTGTATCCAGCCTTTCGGCTGCCTGCCCAACCACGTAGTCGGCAAGGGCGTCATCAAGGCTATCCGCAGGGAATACCCTCTGGCCAATATTGCCGCCATCGACTATGATCCCGGCGCCAGCGAAGTCAATCAGCTCAACCGGATCAAGCTGATGCTGGCTACTGCCCAGAAAAATCTGGAGAAGAAAAAGGCAGGCCTGATCCCCGGCACCGCTGCAGCCGCGGAAAATACTGCTGATGAGCGTGCTGCCATGGAGACCGCCCCCGAGATCGACAGTGAAAATGCTTCCATCGGCTGTGTCCCCGACACCACTTCCTCAGAGGAAAAGGCAGGTCATGCAGCCCGCAGCGGCAAAGCTTCCGGTCCTCTCGATTCCGGCCGCAGAGGCCGCGGGCTTTCCCGCCTCTTCCGCAGAAAATAAAGATCTGAAAGGAAAACCCCTTAATGAAAACCGTTAACGCAACCAGATAATGAAATTCGATCATCATTCCAGATCATCAGGTCTTCATCCATCAGATCTTCATGCCACGTAAACAATAATCACGCACAAAAACTCCGGAATCAGTCATCTGAATCCGGAGTTTTTTATATCATCTATATACAGATCTACGGCAAATATGGGATGTCCGGACTGTATTTTGCGCAGAAAAAAGGAAGAGTATTCATCTGCCGTCTTTTCCAACGGTCTTACTGCGACGAATACTCTTCCTTAGAAAACACCATCCAATGGACTTATCCTCCTTTTTGTCTGGCTTTCCGCTCTCTTTCCTCTTCATCTTTTGTACTGATTGTACTGTGATGTCCGCACTCAGATCTCCGCTGCACTCTCTGGTGCTTTCTCCGGATCTACAATCTGTTTCCTGAATTACTGGTCCCTTCGAAACTTACCTCTCAATCCCTTTCCTCTACTATCTGATCGATGCGATAATCCGAAAGAGGACTGTTCCATCCTGATTCCCATCCTGCATCTTTCCGGTTTCCGATTCCAGTTCCTGTCGGGTTTTTATTCGTCAGGTGAATTCATTCATCAGAGCTGTGATCTTTCAAAATATCCGATGCTGTGATTCATCACTTCTCTTTGTGTACTCAATTGCGGAACATATTCAATTGTAACTGATTGATGGAGCTTAGATTAAATGTTTCCGGTGGCATGTACCTACCTTTCTTCTTCTTTTTGTCCGTCCTCTGACTGCCTGTCGGGATGTCCGAAAAATATGGGAGAGACCGGCGGCTGTCTGCCTTCCTGATCTGATCCTGCGAAACTGCTCTTTGAAGCAGCCTCCTTACGGAAAGTCCTTTGAGACTGTCCGATCATTCGAAACTGTCTCCGCTGGCATCTGAACTTATATAAAAGAAGATTGATCGGTGAGCTTCTCGTCACCTTTTCTTGAAGTACTTTATGTGATTATTATAGCGACTAACCTTTATTTTGTCAATTAATTAGCGTGAAAAATCTATTATTATCGGAATATTCAGTCATTTGTCTACAATTTCGATCCAATTCTCTGTAGGCGCGGAATCTCACAGACTGACATTCCCTGACTCCACGATCCCTCTTTCAGAGGCTTAAACCAGTCAAAAAAACGGCACCGCCGTAAAGACGGTGCCGCTGTCGCTGCGGATTCTTTTGTTCTGATCTCTGTGATCAGTCCAGGGGATACTTTGCCGTAATTCCGGCGATGATCGCCTTTGCGGGCTCGATGCCTGCTTCCCTGTCCCTGATGACAAGGGCAATGGCCTCTGCGACCTGGTCCATATCCTCTTCCTTGAGGCCGCGGGTTGTCGCAGCGGGAGATCCGAGACGGATACCGCTGGTAACAAAAGGAGAACGCTGCTCATTGGGGATGGTATTCTTGTTGGCTGTGATATGTGCCTCATCAAGCCACTTCTCGACTTCCTTACCGGTGAGATCCTGTTTTGTGAGGTCGATCAGCATCAGGTGGTTGTCTGTGCCGCCGGATACAATATCAACGCCTCTCTTCTTGAGGCCTTCGCAGAGTGCAGCCGCATTGTTGATGACCTGCTGCTGGTAAACCTTGAAGGAAGGATCGAGAGCTTCTTTGAAGCAGACAGCCTTGGCTGCGATCACATGTTCAAGAGGGCCGCCCTGGGTTCCGGGGAACACACACTTGTTGAAGTTGTACTTCTTCGCTGTCTCTTCCATAGCCAGGATCAGTCCGCCTCTGGGGCCGCGCAGAGTCTTGTGGGTCGTAGTTGTCACAACATCTGCATAGGGGAAGGGACTGGGATGAAGGCCGGCCACGACGAGACCTGCAATGTGGGCGATGTCAGCCATCAGGACTGCACCGCAGGCATCGGCTGCTTCGCGGAACTTCTTGAAATCGATGGTTCTGCAGTAAGCGGAAGCGCCGGCGATGATCATCTTGGGCTTTGCTTCGATCGCGATCCGTTTGAGTTCGTCGTAATCGATAAAGCCGTTCTCATCTACGCCGTAAGGAACGATATTATAATAAGTACCGGAGATATTGGCAGCACTGCCGTGGGTAAGATGTCCGCCCTGATTGAGGTTCATGCCCATCAGAGTGTCGCCGGGCTTGAGAATGGCAAACTCTACCGCGAGATTGGCGGAAGCGCCGGAGTGAGGCTGTACGTTTGCATATGTGCACCCGAAAAGCTCTTTTGCGCGCTCGACTGCGATGGTCTCGACGACGTCGATCACCTGGCATCCGCCATAATAGCGCTTGCCGGAATAGCCTTCCGCATACTTGTTGGTAAGGGGACTGCCCATGGCTGCCATAACGGCCTTGCTGGTCCAGTTTTCGGAGGCAATCAATTCTATATGATCGTTCTGGCGCTGAACTTCCTGCTCAATAGCTGCCGCAATATCGGGATCAACCTTTCTGACTTCCTCAATTGAATACATCTAATTCTCCCTTCTGGTACGTTTGTAAGATGCTTATGTATAAAGATGCCGGCAAATAACGCCGCAGTCATTACTTTAAGCTGTCACAGAATCAAAGTATAGCAAGAAGCTTCTCGTTGTGCAAGCGAAAAATAATTCATAATCTATTCCGCAAAATGGTCATCTTTTATATGTTTTTACCAATATAAGTCTGTATATTCCCCTTTTCCGCCCCCTGTACGGCATGATTTTATGAACAATTCATAAATGATTGAAAAAAAATATTGCCAAGAAAACCATAAAGTTGTAACATGCCTGTAGCCAATGGAAAAAACAATTTTTTAACAATCAGTCACCAAAGAGGGTATTTTTCATGAATAAAAGAAAGGAATCTTTCGCAGGAGGTCGTTTTAGCGGAGCCTTTCCTTTAGAAAAGCTCAGGACAGTGAGGCCGATGATCGGCTATACGATCGCATATCTGTTGTCTTTCATGCTGATCGAGCATTGGAACCGCCTGCACTATACAGTAATCCATACCAATGTAGATGACATGATCCCCTTCTCACCGGTTTTTGTCATCCCTTACTTGATCTGGTTTCCTTATGTAACCGTCTTCTGTGTTTTTCTCCTGATCAAAAATGAGGAGTTCTACCACAGGCTCTGCACGACACTGGTGATCGGAATGACAATCTTCATTGTTGTCTCCGTCATCTTTCCCAACATTCATCTGCTCAGACCCGAGACCATGCCGGTTGACAATGTGTTCACGCATATGATCTCAATGCTCTATCTCGCTGACACGCCGACAAATCTGACACCCAGCATTCATGTGTTCAACAGTCTCGCGATCATCGCAGCCGCGTGGGAGTGGAACTGGCAGACCGATGACGGTCATGTCTACGGGAATCAGGTGCGCGGAATCTGGCGCGCAGTCATCACTGTAATCGGCATTTTGATCTCACTCTCCACCATGCTGATCAAACAGCATTCTTTCTCCGATGTTGTGATCGCCGCAGGCCTCTTCCTGTTTACACACCTGCTTGTGTACCGCTTCGATTTTATGTTTATCGGCGGCAGGAGGCGCGTACGCCGTCCGGTCCTCCAGCCCAGATCGGCTCGTTCCTGAGCATATACAAACCGAAACTGAAAAGCCCCCCGGCAAATCTGCCGGGGGGCTTTTTGACTGTCTCTTCAGTTCTTACTTCTGTATCACGCCCTCTCCCGGGGCAAAACATCCGGAGTAAAACAAAGATTGCATCGGCAGGATTATTTTACTCTTCCGCAGCATACCGGAGCACAAACATCCGGAGTGAAAAATCCTGCATCGGCAGTATTTTTTACTCTGCGGGTCTCTCATCCAGGACGATCCTCATGCGGGCGGTGTTCTTCTTGACACTGTACTCATCAGGCCATGTGACAGATGCGACGCCTCCGGAGTAGGTGTTTTCCATGCCTCCGCCGCCGCTCTCGGCTGCCTGGCGGAGAATGACCCAGTCAGTTCCCTCAGAGAGCTGCTGGTTGATGAGCTCCGCGATCTTGGTCTCGGGGAGGTCTGTCTGGAAAGAGCCGCTCATGCTGTCGAGCAGGGCACTCGCGTTGACGATCAGCGAGGGGGAAGTGACCTTCTCAATGATCGCCTTGAGCACTGCCTCCTGGTCCTTGCCTCGCTGGTTATCACCGTCCGGGAAGCTGTAGCGCTCACGGCAGAAAGCCAGGGCCTCGCGGCCGTTGAGGTGATTCCAGCCCTGGTTGATGTGGACCTTGTCGTCTGTGAAGCAGTCGAAGTCATAGTCGGACCAGACATCAACGCCGTCAATGGCATCGACGATGTCGATCAGGGTCGTGAAGTTGACGCGGACATAATAGCTGATATCAATTCCGTAGAGGTTTTCCAGGGTACGGATCGATGCGTCCTCGCCGTAGATTCCCGCATGGGTGAGCTTATCGCGCTGCCCGTAGGACACTTCGGGGATCTCCACGTAGTAATCTCTGGGCGTCGTGGTCATGAGGATCTTCTTGGTCTTGGGATTGATCGTGACAATAATGTTGACATCACTTCGGCTGGCCTGTGAGATATCACCCTTGACATCGATTCCGCTGATCAGCAGGTGGAAGGGCTCTCCGGGTTCGACCGACTCATATTCCATTTCCGTGCGAACCTCGTAATTCCAGACTGAGCGCACCTTGTCCTCATAAGAATCTATGACCTCTTCCAGGACAGAGCCGTAAGCCTCTCTGTAGACTGCGGCATCCACTTCCCCGTCCAGCAGAGCCTGCGCTGCTTCGAGGGCGGAGCTGTAGGTTTTGTACTCAATATCTTCTGTGCTTTTTTTCTTCGTTTCTCTGCGCAGGGTCTCCAGAAGCGCAGCCTTTTCATCCTTGCTGAGGTCGTCTACAATGCCGAGTTGATATCCTGCCGTGTCTGCAATCTCCTGGGCAGAATCATCGCTGCGCACAACAAGGTCCAGATAATCTGTCTTGTAGGAGCTTTCCGAATTCTTGAGAAGATTCATGGTCCGGTACAGGTAATTGCATCCGACCAGCTGGACAATGATCATGAGAATACTCAGGACGATACCTGCGATCCTGGCCCTGCGGTTTCGTATATTGATCAGCAGGATCACTGCCAGTACCATACACGCAAGTATGGCAAAAGCCGTCATGATGTATTTCCAGGGAATCATCCCTGTTCCGTTGAGCAGATAGATCAGCAGAGCCGCAATGACTGCATGCAGCAGGGATAAGATCGCACCGGCTGAGCGGAGCTTTTTCATGGAAACGGGCTTTTTCTCATTCGTACCGTAAGACCCTCTTCCCTTTTCTTTCTGCATTCTGGAGTTCTTTTTTTCGTTCGTGGACATTCTTCCCTCTCTGATGTTCAATACCGAGTGCGTTTTTTTGTTATGACACATAAACAGCACCTGCCTCGCCGGGCTTTCCGCAGATTACACGGGAAACAGGTGATGGAATCCTGCTGTATTATTTCTTCACTCCGGACTTGACGGAGGTGATGAAAAAGGTGCCGTCATCGCGCAGCACCATGCCTGTCAGGCGGTTGCCGTAGACACACCCCGTGTCCAGTGCTATCATACCCGTTTCGGGCAGGACTGTCCATACATCTTCTTTGATTTTTCCGTACTGTCCGCCCAGAAAATAGAGCGGAGCCTTGTAGGGCGTGTGGCCTGTCATGACTATTTTTCCTGAGTAATCCGTATCGCGGCCCCAGATCAGGGTCTCGATCGAATTGGCAGCCGGGTCGGGATCCGTCAGGGATGCATGAACACAGTTGAAGGTCTCTGCAGCATAGTAAAAGGGCATGGCCTCATACCAGTCGAGAAATTCCTGCACCCTGTGTTTATTATGAAGAAAAGAAAACACCGTTTTCTCGCCGCTGTTATAATACCACAGGTCCCTGCTTCTTCCGCCCTCCGCACATGCGTCGAGCATCATCTGTTCGTGGTTGCCCCGGATCAGGACAAGGCGTTCGCCCATCCTCTCCTTGAGATCCCGCAGGAACACAAAAGTCTCAAAGATTTTCGGTCCCCTGTCAATGGTATCTCCGAGATTGATCAGTGTGTCATTTTCTTCGTCAAAGGCCATTTTGTCCAGGAGTTCTCTGCATTCATCATAGCAGCCATGCAGATCAGTAATGATAAGTGTCCTGTTTTCTCCCACTGACATCTCCTTTCGGGTAATCGCCGGTGACTTTTCAGGCGGCAGTTTCAGTCCTCCCCGGAATGCGGCCCGTAAGGGCCGGTATCCTCCGGAACAAAAATCTCCTCCGGAACAAAAAGCTCCTCCGCAGGAATGTCCCCCTCCGTGCTGTCCTGTTCAGCAAAAATATTCCCGGATTCGTAATCATCTTCCGGCGAAGCGGTTTTCTCCGCGGCATAAAAGTCTTCAGGTCTCTGTGCAAAGGCAAAGGTGCTTTCAGGAAGCACAGATTCCACATCCCGGAGGACACGGCAGAAGCGCTCAAAATAATCCGGCTCCGCCTCCTGCAGTTCCTCCCAGGAAGTAAAAAAGATCTTAAGGGGAGCCGGTTCGTCTGTCAGAACATCGTACAGAGCATCCAGATTTCTGCCGTACCATGAAGGCAGACCGAGCGAATCCTGAAGTCTTGCGTGAAGTGATGCCCGGTCACAGACACCGGACAGGTCAACCGTGTGATCTTGCGTTTTTCTATCCATTATTCGCTGCTCCTGTACAGAAGTGTGAATGTCTCATAGTGGTCGTCCGTATAATAGATCCGGCCGTCATCAGAATAGATCAGACGTTCCGCACCTCTGCGCTTTGCGCCGAGTGTGTTGATATCACACTCGTGATATTTTCCTTCCGGAAGAATCCCCTCATAGTTTCCGAAGTAGTCGCCGCCTATGCACATGCCGGGAGCGTAATCTTCCAGGGAGCCTCCCGACCAGCCAAGAGCCCTCGCTTCTTTTTTGGTCATGAAGTTGAGCGGCAGTTTCCCGTAAGTGTGGAGATAGAGGGCAACATCATCCCTGGTGGTGTATACACCGTTCTCCACGATCTCTCCGCTTCCGGAATCCCGGCTGTCAGTCTCCTCTCCTCCGTAATCGGATTCCGGGTCGTAGGAATCTCCGCCCTCGTCCGCGTCGGTTTCCTGCAGGTCGTCAAATTCTCCCGATGCGAGGTTTTCTGCAGCGGCCTCAATTCTCTGCAGTTCCTGCCCGTCCTGTCTGTCCCCGCTGTCTGACGAACCGGTCCCGCCGCATCCTCCGGCCAGCGCCAGCAGGATACACAGGAAAGGAATCAGGAACCATCTTTTCCAGTTATTGAATCGGGTTGTCATATCTTCCAGCTACTCCTTTCCCGGGGGGCGTCCGGCAGCGTCCGGAACATAGGTCTTCTTATTCCTGGGTGCGATCCTGCCGTGTGCGTGCAGAACCGGCGTGAGCGTGCGGATCACCTTCTCCGACTCGATCGGTTTTGCAATAAAGGCATCCATCCCCGCCTCAAGGCATTTGCGCATGTCTTCCTCGAACACATTGGCAGTCATAGCCACAATGGGAATGCCGGCGTGATCGAGGTCCTGCATACTCCTGATCCTGGAGGTCGCCTCATAGCCGTCCATGACCGGCATCTGGACATCCATCAGGATCGCGTCATAATATTCCTTCTCGGAGACCGCCACCATACGGACTGCCTCCCGGCCGTTGCAGGCTTTCTCAACCTCGAATCCGGCCTCCCGGAGCAGTTCACAGGCAATCTCCATATTGAGTTCATTGTCCTCTACAATAAGGATCCTCTTCCCGTGGGGGTCAAGTTCCACAAAGAGCTCACTGGAGGAAAAGTCTCTGTCTGCGGCGGGACGTCCGGCCTGTCCGTCGGATCCTCCTTCGCCGGAGATACTCTGTCTGTTCTCCTGTGCCGCCCTCCTGTCGCGGGATTTGTCTTCCACAAGATTTCTCTGGGCGCTGTCCTCCGGATCTCTGTCCTTGTCCTGGAGGCGCAGAGAGAGATGGATGACAACTTCTGTTCCGACGCCCTGCTCGGTGTGGACATCAATGGTGCCGCCCATTGATTCGACAATTCCCTTGCAGATTGCCATACCCAGCCCGTTTCCGGGCACTTTGCTCAGAGTTGAGTTATATTCCCTCTCAAAGGGTTCAAAAATCCGATCTACGAACTCCTCGCTCATTCCGATCCCGTTATCGCGGACACTGATCCTGAGTGCCGCATATCCCCGGGGCGAGGGTTCTTCTTTTTCGATCGACAGGTGGATCCTGCCTCCGATGCCGGTAAACTTCACGGCATTATTCAGAAGATTGAGCAGGAGCTGCCGCATGACCAGGGGGTCGTAGCGGAACTGGGCACCGGCGCCCGATCCCAACTCCACCGTTAAATTCTGCTGTTTATTCCTGATCTGGGGGAGCAGGGCATCCTGTACATAATTGACTGTGTCCTCCAGGGCACAATCGGTCTCATGCAGTTCCATGCGTCCGCTCTCGATCCGGCTCATATCCAGGACATTGTTGATGAGTTCCAGCAGATGATCTCCGGAATCCAGAATCTTGTCGAGGCAGTCCTGCACCCGTTCTTCATCGCCGATATTTTTGAGTGCGATCCGCGTGAATCCCAGAATCGCGTTCATGGGTGTCCGGATATCGTGGGACATATTAGTCAGGAACAGGCTCTTGGCCCGGTCCGCGTTCCTGGCCCTCTCCAGAGCGTTTTCCAGAAGACGCCTCTGCTGCTGTTCTGCCTGCCGCTCGTCCTCGATACAGGCAAATCCGACAACCACTTCATTGAGGACATCCGCGCTCTCGCCCACCCGAACGACCTTTGCCCTGTAATACATGGGCGCGCGCGTCCTGCCCGCGCGGAAAGTAAAGGTAAAGAGATCCTTATCCGTCATATTTCTGCGGAGTGTATCAGTTTCCAGAAAATAGACGAATTTTTCTCTGTCCTGTTCATAGATCACCTGTTCCGAGAAAAGCCTGGCCGTCTCCTGGAAAGAAGACACAAAGCAATCCGAATACGAGGTCATGATATGCTCATCGCGGCGGTAGATCTCATAGGAATCGTTATCAAGATTTACCAGATAGACTGTCGAATAATCCAGGGAGAGCGCCGCGATCAGGTTCATACGCCTGCGGCTCTCCCTCTCTACGGTCTTCTGTTCTGTAATATCCCGCATTACAGCCAGTCCGGTCACATCTCCCGTGTGGACATCCTTTGTCATCAGAATGGTCTCACGCAGATAGATCTCCCTGCCCCGTCTGTCCCTGACCTGGTAGGTGAAGTCAATTTTCCCGTGCCCGTTCCCATAGGCCTCCAGCAATGCATCCCGGTTGAAGATCCGGTCATAGACCTCTCTTTCCTCAGGAATGACCAGCCTTTCCCGCCAGGATTCCGCGAGCTGTCTGAAAGGTCCCGGAACATCCACTCCCGGAACATAATAGAACAGATCCGGGTTGTCCATTTCTACAGAAAGCACAATTCCCTTGGTGATGTTGAGTTCAAAGACGGCCTCTGCTTCCTCCAGCATGGTGACCTTGTACCTCTGCTCCTGCTCCAGGCGGCGCCGAAGAACATCCAGATAATCCTCCAGCTCCTGCGAGTATGCAATATCATTGGACACTGCAATGGGAGAGCCGGCAGGGCCTCGCCCCGGCAAAGGCTGCCCGATCATGACAAGTTTAGGAAGGCCGTTCTTTTTTTCGAGCAGACGCACATCAATCCGCATCCATTTGCTGCGGTTGCGGAGGGGGAAAACAAAGCTGAAAAAATCCTTTTTCTCCAGCACTTTGCATATATTCTCCCTGCTTCCCGCGACTTCCCGCCAGGCAGTAAAAGAGGTGTCCGGCAGCAGCTGGCTGTTCAGCCGGTTAAAGACCGAGTAGGTTGAAGCATTGCGAACCAGTTCCGCAAGAACAGGATCCTCCTCTTTCTCATACAGCAGCCGATAACTGTCTGTTTCGAGATCGACCAGGAACATCCTGATATAATCAGACATAAAGGACCGCAGAAGCATACCTTCCGAGACCGGAAGCGCCATATTCTCTTTCTGTTTTCCAATCCCGTTTTCCATAAACCGCCAGCCTCCTGATCAAATCACCCGCAGAGCGGGGCATCCGTCATATCCGGGGTAATAATGTACCGGTTCAGACACTCTTTTTCTTGACATCCGGCATTTCAGGCGATTATCTTAAATAGTGATCTACTTAGAAACACTGTATACCCGGACACAATCCGGCTCATGGCCGTACAACAGGACAAAATATGAATAAAATCACTATCGAAGGAACCTATACAACCCCCAACGCTGTTTTCCAGGACTCCTGCGTCAAAATCGGACGAAAGAAATATGCCTATGAAGACATCACCGATGTCCGTTCTGTCTCAGCGCCTGCACGTCTCGTGAACGGACTGGTACAGCTCTCCATGCGCGACGGTGAAGTCCTTCATGTAACCTATTTCCTCAAAGATACTGAAAAAATGCGTCAGGCCATGCAGCTCATCATGCCTTATGTCCGTAAAAACAGAGCGTCTGACGCGGAATCCGCTTTTCTTGAGGGAGACGTATTCGGCAGTCACGAAGCTCCCGAACCCGTGAAGACCAGCATTGCCGACGAGATCCTCAAACTCTCACGCCTTCGTGACAAGGGAGATATCTCTCAGGAGGAGTATGACCTCCTCAAGGCCCGCCTGATCGAAAAAGCATAAAGGAACAGGATCTCTCCTGTGAATCCGGCCGCAGCAGGGCACAGCCCGGCTGCGGTTTTTTGCAGGCTGCAGTACACAAAACATTGCACTGTAAACCGCACAATGCGCCGTATACTGCACAGTGCGCATATACCGCACAATGCGCTGTAAACTGCACAATGGCGGCGGGGCAAAACATCCTGCTGTGTCCTCCTTATTCCTCCTGAAGCTTTTTGATCAGGGCAAGGATGGCATCCACGGAGTTAAAGTTCTCCGGCAGAAGGTCGTTTACATTGATACTGATATCAAACGTATCGTTGATCTCACTGACGATGGAAATAATATCAAAGGAATCCAGAAGCTGATCGTCGATCAGTGCTGTCTCATTTTCAAAATCAAGTTCAGGTCTGGTATCTTCCAGAATCTCCATAAGTTCTTCTCTGTTTTCTTCCATTTTTGCTGATTACCTCTTTTGCTGTATTTTGTGTTTATTAAATCTGTTAGTTTTTATCCGACTTCCTGCCGGACATGCCGCTCCTGCGGGCTTCAGCACATGCCCGGCATGTGCAAGGAGCTTTATGCATGGAGTTTTTTGCAGGAAACTCTTCTGCAGGGATCCGCAGCGCATGGGCGCAATGCGGGAAGGGGTTACATGGCGGCCAGTTTCTTCCGGTCGATCTTGCCGTTCGCGTTGTGGGGCAGGGCATCGAGCAGGATATATTTTGAGGGAAACATGTATTTGGGGAGTTTCTCCCGGACCTGCTTTCCGATCTCCTTTTTCAGATCCCTCTCTGCCTGATAGTAGAAAAAGATCTTTTTCTTCTCTTCGTCGTAGACACAGCAGCACTCCCCGATCTCCGGGATCGCGCCCAGGGTGATCTCGATCTCACTCAGCTCGATCCTGTAGCCCATATGTTTGATCTGGAAGTCTTTGCGTGAAGCCCAGACAATATTGCCGTCCTCGTCATAAGTCGCAAGGTCTCCGGTTTTGTACATGATCTCCCGATACGCCGAGAAGGGATTCTGCACGAAGACCTCTCCCGTCATCTCCGGCTTGCCGTAATAGCCCAGGGAGAGCGTATTGCTGACCACACAGATCTCGCCCATCTCCCCTGTATTCTGCACCAGGGTCCCGTCCTCTTTGAGGAGGAAGACCTTTGTGTCCGGGAAAGGGATGCCGGTGGGAAGGCGCCTGTCGTCCGGTAATATTTTATCATAAATGTAGTATAAAAAGTTGCCTGCAGTCTCGGTTGCGCCGTAAATATTGATAAATTCAACCTGCGGCATCAGATTTTTCCAGTAATTGAGCTGCTTGACCGGCATCTGCTCCCCGACGAAAAAGACCTTGGTGAGGGTCTCCGGAATCCCGAAATTCCGCAGGCTGTCCGTATTTGCCACCAGTGACAGCGCAGAGGGGACCCAGATGATCTTTGTGATCTTCTGGTCGATCAGATAATTGATCAGATACTGGGGGAAGGAAAAATACTTCTTGGGGATAATGTGGACCGTCAGTCCGCACTTGAGGCAGCAGAAGAGATCCTTGGTCGACGCATCGAAATAGAAGGGGAACTGATTTCCCAGAACATCTGATTCCTCAAAGCCGAACATCTCCGTAAACATGTCAATGAAGCCCGCAAGTGAGGAATGGCTCTTGACTACCAGCTTGGGATCGCCGGTCGTCCCGGAAGTAAAAATGCCGTAGAGGGGATCAAAGGAACAGCTTTTTGCAAGACGGTCGGCGACAAATCTGTCCACTTCCTCCTGTGTGCAGGCAACAGCCGCAGAGGAGCCCGCATCAGTCTCATAGACATCCGAAAACAGAAGTCTGTCATTCTCATACCGCTCTTTGCTGCAGCTGACGGCGCCTATAAAATCGACCACTTCCAGCATCTTCTCAATGCGCGCCCTGGGGAGTGAAGAATCCACGAGCACATAAAAATTGCCGCTGTAGACACAGGCCAGCATGCAGACCAGGGCATTGATATCCCTCTCTCCGATCACACAGACGGGACGTCTTGTCTGAAAGCCCGCATCCTTTGCGATCTGCATGCCGTAGGACGCCGCCCTCCGGCGCAGTTGGGAAAATGTGATCCTGTCCTCCTCGCAGACAAAAGCCACCTTGTCGGGGAGTCTGCGGGCAGTTTTTTCCAGGTATTCCAGAATATTTCTCGTATTACTCATTTTTTTGCCTCTCTGCTCTGAAAACACATACAGCCCGGCCCCGCATCCGCGGGGCCAGGCATCTGATCAGAACTGTGCATAAATAAAGGAAGACATATTGAAACCGGGGCCGTACATGCCGAAGACGAGCACAGCCGCAATAGCCGCAAGGTAGACCACCCAGCGGAAAGGGAACTGCTGTCTGGCAATGATGCCGCGCACTGTCTGTCCCCGCTCGTTGATGACATCCACGGCGGCGATCAGCAGGATCATCAGGATCAGGATCCCGAAATTCCGTTCATCCACTCCAAGGGTATAGAGACTTCCGTCAAAGAAAATATACGGATTGAAAGTGGAGAAAGTCGCCTTCAGTGCGCGGATGACTGTGGGCATATCCGGCACCACATCGACGTAGCGGCCGATGGAAAGGATGGTCAGGGTGCGGATCATCTGGAACAGCTTCCAGCCCGCAGCCTCCTCCCTGACACGGCAGATGCGGCGCAGGTCTGCATAGGGCTTCTCAAACAGGGTCTCCGTGGAGACGAAGGTCGCCTGATAGAGACCGTAGTAGACAAACTTCCAGTTGGCTCCGTGCCAGATACCGACCAGTACAAAGACCATAAAGGACGCCAGAAAAGAGGGAAATACCTTTCCGAAATAGGGATTGACGTTCTTTTTCAGAGTCTTCTGCATCTTTGCAAAAGGCTTGGACAGGGCGATGGGATAAAAGACATAGTCTTTCATCCAGTTGCCCAGAGAAATATGCCATCTCTGCCAGAATTCGGAGACGCTCCGCGCCATGTAGGGCTGACGGAAGTTTTCCCTGAGATGGATACCGAACATCTGGGACGCGCCGAAGACAATGTCCATGCCGCCGGCGAAGTCGCAGTAGAGCTGAACACTGTACAGAAGGATTCCCACCACCAAGGTAAAACCAGCGTAGCGGCTTGCCTCGAAGTTGCCGAACACCTCGTTGACAATGATAGCGGCGCGCTCCGCGATGATCATCTTCTTGAAGATACCCCACAGCATGCGCAGAAGGCCTTCCCTGAACTGCAGATCATCAAAGGAGTGCGGCTCGTAGAGCTGCTTTGCCAGGTCGTCAAAGCGGTTGATCGGTCCCTGCAGGACTGACGGGAAATAGGTCGTGAACAGGCACAGACGCAGAATATTGCGCTCGGCGCTGTATTTTCCCCGGTAGACGTCGATCAGATAGCCCATGGTCTGGAAGGTATAGAAAGACAGACCCAGGGGGATCAGAAAGCTGACCTCCGGAAGGCGGCCGGAAGTGTGGAAGCGCTCCAGCAGACCGTTCAGATTGGTGCTGAGGAAAAAGCCGTATTTGAGCACGATCAGGATTCCGAAGTTGATCAGAAGGACCAGGACCAGGACTCTTTTCTTTTTCTTCTGTCCCAGAGCCTTGAGCTGCTTTTTCTCCTCGCGGGAAAGCTTGACCGTGCCTGCCTCCGTGGACCTGCCCTTGAGCTGCTCGTCCACCTTCCTCTGCATATTGTCGATGATGACAGCGCCCAGATAGATCGTGATGACCGTGACCAGCACATAGACGCAGGATTTAAGGCCTCCGCCGACGACATAATACCAGGAACTGGAAGCCAGCAGGACCAGCCACCTGAATCTGCCGGGCACAATATAGTAGACAGCGAGTGACACTGTCAGAAACAGAATAAACTGCCATGAAAAAAATGCCATGAAAACCTCCCGCCGTCGTCAGTGATTGTCGTGGTTACAGCTCAGCGCATAGCTGTTGATATCCAGCCAGCAGGCATCCAGCAATTCCCCTGTGGACTTTTCGAATACTGCAAAGTGAAGACCGCGGTTGTCTGAGGTGTACTCCACATTGTTGACTGTAATGGAGGCATCGCTCCGGATCGCTCCGGTCTCTTCCTCCACTCTGCCGCTGGTCACCCTGTAATTCAGAAGACCTGCGGTCCCCTCATAGGCGTCGGTGGAATCCTCTTCTCCGGGAACAGTCTCATACACCAGCTTTCCTCCGTCGATCACTGCAATCCAGGAGTGGGTCTCGAGCTCGCTCAGATCCTGCTGAATGCCGAAGCCCTGGATCACTTTGGCCTGCTCCTCCGTGAGAATATCGTCGTTGACCATTCCGTTGAGAGTGATCAGTACAAGAGCGTCCTCGACAGGCGCCCCTTCCGCCTCGCTGGCGTCGCTCCTGAGAGCTGCGGCATAGTCCCGCAGAAACAGGGCTCTGCGCAGGGAATCGCGCATACGGCTGATCGGATATTTCTCCAGATCCGCATCGATCACTTTATAGGCGCCGCCGCTTCCTCTTCTGTCCGGCAGATCATAGTGCTCCTTCATGTAGCTGCCCAGGAAATTGGTAAAGCGGGCAGCTCCCCAGCGGTTGAGGTGCTCACCGTCCATGGCGTCCCTGTCAAGGTCAAATCCCAGTTCCTCCCATCCGGCGAAATACTCGAGATAGGGGACATTGTTCTCCTCCGCGATCTTGCCGATCTCCTGCGCCGCAGTCCAGCGCTGGTTAAAGCCGGACTGGTCAAAGAACTTGTTTTTGCCCAGAACCGGAATATTGATCAGCAGCAGTTCTGTGTCATTTTCCCTGCACAGATCGATGATCTTCTGCAGATACTTGACAGATGTCTTCGGCACGGTCACGCCTTCCACGTACTTGGGTTCCTTAAAGGGATTGGAGATCTCGACACGGCTGGTCACCTTGCACCCGTAAACCATCTCCTTGGCCTGGGGAAGGGCATCCTCATAGGTCAGCTCCTGCCATCTGCTGTGGTAGGCGATCAGAGGGAACATGATAGGCTTGAGATCCTCTCCCTCCTCGGCAAGATTTCTGATGATCTCAAGGCGGCTCTTGGAGAGATAGGGCATTGTATCCGTAATATAGTGGATATACTGGGATTTCATCGTCTCCTGATCGACCCATGCCATGTTGCAGTCCATGACGATCAGAGAGGGATGGTCCTTTTCGATCGATTCTTTTGCCAGATAATAAGAGGCCTCGATGGACTGATTGCCCGTGGCCAGATTGTAGGAGGCGATCCCGAAATCGCGGTAGAGCTCCATGGGATAAATCCCGTACAGGGCAAACGAAGACCCGAGGAAGGTCACATCAAAGGTATCGTCCGGATAGTCATAAAACCGGCCGCACAGATTGTCCTCCTGAATCAGCTTCAGCGAGCTGTCCAGCCGAAGCACCATAACGGCCAGGATCGCGAGAAACAATACCGCGCCCAGAGCACGTTTCAGCCATTTTTTCAGATTCTCCATCAATTCTCCTTTTTTCGAACATGCCGCCCGCCGGAGTGTCAACACATGCTCCGCATGTGTATGTGGCATTTTCGCGGAGGCGGAAACGGTGAAGGATCATGCAATTTAAGCCGCCATGCGGCACAAATGCGTGAGTAAAAAAACATGTAAGCGAACAGGTATGTGCAAAAAAGCGCCCGATATACGGTTGGCATCAGAGCACACAATCACACAAGAGTTTACCTTTTCAGGCCTTTCTTTTCAATCCTTTCTCCAGTATTTTATCAGTTTTTATTGACAAATAACAGCGTGTTGAGTTGCTGCCGCTTCGTGCACGCCGCAAGGAACAGTGATCGGAGCTGCTTCGTTCGGGGGCACACTGCAATGAACATTTACCGGAGCTGCTTCGTTCGGGGGCAGGACGCAAAGAGCCCCGGCTCAAGGCCGGAGCTCTGACTGAACCGGGAAGCCCGCATGGATTCCCGCTTCCTGTTTCCTATTTAAACATGCGGAGTGAAAGACCCTGTATCGGCAATATTTTTCACTCTACGTAACCATCGGGATTATTGGACTGCCAGCGCCATGCGTCTGCGCACATGTCCTGAAGATTCTTTTCCGCAGACCATCCCAGGATTTCCTTTGCCTTTGCCGGATCGGAATAGCAGGTCGCGATATCGCCGGGGCGGCGGGGATCGATGACATAGGGGAGTTCCTTGCCGCAGGCCTTGGAAAATGCCTTGATGATGTCGAGAACACTGTAGCCGATGCCGGTGCCGAGATTGAAGACATTGACGCCTTCCAGCTTCTCCATTCCCTCGATGGCTTTCACATGGCCCTTAGCCAGATCGACGACGTGGATGTAATCACGGACACCTGTGCCGTCGGGCGTATCGTAGTCGTTGCCGAATACGTGGACCATCTCCAGCTTGCCGGAAGCAACCTGGGCAACATAGGGGAGAAGGTTGTTGGGGATTCCCTTGGGATCTTCGCCGATGAGACCGCTCACATGGGCGCCGATCGGATTGAAATACCGCAGCAGCATGACGCGCCACTCATTGTCTGCACGCCAGATATCTGTCAGGATCCTCTCCTGCATGGATTTGGTCTCACCGTAGGGATTGGTTGTGATCCCCTTGGGGCACTCCTCGGTGATCGGCACAAAGGCGGGATCGCCGTAGACTGTTGCAGACGAGGAAAAGACAAGCTTCTTGCAGCCGTGTTTTCTCATCACATCACAGAGTGTGAGCGTGGAATCCAGATTGTTGCGGTAATATTCGATGGGCATGCGGGTGGATTCGCCGACAGCCTTATAGCCCGCAAAATGGATCACGGCATCAATCTTCTCTTTTTCAAAAATCTCTTCGAGGCCCTCGCGGTCACAAATATCCTGCTTATAAAATTTCGGGCGTTTACCTGCGATCTTCTCGATGCGGTCAACCACCATCTCCTTGGCATTGTAGAGATTGTCAGCGATCACCACATCGTATCCTGCATCCAGAAGCTCCACAACCGTGTGGCTTCCGATAAATCCTGCTCCGCCTGTCACTAAAATAGCCATACTATCCCTCCGGCACTTCTTCTGCGTCGTTTTTTCAGATTCAACTATTACAATGTGTTACTTGCAATGATTACTAATGATTACTATTACACTGTGTCACACAGGCAGGCTGCTGCCGGCATGCGTATGACCACATTCATAGTCTACACCGTTTCCGCGAAATGTTCAAATTGAAGATGTCCTTCCTCCGTATCCGCAAACACAGCGCAGTGTTCGAGGACCTTTGCGAAGACAAGACCGATCTCCTCCTCGATGATGCGGTCCAGACCTGCGCGGAGACCATCCCGGTCTGCGGCAGAAGCCGTTTTTTCCGGCGCATAGGCAGGATATTTTTTCAAAAATGCCTCTGCCCAGTCCGCATGTGCCTCTGTCTGCGGATCCTCCCTCAGATCCTTTCCTTCCATGATCGCTGCGGCCAGGACATCCATCTCTGACAGAAGGCGTGCCGGCAGAACGGCCAGGCCCATGACCTCGATCAGACCGATGTTTTCCTTTTTAATATGGTGCAGCTCCTGGTGGGGATGGAAAATTCCAAGAGGGTATTCCTCCGAGGTGCGGTTATTGCGCAGGACCAGATCCAGCTCATAGACAAGATCTGCGCCGCCGCAGCCATTGGCTTCCCCTTCCTTTCCGCAGGCCTGTGAGGAAGTCTTTCCGGGAACATCGATGCCGCAGGCAGCAGCATCCCGCATCCTGGCAATGGGAGTGATCGTATTGTGGGGTGTACCTTCCGTGAATGCGAAGACCCCTGCGGATTCATCCGTATATCCGCGCCATGCAGACAGGATCCTGTCCGCGAGCTCGACAAGTCTCCCGGGATCCCTGCCGTCCAGGCGGATGACCGACATAGGCCAGTCCACGATCCCCGCCGCGATATCAGGGAAGTCTGCAAAGCGGATCTGCTCCCTGCAGGGAGCCTTTGCCATGGCGAAGGTATAATTGCCTCCCTGATAATGCTCATGGGTCAGGATCGAGCCTCCCACGATCGGAAGGTCCGCATTGGATCCGATGGTGTAATGCGGGAACTTCTGCAGGAACTGAAGCAGTCTCTCGAAAGTCTTGCGCTCGATCTTCATGGGGCGGTGTTCACCGGAGAGGACGATGCAGTGTTCGTTATAATAGACATAGGGAGAATACTGCATGTACCACTGCTCTCCCGCCAGAGACAGGGGGATCAGACGGATATTCTGCCTGGCCGGATGGTCCAGACGCCCCGCGTAGCCGACATTCTGGCTGCAGAGCAGGCATCTGGGATACTTGTCGCCCTGTTTTGCGGTCAGAGCCGCGGCGATCGCCTTGGGGTCCTTCTCCGGCTTGGAGAGATTGATCGTGATATCGAGATCTCCGTAGCGGGTGGGGGCGATCCACTTTCTGTCTTTCACAATGCGGTAGCGGCGGATGTAGTCGACATCCTGACAGAGCCTGTAAAAATAGTCCGTCGCCAGGCGGGGGGACTTACTGTACCTGGATGCCATGACACGGACCACTTCCGAGGGACGGGGCGTGATGCAGCCCATGATCCTGGTGTCAAACAGATCCCTGCTTGCGACTCCGCTGTCGATGATCCCGCGTGCCGCAGCATCGTCCAGGAGCACCTTCAGGATCGAAGCAAGTTCCGAGCCGTCGTCCGCGCTTCTGTCGGCATCCCCGGCGTCCTGACAGCCGCCTTTTGCTGAATCAGAGGCGTCTGAAAGAGCTGTGAAATCCTTCGGTGCGCCTTCTTCCAGAGGCATATATTCGCCGGGGGGATCCATCTTCATGATATCGAAAATACTGTTTGCAGCAAAGACCGCATCATCTGCAGTGATCAGTCCCCTGTTTACTCCGTAACGGACCAGTGCGGTCACAGCCGCTGTGACGCTGCTCATGTTTTCCTTCATTTCCTTACCTGTGTCCCTGTTCTCAGCCATTCCCTTCCTCCTGTTCTCTCCCGATCCGGCTTCCGCTGCCTGCTGTTAAACAGCCTGAAACTTCCGGTGCCAAAATGCATAATCGGATAAATCCTGTAGTCTGCGTTTACAGGCATAACTGCCTCCCGCTTTCTATTTAATTGTGCATTCAGCCTTTTCAAAAGACAATGAACAAAAGGTTCCTAAATATGTAGTTTTGTAACAACTTGTACTTCTGCCTGCCGGGCTGCCGCAAAACCTGTGCGCCGACCTGCGAAAAGACCCGGGCAGAAGCCTGCTTGCCGTCCCTGGCAAAGGCCTGGACAGGGGCCTGCGTGCCGTCCCTGGTAAAGGCCCGGGCAGAAGCCTGCTTGCCGTCCCTGGCAAAGTCACTGACAAAGGCCTGCGTACTGAAAAAAACATGAAAAAAACACACATGATTCTGCGGAACAGCTTGACAAATCCGCATGCTTTACATATCATTTACATCGACGCGACAGCTGACAAGACAGCTATTATTACAGGCTGCCTACTCACTGTTTTTACCACCGGAAAGGAAAAGGAAAAAGAAATGGCAAAAGAAAAACAGGGTTTCCTGGCCCGCAAAAATATCGAGATCTCCGCGCGGCGCTATGGAATTGATGCGCTCGGTGCTATGGCACAGGGTCTCTTCGCATCTCTCCTGATCGGAACGATCCTCAACACAGCCGGCACACAGCTGGGAATCGAGGCGCTGGTCAAAGTCGGCGCCTATGCCTCCTCTATGAGCGGTCCGGCAATGGCAGTCGCGATCGGATTTGCCCTGCAGGCTCCCCCGCTGGTGCTCTTCTCTCTGGTTACTGTAGGTGCGGCAGCCAACGAGCTGGGCGGCGCAGGCGGCCCGCTCTCCGTTCTCATCATTGCAATCATAGCCGCAGAGCTGGGCAAAATCGTTTCCAAAGAGACCAAGATCGATATTCTGGTCACTCCCCTTGTGACTATTCTCTCCGGTGTCGGCCTCGCCTCGCTGATCGCTCCCGCCATCGGCAGGGCAGCCTCCAGCGTCGGTGCCCTCATCATGTGGGCTACCAACCAGCAGCCCTTCATCATGGGCATCCTGGTCTCCGTCATCGTCGGAATCGCACTGACACTGCCCATCTCCTCCGCAGCCATCTGCGCGGCCCTGAGCCTGACCGGCCTTGCCGGAGGCGCCGCTGTTGCCGGATGCTGTGCACAGATGATCGGCTTTGCCTTCATGTCCTTTAAGGAAAATAAGTGGGGCGGTCTTGTCTCCCAGGGTATCGGCACTTCCATGCTGCAGATGGGCAACATTGTCCGCAATCCCATGATCTGGCTTCCTCCCATCATCACCTCCGCCATCACCGGCCCCATCGCCACCTGCCTTTTCAGGCTGCAGATGAACGGCGCACCCGTCGCTTCCGGCATGGGCACCTGCGGACTGGTCGGACAGATCGGTGTCTACACCGGCTGGATCAATGACATGGCGGCAGGCACCAAAGCAGCCATCACTGCTGCCGACTGGATCGGACTGATCCTGATCTGCTTTGTCCTTCCTGCAGTCCTCACTCCCCTGATCGCCATCCCCTTCCGCAAAGCCGGAATGATCAAGGACGGCGACCTCAAACTTGACTGAATCATTGAGTCAGCAGCTGAGTCAGCAAGAAAACTCATCTGCATAATTCAAAGATCTGACCAAAAAACCACCTCCGCAGAGCAGCCTGCAGAGGTGGTTTTCTTATGCTGTTGTTTTATTCACTTTTCATATCCGGGATCAAAAGCTTTCCTGTACGGCCCAACTTCCCCGTCTTACCCGCGGCCGATTTATTCCTCCAGGGTCCTCAGCTGGCCGGCGGCCTCTTCCAGGGACTGGCCGAAGCGGCCGTACTGCTGGACCAGTTCCTGCATGGTGCTGCGCACGCGCGCGGCCGCCTGCAGGCGTGTATTCTCCTGCTCCTGCAGAACAGTGAGGTCCTCCCGGGTCTTCTCGAGTTCATCGCGCGCATTCTGCGCCTCCCGGCGGTACTGTTCCGTGTCGGCAGCAAGTTTGTCCGCAAAGTTCTTTTCAAGAGCGGCAAGTTTCTTTTTGATATTCTCGCCGTTCAAAAGCGCTATATCGAGCTGCGATTTGAGTTTTTTGTTCTCCTCTTCAGCCGCACTAAGAGACTTGCGGAGATTCTCCGCCTCTGCCTTTGCGGCATCCAGCTGTCCGGAGAGCTTTTTCCTTGTATCGGCGAGTTCTCGCTGCAGAGAGCTTTCGCGGTCTTTCAGGGCCTTTGCGCTGTCCGCGTTCCGCGCGTTCATCTCCTGGCGGTGGGAGCTCTGAAGATCCTGGACTTCCCTTTTGCGCTGTGCCTCGGAGGCCGCAAGCTGCTGTTCGAGGCCTGTTTTGGTCCTGTTGAGTTCGCTCTGCATGTTCTCGCGGGTCTGGGCAAGTTCCCTGCGGAGACGCTCGACCGCCTTGTCTGACTCCGCCTTGCTCCTGCGGAGAGCATCCAGTTCCTCTGTCAGCTTATCAGCCCGGCTCTTTTCAGCGCCAAACCGCTTGTTTGCGGAATTTTCCGCCGCTGCCGCGCGCTGTGCCTTGTCCCGCAGCCCTGCCGTATCCGCCTCCAGTACACTGATCCTGGATGCCGACGCCTGGGCAGCTGCCTGCATCTCTTCCAGTTCCTGCAGGGCCTGGTCCCGATGCTCTCCCAGTTCCTGCACCCGGTCCTCGAGTTCCTGTGCCCGGCTGCGCTCCTTGAAATAATCGTCTGCCAGGTTCAGCTGCAGCATCACATTGCGCATGTCATTGGGCAGCTTCCAATAAGCCGCATCATCAGAGAAATCTTTCAGCTTCGCATTCAGATAAGAGGCGACTTCACGAAGATAGGCTTCGCTCTCCACACCGCTGAGCGTAAAGGTCTTGCCTCCGATTGTAATATCGATATCATTTTTTGCTGCCATAGAGCTTATCCTCCCGGAATCCATTCTGCAGTCGGCCGCCTTCAGCAGAGGCGTCTGTGCCGCAATTATTGTAACACACCTCGAATGACTTTCCCAGACTGTTTTCATCCGTCCGCAGCAGGCACAGCACACCATAAGCGCCTGGCGCATCGTAAACTGCAGCAGACCGCCGGAATCCGGAAAAATGATACACAGGTCCCGGCTGAAGCGCCTGTGACAGAAGACCAGAAGGTCCGGCCCTTGTTTTTTACCTTTCCTGCATCTTACCCGCGCATTACTATTCTCTTACTTATTTTTACAATTCATAGTTTTCTTTTCCTGATTTTTTCTGTTTTCGTACAGAAAAAGCGTGCCGGTTTTATAAATTTAACATAAAGATAACATTCCTGCTTCTTTTTCCCATTGACGCTTCCGTGCTCTTGCTGTTATTTTAAAGAATGATTTTTCATAAGCATCGATTATGAATACATTGGGACAGGTTCCATCATCATCATAAATACCGAAAACCGATCGGAATCTTTCCTCATTGGGCCTTATTGATTAAGGCAAAAGGAGAAATCATGAATTTTTTTAGCGCATTGACGCTGCTGGGCGGTCTTGCCATGTTCCTCTATGGCATGCGCCTGATGGGCGACGGACTCAAAGAGAGCTCTTCCGGCACGCTCAAGCAAATTATGGAGCGCGTGACCAACAACTCCTTCAAGGCATTCCTTCTGGGTGTTGCCGTCACAGCGATCATTCAGTCATCGACAGCAACCATTGTCATCACATCCGGCCTGGTAGGCGCCGGTCTTCTCACACTCCGGCAGTCCCTGGGCATCATCATCGGCGCCAACGTAGGTACAACCGTCACCGGCCAGATCATCCGACTGCTCGATATGGATGCAGGCGGCTCCTGGCTGCAGATCTTCCAGCCCTCCTCGCTGGCACCCATCGCCCTCATCATCGGCATCGTCATGATCATGGGCATGGACAAAAGGGTCCGCAATGCCCGCACGATCGGCAACATAGCCATCGGCTTCGGCATTCTCTTTTCCGGACTTCTCAACATGACTTCCGCAGTGAGTGCCCTTTCGGACTCACCTTTTATCCAGAACCTCTTTGCCAGCATCGGTGAGAATCCTCTCGCAGGCTATGCCGCCGGTACAGCCGTCGCTTTCGTTCTGCAGAGCTCCTCTGCCACGATCGGTATCCTGCAGGCCTTCTCATCCTCAGGCCTCCTGATCTGGCACGGCGTCTATCCCATCATTGTCGGTGTCTACCTGGGAGACTGCGTGACAACCGCCATCGTATGTTCCATCGGCGCCAGCCCGGATTCCCGCCGCGTCGGTATCATCAACATCGCCTACAACCTGATCAAGTCCGCCTATGTCCTGATCGGAGTCGCGATCGCGCATTATGCAGGATTTCTGGACGGTCTGTGGAATCAGGTGGTCAACTCCAGTCTGATCGCAAACACCAACACACTTTTCAACATTGTCTGCGCACTGCTCATTCTCCCCGTGATCCCGCTGCTGGAGAAGCTCAGCTACCGCCTGGTCAAGGAGGAGCCGGTAGAAGTCGACAGATATCAGGAGAAGTTCGAGGCCCTCAACCCCAATTTCTTCAATACGCCTGCGATCGCCCTGAACAGCTGCTATGACCTGCTTCTGACACAGTTCCAACTCGCCAAAAAGAATATCATCCTCGCTTACGGACTGCTCTCCGATTATGATGAAAAAATCTATAATGAGATCCAGGAGGACGAGGTTTATATCGACAGGTTTGCCGACCGGATCAGCGCCTATCTGGTCTCTCTGCTGCCCCACCTCAAGGATGACCAGCACACCGCCATCCTCGACGAGTATTACAGAGTCTTCACGGAATTTGAACGTCTGGGCGACCATGCCGTCAATATCTCTGATAACGCACGGAGTCTGGCAGATAAAAACATGGCCTTTTCCGTGACCGCCATGGGCGATCTGGATGTCATGATGTCACTCCTGAAGCAGATCCTGGACGAGACCGAACTGGCCTTCAAAAAGCGCGATATCAATGCCGCCTACCGGATCCAGCCCCTGCGCAAGGTTGCCGCAGACATGGTCCTGGAGCTCAAGGAAAGCCACCTGGCCCGCATGGGACACGGCACCTGCAACGTTTTCCTCGACCCCAACTTCGAGAACCTGCTCTCCGATATGATCCGTATCGCGGATGTCAGTTCCAACGTCGGTGAGGCCGTCATCGTCCGTGTCCGCCCCGAAGTCGCCAGCCGGGAACACACCTATTTCGCAGATCTGCGCCACGAGAATGAAGATTACAGCCGTATCTATCAGGAATCCCGCAAAAAGTACTTCGATATGCTTCCTGAAAATGCCTACGGCGAATCCGGTTCCGACCGCAAGAATAATGCCCTGCCCCAGTTCAATGATGCCTGAGGCAGTGAAAAGATAAACTTTATGCATCCGGTATAAATATGCATCCGGGATCAATATGCATCCGGGATAAAACCGCATCAGGTCAAAAAACTGCTGACTACAGCAAAAACGTCTCTTCTGCCGCAATGACAGAAGAGACGTTTTTTTGTTTTGAAAACTCCTTTTGACGGTCAGGAGGACTTCAGGAACCGGAACCTCCCCGTCGGAAGGGATCATCATCAGGATCTGACTTGTGGTCAGGAGGGCTGTCGAAAGCTGAGCCTCCCCGTCAGAACAGTTCCTCAGGTACAGAAAACCTGCCCTCGGTGAGCTGCGCCCTATAGACCGCGCAGTTACCGATATGTTTGGACCAGTAGCCTCCGCCCGAGTCAGGTGTCAGATACTCCAGAAGCCCCTTCATCAAAAGGGCATGCGTAGAGATCAGTATATCGCCTTCCAGGTGCCGGATCTTATCCAGAAACCTCCCCGCTCTCTCCACGACAGCGGGCAGCTGTTCCATCCCCTCCGGGGCCGGATTGTGCACAAAATCACTGAAGAATGTGATGAGTTCTGCCGGAAGGCGGGTCAGATCCGTACCCTCAAAAGGCCCGTAGTCCATCTCGATCAGGAGCTCATCGACCACAGGCTTTACTGCCGGCACAACGATGGCAGCGGTCTGCAGGGCGCGGCCCAGAGGACTGCTGAACACATGATCAAAATGAACATCCCGCAGCAGCTCTGCCGCCTTTTGGGCCTGCCGGATTCCCTCTTCATTGAGAGGGTAATCGCTTCTCCCCTGCAGAAGATTGGCCTTATTCATCTCTGTTTTTCCGTGCCGGACTATATAAATCTTCCCCATACTCTTTCCCTGTTTTTCATTTCCCACGCCTTCCGAAACCTCAAGCAGCTGTTATGAAGTCACCAGAACGCGCCGGGTTTATGGAAATCTTCCCCGCTGACAGTCCTCTCCGGCATTCCCTGCAATCGTTCCCCGCATACCTTCCTCGCAGTCATGCCTGCCGGCTGACGCTCAAAACTCCCCCATGAGGAAAGCATGGACAGTCTCCTGTGCCTGCACGGTCTCTCCCGCCGGGATCTCCGCAAAAGCATTGCTGCCCGCCACACTGCTGAGGACCTGGTTGCCCTGTCCGCCCGTGATCTCCATTTCCTGAACGACCGCCGTCAGATCCACCTTCCCCCGCAGCAGACGGGCAGACTGGTTTTTGCGGCTGTAGTCCTTTGACAGACGGACACGGATCTGCGGAGGCAGGCATGCCCCGGGCGCAAAGCCCATCTGCCTGCGAAGAACCGGCAGGACCACTGCGTAAAAAGCCGTCATGCAGGCGGCCGGATTGCCGGAAAGTCCGAAAACAGGGACCGCCCTGCTCCCGTCTCCGCTATAAGAGCTCTTGTCTCCGCTATAAGGGCCGTTTTCTCCGCTATAAGAGCTCTTGTCCCCGCTATAAGGACCGTTTTCATTGCTACTGTCATAAATACCATAGGCTCCCGCCATACCGGGCTTGAGGGCAAGGCCATGAGCCAGAAGCCGGACGCCGGACAGGACCATGGCCTCCGGCGTGCAGTCAAAATCACCTACAGACACACCGCCGGACAGGATCACCGCGTCGCAGGTCCGGAAAGCTTCCCCGATGAGTCCCGCGATCACATCCCGATCATCCCCGGCCGTGCCCATATAGACAGTTCTGCACCCCGCCAGTTCACAGGCAGCCTGCAGGGAATAGCGGTTTGAATTATAGATATGTCCCGGTGAGGGCTCCTCGTTCTCTTCCAGGATCTCGGAGCCTGTTGAGATGACACCTACCAGGGGTTTTTTATAGACACAGGGGGTAAAAATGCCCTGGCCCGCCAGGGTACCGGCCAGTCCCGCATCAATGCGGACTCCGGGGCTGCACAGAATCGTCCCCTTCCGTACATCCTCCCCGGCATAGACCACGTTGGAACCGGACTTCACAGGGGTATCGATTGTCACCGCTTCCTCTGTAAAACGCGTCCTCTCAAAAGGCAGCACAGCATCCGCCCCCTCCGGAACAGGCGCGCCGGTCATCAGATGAGCCGCCTCTCCCGCCCTGATACAGGTATGCGGCACGTCTCCCGCCGCGATATAATCTACGATCCGCAGGGTCACCGGGGACTGTTCCGACGCATTTTCCACATCCTGAGACCGGAAGGCATAGCCGTCATAAGGGGAGCGGTCAAAAGGAGGAATATCCGCCCGGGCAACGACCTGCCGGGCAAGCACACGCCCCGCACAGGCACTGAGGGCAGCCGTCTCTGTTCCGACAGGTCCGACCTGTTCCAGCATGGCATCTCTCGCTTTCCTGTAATCACATCCTTGCAGCATCTTTTCTGTACCTTTCCGGTCAAACCCTTTTCCAGACAAAACCATTCCGGACAAAACCATTCCGGACAAAACTACTCCGGACAGAACCACTCCGGTCAAAACTCAACAGTTTCTTTTTATATTATTTAACGGCTTCAGACAGCAGTCTGTATCTCCAGACAGCACTCCGCCAGCTCATTATGCACGGCCGTGGATCCGCAGGTCCCGGCAGGTCCTCCGTCACATTCATTCCCCGAACTTCAGGGTATATCTGCCGTCTCCTGTGCTATGAACAGAGCCGGAGAAGAGGACGCGGGCAGCTTCGATGAGGTAGGCAGTGTCCTTTGCGCCCGCTGTCTCGTAAGGGGAGTGCATGGCGAGCTGGGGCAGACCGATATCGACCGCATTGAGGGAGACCTGGCTCAGGGCGATCTGCCCCAGAGTGGATCCGCCTAACATATCCGAGCGGTTGGCAAAAGTCTGGAAGGGGACACCCGCTTTCCTGCAGATGGACCGGAAGATCGAGGCAGAGACCGCGTCGGTGACATAGCGCTGGCTGGCATTGTACTTGATCACAATCCCCCTGTTCATATAGGGACGGTTGGTCGGATCCGACTTGTCCGGGTGGTTGGGATGAACGGCGTGGGCATTGTCTGCAGAGACCAGAAAACTGGAGGCGACTGCACGCATGTAGTCTTCCTCCGTCCGCCCGAAGGCCGCATTGATCCTGTGCAGGGTGTCATAGAGGAAAGTGCCGCCGGCACCCTGTTTTGAGCCGCTGCCGACCTCCTCATTGTCAAAAACACAGTGGACTGCCACGCTCTCAGCCGGTTCAGCCCGCAGAAATCCCTGCAGAGAGGCAAAAGCGCACTGCAGGTCATCCAGCCTGCCGCTGCAGATATATTCATTGTGAAGGCCCACATGGGCTGCCTTCATCCTGCAGTAGATGTAGAGATCCGCATCCAGAATCTGCGCAGGCCTGACACCGGCCTCTTCGGCGATGAGGTCAAGGAAGCGGCTGCCCGGATCGACGGTCTCTCTCTCCCCGCCTCCTGCGGCAGCATGATCCGACATCTCCCCCAGAAGAGGAAGCAGGTCTTTCTGCAGGTTAAAGCGATATCCGTCATTTACCTCGCGGTTAAAATGGATGGCCAGATTGGGAATGATCAGAAGATCCCTGTCGATATTGACAAGTCTCGTCTCGATCCCGTCCTCCGTCTCCGCGATCACACGGCCCGCGACCGACAGAGGGCGGTCCAGCCAGGGGGCATACAGCGCTCCGCCGTATTTTTCCACATTGAGTTTGATATACTTTTTTTCAACGGTGATCTCCGAATTTGTCTTGATCTTGAAGACAGGGGAATCGCAGTGGCTGGCCATGATCTGGAAGCCCGTAAACTCCTTGCCGGGGATCCTGAACGCGATCAGAGCGGAATCATTGCGGGTTACGTAATAGGCGCAGCCGGCCCTCAGATCCCAGCGCTCACTCTCCAGCAGCTGCACAAAGCCCGCCGCCTCCAGAGCCTCTTTCATATTGCGCACCGCAAAAAAGGGGACGGGGCTGCGGTCCAGAAAGTCAAACAGAGCCGCATTTGTTGTTTCGAAATCCAGGTCTTTTATCATGCTCTGTTCTAAAGTCTTATCCATACGTATGTCCGTTTCCTTTCAAAACTCCATTCACGTTTCATGAAAGATAAATCCGATCACCAGATTTTCAGAAGATATCCGCCCACGATATCTATGAGAAAGAGAACAGGCAGAAGGAGGGAGACCACACGGAAGAGGGTCGTCGGCAGCATCCGGGACAGCCCTCTGATGAGCGGCACCGCGATATAGACCAGAAAAAGGCCTCCGAAGGCAAACAGCAGGATCGACCGCAGACAGACATAGCCGCCGATATTGCCCCAGTTCCATATTTCCGTGTTGTAGTCCCACAGGCGCAGACCGTCGAGGAAAGTATACAGGACCCAGCCGGTCGCGTATTCGAGCACACCGCTGACCAGCGCGCTCACTAAAAAGACAGCGGCCTTGGACCTCTGAAAATGTACGGCAATCAGGCAGATGAACACAGAGCCGAAGCCATAGATGGGAAGCCAGGGCCCCAGGCCCTGCCCGCGCTCCACAAACATGCCGTCGTTGATGCGGTAAAAAAGCATCTCATAAATCCATCCCGCTATGCCTCCTCCCGCAAACAAAAGGCCCAGGCAGCAGAGATTGTCAATATCACGCAGATCACGTAAGTCCATGTAGTCATTCATCTTCCGGTATCCTCACTTTTTGCTCATTTTTTTCTACATGCCGCCCGCACATACTTCCGCATGAGCGGCAGCCGCAGGGAGAATATGCGCAGCGTGAAAAGCACACCTTTCCTGTCGGCGATTTCTCCCATGCAATCACAGCATATCTGTGCACCGGCACTGATACTGCTGCTCTATTATAACCCAAATCGGTCAAAAACGGGAGACAGAGGACAGCAATGGTAATCAGATGGCAATCAGACTCTTATTGAATGAATTTCGGCCGGATGACTTTTTTTTGAAAGAACTGGATTTTCCCGGCTTTTGTGCTACAATGTCATTTGCTGTGTACAGGAGGAAATACATTATGAATAACAGCTCTGTTTTACAGGACAAACGCATGAAGGTCTTTTTGGCGGTTTTCGTCATGATCGGCTGGTCACTGGCCTATCCCCTGATCAAGCTAGGCTATCAGGAGTTTCAGATTGACGGCACTGATCTGGGAGGAAAGATCCTGTTTGCCGGCGTCCGCTTTTTTATGGCCGGCACTGCCGTGACGCTCTACTGCCATTTCAAAAAAATAAAATCGGATATCACCGGCTCGGGCGACATCGCCTGGCTGGTCCTGCTGGGTATCGTAAACACCGCCCTGCATTACATGTTTGCCTATATAGGACTCGGATACAACAGCAGCGCCAGATCCACGATCCTGGATTCCATGGGAGGCTTTATCCTGATCCTGCTCTCGACCCTGATCTTCCCGGATGACAGGATGAACTGGAGGAAGGCTCTCGGAATCATCCTGGGCGTAGCCGGAATCATCTCCATCAATATCCAGCCGGGCGCGGACTTTTTTTCCGACGTCACATTTATGGGAGACGGCATGATCCTGCTCAATGCCTGCTGCACAGCCCTGGGCGGTCTGATCACCAGAGTCGTGTCCCGCAGAATGAACATCACCCGCGCGACAGGATACAGCATGCAGATCGGCGGTGCTCTGCTGCTTCTGACCGCTCTCGTGATCCGTCCCCGGACTGCATGGGTATTCACACCTGCGGGCGTCTTTATCCTGCTCTGTCTGATCACCATCTCCGCAGTGTGCTTCGCCATTTACAACGCACTGCTGTCCTGCCATCCGATCAGCGAGATTGCCATTTACAATGCCCTGATCCCCGTGCTGGGTGTCATTTTTGCGGCTCTGCTTCTGCATGAAAAGCTCAGACTCCAGTATATTATTGCGGTCATTCTGGTTGCGGTGGGTATACACGTCGTAAACAAAAGGTAGATCCCCATGCCCGCGACATCGACGACAGAATGGGCGATGTACGCCGCGTCCTTGACTGGGATGCCCAGTTCGAGTGCGCGCTTGATCCCGTGACCGCAAAGGCGATCCGCGATTCACGCCGTCCGGAAGACGATCACAGCGACACCTGCAGCATGTGCGGCAAGTTCTGTGCTGTCCGCAGCATGAACAAAGCACTGGCAGGCGAATACATCGATATCCTGTAAAAGGCTTGAAGAAGCTGACCAGGCTGTAAACAGCGTAAATGCTTTCCTTATCACATCCGGATGATCCTGCGCAGCTGCTCCACAGCTGCCGGCAGGTCCTCCGGAGATCCTATCCTGACACGCCGGTTTTCCGGAACAGCCAGGTTAAATTCACTGGTACAGGCATTCGGACATCCATGGACCACCAGCAGCGCGGCGTATCGGATGCCGCTCTGCGCAGTCACAAACGATGCCTCAGGCAGAAGGCCGGGCAGCCGGCGCACCAGATCATCCCGGTCATAGGTCAGATTACAGGCTCCGCAGAGACGGAGTCCTATCTCAGGAAGCTTTTTTCCGGGGGCAGTACTTTCAGAGAGGCACATCTTAATTCTTCCACCTCCTTGCAGCAGGTGAATCTGTATAGGCAGGTAAATTAATATAGGTATGTAAATCCGTATAGGTATATAAATAAAGGTAACTATTCAGCTTTCCACGGCTCGCAATGACAGGCATTGCTCGCTGTGGAAAGTCCGGGGGGCTCCGCCCCCAGGCCTTCACCGGATTATGTCTCAAACCTGTCCGGTGAGCAAGCTTCCCGACCAGGTTTGATCCAAAATCCGGTGAAGCTGAATAGTTACAAATAAAGTAACAAAAAGGCACTTTGAAAGACCCTGAAGTCACTCAAAGCGCCTTTTTTCAGGCCATTTTATTATATGCCGGAAGAATCTTCTGCCAGTATCTTTTCAAAAGTCTCTTCTCCGGCAGGATCGGAAGATTCCGATCAGATGACAGGATATTTGGGGCTCATGCCGAACTGATTCTCTCCGGGCTGGCTGTCTGTCAGTTCAAATACCAGCAGTACGATACTGCCGACGCAGGGGACCAGGTTGAGGAAAAACCATGCGCCCGATTTCCCGATATCATGCATGCGGCGCCAGAAGACTGCAAGCGAAGGTATAAAGGTAGCCAGCGAGAAGATCGACATCAAAATATTGGGCCCATCTTCAGGCGATGCTCCCAGGATGATCTTTCCCAGAACAGCGAGGATTCCCTGCACTATACAAATAAACAATGTATAGAACCAGTACTCACTTCTTCTGGCACGGCCTTCGAAGGTTGCGTACTTTGAAAAACAGGTCTGGATCGCTTCTACAAAACCTACACCGGGAGTCGGTCCTCCGATTTGTCCCGAAGTACCCGCTGAGTAAGCCGGACCATAGGATGCACCGGATCCATAAGCAGGACCGGTCTGCTGCTGGCCGCCATAGGAGTAGGACTGCTGGGTCTGGGCCTGCTGGCCGTCGCCATAGCTGTATGTCTCCTGGGATTGCTGGCTACCGCTGTTTGCATTCTGCTGCTGAGATTCAGTATGCAGGTCGCCGGCTGAAAACAGATTTTGATGAACGGAATCACCGGCTGCACTCTGAAAATCCTGTGCAGCCTGGGAGACTGCCTGCATATGAGGTGCCCCGCAGTTCTCACAGAACTTTGCGTCGTCAGCAATTACCGATCCACAGTTTCCACAATATGCCATAATAATAGTTCCTTTCCGTCTTTTTCATCATTCTGTCCATGCTCCGGATGAGCACGATCAATTCTTGTCAATATGGGATTGTACCACCATTCAGCGGATGTAAAAAGATGTCCTCCCATAAAAATTTACAGTTTTGAAGAAATTTTGTCCATGAATCTCCCGGTCCCCTCCGAAAAAGCTGCCTCTCTACTGCTTTTTTTCCAGCCACCTGATCCGCTCTGCGGTGTATCTTTCAATCTCCTTCCACAGGCTGTGCAGCTGCTTCTTGTGAGCACATAGTTTTTCCGTACAGTTTTCACAGTGCAGATACCCGTTTGTGACAGGGGAAAACCGTTCAGGGTGCAGATAGAATGTGATCTCCCACCGCAGCATCAGAATGACCGACATGACCAGCAGAGTCCATGAATAGGTTTTTCTGACGAAGAACAGGGGCGTGAAGATCATGGCATAGTCCCAGTTATAAATCCGGCAGGAGCTGCAGCACTTGTTTTTCATAAACCAGCTCTGAAAAGGGCAGAAAAACAGGATACAGATCATATCGCAGACGGAGTAGGCGCAGCTGATCAGGATCATGATACCGTCATCAAAAATGCCGGACATGTACAAGGCACCGAAAACGGCATTGAAGCAGATCCAGATCAGAGCCACCAGCATGGTGCCGTTGTTGTCCTGAATCAGGATCCTCGTCTTGCCGGTACGTATATAGTTTCGGGCAAACTGCTTCTGACAGCCGGGGCTTTCCAGCCTGGAAGGGAAAAACCGCAGGATCATCTCTACCGTAAAGACGACCCACAGGACAATCAGGACAGCGGGTCTGCTCTCAAGAAGGTCTGTGATCTCACCCCCCGAACCGCCTTTGCCGAGTCTGAAACGGATATACAATATAAGGACTGCAAGCAAAAGCACCGACCGGTAGACAAGCCGGAAATAGTGATACATACCCACAGGTGTGAGTTTCACACGCATGCTGCCTCTGCGTGCTCTTTTCTCTGTCATTTTGCCATCCTCTTTAAAGTAAGAATTGAGACGCCGGGGACGGTTCTGACTGTCCCGCTCTTCCTGAGGACTCCTTGTTTACTTACATCTTCCGCAATCAGCTCACACCTGGTAGAGGGAGAGGAAGTCTCTGTCTGTCTTCCATTTTTCGATGTTTTCTTCCTCAATGCGGGCAAATGGATTATCCTTTCCGATCTTGATCAGATCCTCCAGATAACCGACAGTGGCGGAGGCATTGATCAGTCTGTGCTCGACGAGGGAGGCCAGTATGGTCTGCCTCTGTTTGTCACTCAGATTTGCCAGGTCAAAAATCGTGTAGCCGTACTGCTCCATGAGGGCGCGGGGATTGGTCGAATAGGCGGGATTTTTAAACTCCTTCTCGTAATCTTTTTTGGCCAGCATTCTGCAGAGCGGAACGCCCTCTTTCTTCATGGACACTGCCTCTCTGAGCAATGTGTAGTAATGGCCGCACTCCTCACAGTATCCCACTCCGAATGTATGGAATTTTCGTCTGCCCTCCGCATCCATCAGGACAGCCAGTCCCTTTCCGGGAGTGATCGTGTGGCCTTCGTGCAGGCATTTGATCATCTGCACCTGGATCACCTTGTTCTCGTATCCGATCGGAAAGACGGGTTCGACAGGGGTATTCACTTCCGCCCTGATCTTGAGAACGTCCTCCATCAGGCTGAGAGCATTATCGTATACTTTCTTCTTCTCATCATTGGAAAGGATCCAAGTGATTCTGTCAAAAGCCTCCGGGTTCTCCTGCACAAAGGAGAAGACGGTGCGGACCGCGATCGCCGCCGCTTTTTCAACAGGGACTTTACGTTTGCCGGTCCCGATCGAAGAAAGACCTATGGAGCGGATCCCGCAGGAAGAAGCGATCTGCAGTACATTTTTATAGCAGGATTCCAGAACCTTTTGCTCGCCGTGACGTCCGTCTTTCCATACCGGCGCGACCGTGTGGATAATATATTTGCAGGGAAGAGCATAGGCATCTGTTATTCTGGCTTCTCCGGGCCTGCATCCGCCCAGTTTCTCACAGGCTGTCCGCAGCTGATCGCCGGCCGCTTTATGAACGGCACCATTCATGCCGCCATCTCCAAAGAGCTCCTCATTAGAAGAATTGACAATGGCATCTGCGAAATCTGCTTTTGTAATGTCGCCGGATAATGTATTGATCTCAGTGCGGTTCATTCTCATATTGCTCTTTAGCTCTCCTTTCAAATCCGGGTGTCCTGCCGTCACAGCGGTCTCCTGTCATGTTCGCGGAACTCAGCCTCTTGCCGGTCATAGGGTTATTGCGTCATAGTATCGTGCGGTCACAGCAGTCCCCTGTTCCCGCCGCGGAATCCTCACACAATTATGTCATATTTCACGATATTGCGGAAGAAGGCTTTGCCGTTTTCCGCAAAGAACTGAACCCCTGTATCTGTATCAAGGTCAGGGTAGACATTTCCCGTCATGACATGACGGCCGCCGTCAATAAAGGCCTCGATCGAGCTGACATCCAGAAACACCTGCAGTTCCACGACATCAACCGCTCCGATGCTGCAGACCCTGCGGTGGACATCCTCTTCCTGGCCGGTAAAGGGAATACCCGACCTGGTGCGGTCAAATACGATCTCACCCGTTTCTCTGTCATAATACAGAAGCGTCTCGTGTTCACTGCCGCAGAACAGCTTCAGCCCCGCCCTTGCAGCTGTGCCCGGTTCAATGGTGACCGACAGTTCAATGGTGCTGCCGCCGATCCCATCTATGCAGACACTGGTTTCGTCTGCCTCAAGGGATGAGGCGGTGACCTTGTTGCAGCGATAGTTTTCTATCTCAGTGACCGGTCTCTGGATCAGAGTATCCCCCTCGACATACAGTTCGCGGGGCAGTGTATAGGTGCCCGCCCAGCCCTCTTCCCGGGTCGGGAAGTTGCGGTCCCACATCTCCTTCCATGCGATCATGATGACACGGTCATCCGGCATACGGAGTGTCTGGGCGGCATAAAAGTCAAATCCGCTGTCCACTTCACCGATTTTGTCGATTCTGAAACGCCCGGTCTCAAAATTCAGCTCGCCGATCAGATAGATACCGGAGTGGACATTCTGATAAAGGCTTCCCATCCGGGGAAGGTTCTGAGGACTGGAAAGAATGACCTCCTTACCGTCCATACAGATATAATCAGGACATTCGTAGACACCGTTCAGTGTGAAATATTCCCCGGCCATGGGGATCTGTCCCTCGGTGTCCTCATCAATCAGATGACCGACATATTCCCAGTGAAACAGGTCTTTGCTCCTTGCAAGAATCAGGTTCCCATATCCCTCCTTCTCCTTCTCCTCCTCTTCCGCACCGGAAAGAGAACCGGCAGAAACCGGATGTATTTGCAGTTCGGTGCTGCTGCCGGACACAAAATCCGTTTCTTGCAGAGATACCCCCGGATCATCCGGATCAACGCTGCTGCCGGAGACACTTCCTGAAGGTGCGTGGGATATCCCTGCAGTCCGCTCTGCCCCGGCTGCCTGTGCGGCTTTTGCAGCCGCCAGTTCTTCCCTGGTCAGGACACGCGCACCAGCGATAAAATAAAAATCATCGCCGATACGGAACAGCCTGGGATCCCGGCAGTCCGTCTCTGTGACCTCCAGATCCAACATACCTGACGTCAGGATCGGATTATCAGGATTTTTGTCAAAATGAACACCGCCGTCCGTGGAAACAGCAAGACATTGCCGCTGCCGTTCCGGCTGAGCTGCTGTATACATCAGCCACAGGTCACCGTCTTTTTCAATCGTACTGCCGGAACAGCACCCGCAGATCACTTCATAATCCTGATCCGGCACCAGCACGACAGGAAGGTTCTCCCATTTTATGAAATCTTTGGTGGTAAAATGCCCCCAGTGCATCGTCCCCCACTCAGCCTTGTGCGGATAGTGCTGAAAAAACAGATGTGCTTTTCCGTCATAATAAATGGTTCCGTTCGGATCATTCGACCAGCCGGACTGAACACTTGCATGGTATGTCGGCCTGTAGCTACGCATCTTCAATCTCCTTTTAACAAGAAAACCTCATACATCTTACAATAGTAACAAAAATCTATTTTTGAGAACCAATATATCCATTGGTAATTTACATTTTCCCTTGGTGACAAGTACCTTTCATGATAAAAGACGGGGCAGATACTTCTGCCCCGTGACTGTTTACTTTGTTTTCCCACCATGATGCAACTAATTATTCTTGGCGCCGGGACCCAGCCCGGCCCACCGGGAATGATTATCATTATTCTGTTCGTTTGAACTGCCGTTTATGCATCATCCCAGTTGTGGATCGCATCAGCGATTCTGCTGAAACGAGGATACTCAGTGCCATCAATTTCAACTGTCTCATTCCACATGGCTGCAGGCCTCACCCAGACTTCCTCATCTCCGTACAGGGCGCGATAGACCACCATCGGCTCTGAAGTCTCGCTGTGTTTGGCAATATAAAGAACCTCGTACTCTTTGCCCTTGAAATGCCTGTATTTACCCGGAAGGATCGTGTTTAATGCCTGTTCAAAGTCCATAACCTACCCCTTTCTATTTGTAAAATACCATCAAAAAGACGAATGAATACTGCTCCGGAACAGCTCGATCTGAAGACTGCACCGCTGTTTTTATTATACCCTAATCTTATCTATTTAGGGGTAAAAAATTAACAATTACCCGAAAGATACCCGAATACAGCCCGGCAAGTACCGGAATACAGCCCGGGGCACCGGGAAGGGACCTTTCTGCTTGTCCCAGGCGGGTAGAGACGGTTCCGGGACACGATCCGGGACACGTGACGGTTCCGGGACATGTAAAAGGGACGGTTCTGATTGTTCCGGAACCGCCCCTCAATGACACTCTCCTAATGAAAAGGTCCTTCTCTAATTAACAGTTAACAGTATATTTATCTTCTTATTTTATGATAAACGATCCGATGTTCGCACTGGCAGAAGGCATGGGCACAGTACAGAAGACGCCGTTGCGCTTTCTTCTTGTGACAATGCGGACATAATACCTGGTGTTCTTTTTGAGCTTGGATCCTCTGTACTGAGTGATCACCGCGCCGGTGGCGTCCGCCTTTGTGGCAGTGGACTGGTTCCAGTACCAGGTTCCTTTCGGATTTGTTGTGAGGAATACATTATATCCGTTGCAGCCGTAGATGATGTTCCAGCTGATATTCATCTTCAGGCTGGTCCCTTTACTCGTGTTCCTGGTGGTAAGCTTTGCGGGTGAAGGTGTGATGTATTCAATATTTGACCAGGGTCCGAAAATGCGCTGACCGTTCAGCATGTAGAATGCTCTTACCTTCATCTGGCTGACATGCTGAGGATGGACTGTGCAGTTGCGGTAGAGGACATTTGCCTTCACGATCGTAGAGCTGGCATGACTGCCGTCTGTCCAGGACAGAAGGGTCTGGTATCCACCCGCACCGTCCACCTTCTTCCAGGCAATCTGGCAGCCGGTGTATTTGGAATTATTCCATTTGGCGAAGTGGCAGTTGCCGGGTTTCTTCAGCACCTTTTTGACAGTGATCTTTACACTTGCCGACCCAGCCTGGTAATTTTTCGTCTCAGAAAATGATACGGTGATGGTAACCGTTCCCACACCCTTGCCGGTCACAGTGCCGTTGGAAGAAACCGTGGCAATCGCGTTGTTGGAGGACCTATAGGTGTATGCGGGTGTCTCCTTCGCTCCCGTAAGGGTCACCTTCGTTGTCTTGCCGACTTCCAGAGTGGACGCTGCCTTAGCCGTGATCTGCTGCTTCGCCTTATTGATCTTCTGGATGGATCTCTGGCTGCCCTCTTTGATCTCATCACAGATTGCGCAGTGGATGGATTCGGATCCCTCTTCTGTTTCTGTGGGCTGTTTGTCGACTGTATATTCTGTCTTCCACTTGTGACCTGCTGCGGCGATGGTCTCTGTCGCCTTGTCTCCGCAGACTGTGCAGATCTTTTCCCTGCTGCCGGCCTCGGTGCAGGTGGCCGCTTTGGTAATTGTCCAGTCGCAATATTTATGTGCTGTCTTGTGAATTGCCCTTTCAGAGCCTTCCTTAACTTCGTTACAGACTTCACAGTGAATGGACTCGATGCCCTCTTCCTTGCAGGTTGCTTCCTTATCTACCGTGTAATCTGTCTCCCACTTGTGGCCTGTTGCAGGGATGACCTCGGTGACCTTATCTCCGCAGTCTGCGCAAACCTTTTCCCTGCTTCCGTCTTCCGTGCAGGTAGCTTCCTTTGCGACTATCCAATCTCCATAATGGTGAGTTGTCTTCGGAATCGCCCTTTCGGAGCCCTCCTGAACTGCGTCACAGACGGCGCAGTGGATGGATTCGGATCCCTCTTCTGTTTCTGTGGGTTCTTTGTCGACAGTATATGTGTCTTTCCACTGATGCGCCGCAGGGATTTCCTCAGTCACCTTGTTTCCACATTCTGTGCAGACTTTTTCCCTGCTGCCTGCTTCCGTGCAGGTAGCTTCTTTGGTAATCGTCCAATCACCATAGTGGTGGGATGTCTTGGGAATTACTCTTTCGGAGCCTTCCTTGACTGCGTCACAGACAGAGCAGTGGATGGACTCGGTGCCCTCTTCCTTGCAGGTTGCTTCCTTGTCTACCGTGTAGTCTGTCTCCCACTTGTGGCCAGTTGCGGCGATGGCCTCAGTCACCTTGTCTCCGCAGGCTGCGCAGACCTTTTCCCTGCTGCCGGCTTCTGTGCAGGTGGGCTCTTTGGCGGTTGTCCAGTCCCCATAGCTGTGACCCGTTGCAGCAATGGTCTCGATCACCTTGTCCCCGCAGTCGGCACAGACCTTCTCCCTGCTTCCTGCCTCGGTGCAGGTGGCTTCTTTGGTAGTCGTCCAATCACCATAGTGGTGGGACGTCTTGGGAATTGCCCTCTCGGATCCT
>CAMKEX010000002.1 GCA_946411695.1 uncultured Lachnospiraceae bacterium
TTGCAATTGGTGAATAGTTCAGACCGGTATGACCCGGAGACCTTTTGCCTGTTTTTTTGATAAATGCAAAAAACGTGCAAAAAACTTCTTCTGTGTGACGGTTTTGTGACAGGGGGTCTGGTATAGTTACATCATCAAAAGAAAACAACGGGTCCAAAAATCACCCGCTGCTTACCGCAAATGAAATTCAGATACAATCTTTATATAAGGAGGAAAACATCATGAGCGAACTGAACGAGAAGAAATTAAGCGAAGAAGTACTGGCCGAGGTAGCCGGCGGAAATGATGGCATGGCAGTGAGTTCCTTCAGTGTCTACGGTATCACTCCAAAATGGGTAAAAGTAACAGCGGACAGCCTGAACTGCAGATACACACCTAACGGCGAGATCGCCAAGTCTTATGAGTACGGCCATAAGCTGAAAGTTGACGGCATCACCACTGACGGCCTCTGGTACAAACTCTGGATCTACGATCCCAAGGGCGGCGAGTGCAACGGCTATATCTACAAGGCATACACCCAGGATATCTGAGAAAAGGACCGGCATTCGATCAAAGAACCGGATTTAAGGAATATAAACCGGATTTGAGAATAAAAACCGGATTTCAGATACAAAGGATTTCAGGTATAAAGAAAAAAACGACAGACAGCCATTTCGCAGAAATCGCGAAATGGCTGTTTTTTTGTCCACAGAAAGATATACGGCTGAAAGATGTCCGGCGGATATCCTTTAGCCGGCGGAAGGATGTATTGCTGAATGCCGCATTGCGGAAGGATGTATTGCGGAAAGATCTCGGTCTGAAAGGTTCGGAAAATCCGGGGGAGATATCACTCTGCGGATTTCTCTTCAGGGCTGCAGCCGGCACAGCCCTGAATGCGGAAATCTTCGCACTCTCCGGACAGCCGGAAGATGAGCTTCTTCATACGCGTCTCGTTGAGATCCCCGCGGATCTGCAGGCGGAAAGCGGCCATGCCTGAGCGGGGATCCCCTACGATCCTCTCCGGCAGCTCCATATCGAATCCGCAGTCTCCGATCATGCTCAGAACGGCGGCTATGGAACCGGGCCGGTCAGGTCTTGACAGCATGACCGTGACAAGGCGGCAGTCCTCGGGAATATTGATCCCTTTGAGGAGGGGGCCGAGCGGATCTTCCAGGCGGTCATAGATCAGATCGTACTGGTACATGCGGCTTGCCTCCATGATCTTCCTGACTACAGAAAGATATTCGGGCAGGCGGTCTTCCGGCACCTCTCTGCCCAGGCCCTCCAGGACTGCTTCTTCGCGGTCGGGGCGGTAGACGGCCGTATCGCCCGAGGCGAGCTTTGCTTCGGCCACAAGGGCGGAATAGTCCATGCGCTTCATCAGCAGGCGGCGGATCTCGGGATCCACCTGGTCGATCAGAATTCTAATTTCAGGTAATGTCATTGTCCCTGTCCCCCCTTTCTCCCAGAGTACCATGCGGTCTGTCAGCCTGGCAACACCTCCGGCAATACATATGGAAGAAAATGAGCAGAAGGCTTTTTTTCATTCACGAAACAATGTATAATCGTCATGGCGCAGGGGTTGGAGACAGAAATTACAAAAAGGTATTTCATGAAAAAAGAGATGGATCCCGTTCTTCAGATGAAACACATTACAAAGACATTCGGCAGCGTGACTGCAAACCGGGATGTCGATCTTTCCGTCTATTCCGGGGAGATTCATGCGCTTTTGGGGGAGAACGGAGCAGGTAAGAGTACACTGATGAATATCCTGACCGGCATTTACAGGCCGGACGGGGGAGAAATCTGGTATAAGGGACAAAAAAGGGACATTCATTCGCCCAAGGATGCTGTCGCGTTGGGAATCGGAATGGTGCACCAGCACTTCCGTCTGATTCCGACATTGACAGTGGCGGAGAATGTCTATTTATATTCGGGCAAAAAATCCTTTTTCCTCAACCGTGACAAAATGGAGAAGGAGATCCGGGAGTGCTCCGGGCAGTATAACCTGCAGGTGACTCCGGAGGCCTATGTCTGGCAGCTGTCTGTCGGTGAGCAGCAGCGTGTGGAGATCATTAAGCTCCTGCACCAGGGAGCGGAGGTGCTGATCCTGGATGAGCCGTCCGCTGTCCTGACGCCGCAGGAAGCCCAGAGCATGTTCGACACCCTTCGAAAGATGGCGGACAGCGGGAAGGCTGTCATCGTGATCTCCCACAAGATGAATGAGGTCATGAAGAATGCCGACCGGATCACGGTCCTGAAAAACGGCAGGGTGGAGGATACCATGCCTGCCTCTGAGGCGGATGTCGAGCGCCTGACAAGGGGCATTGTCGGAGACCGCACATTGCCGGAACAGGAGCGGGGGCAAAACTCTGAGCCGGAAACCGAACAGAGGCCCGTGCAGGATCCGGAGCAGGAGGCGCGGAAAGAGGCTGCGAAGGCTGGTCTGCAGACATCTTCTGAAGAGCCTGTCCAGGGGCTTCGGCAAACCTCTCCTGCTGCTGCAGAAGGCGCAGCTCAAGGGCAGAAACATGTATGCGGAGAAGAGGTCTTTTTCATGGAAGAGGTCTCTGCCAAAAACGACAGAGGGCTTCCGGCCCTGAAGAAGATCACTTTGTCGGTGCGCGCCGGAGAGATCTTCGGAATCGCAGGTGTGGCCGGCAACGGACAGAGGGAACTGTCGGAAGTCATAGCCGGGCTCCGTCCGGTGACAGAGGGAAAGATTCTGCTGTCCGGAAAGGATCTGTCGAAAGCCGCGATGAAGCAGCACATTCAGGAAGGCATTGCCTTTATTCCCGAAGACCGTCTGCAGACCGGACTTGTGCCGGAGCTGACCTTTACGGAAAATATCATTCTCAAATCCTACGAGTCAGACCGCTACAGCCGCCGCGGCATTCTTCAGAAACAGAATATGCGCGATGACGCAAAGACCTATGCCGGGCAGTTTGATATCCGCCACGGCGGACTGGATCTGCCGGTCGGTCTGATGTCCGGAGGCAACCAGCAGAAGCTTCTGTTTGCGCGGGAGGTCTCGGGTGACCCCCGCCTGATCGTCGCAGCCTATCCTGTCCGCGGACTGGATATAGGCGCGGCCGAATCGATTCGCAAAATCCTGCGCCAACAGAGCCGCAGGGGCGCCGCGGTCGTCTTTATTTCGGAAGAACTGGAGGAGATCTTTGCCATGTGCGACCGGGTCGGCGTTTTGTGTGACGGAGAACTGATGGGAATCCGCGCTATTGAAGAGACGGATTTCCAGGAGATCGGACGGATGATGTCCGGAGAACGGGAGGAAACGAAATGATCAGAAATCTGCGTTTCCGGAAAAGAAATTCAGTATCGATGGCAAGGAGGATCCTGACACCGGTCATTTTTGTGCTGCTTGCCTTTGTCTTCTGCGGATTTCTGCTGGCGGCTGTCGGCTCAAATCCCCTGGCTGTCTACGCAAGGATGATGAAAACGGTCTGTTCCTACAGCGGACTGACGCGCAGTATCGAGGCGGGTATTCCCCTGATGCTGACGGGACTTGCGGTGTCCTTCGGCTACCGGATGAATCTGAACAATATCGGCGCGGACGGGCAGTACGCGCTCGGCTCTCTCTTCTGTATAGGCTTTGCCCTGTACGGACCGGTCATGCCGGCTCCTCTGAAAATCCTCTGCATGTTTCTGGTATCAATGCTGGGCGGAGCGCTCGCTGCACTGATCGCGGCCTTCCCCAAGGCAAAGTGGGGCGTCAATGAGACGATCCTGACCATGATGCTGAACTATATCTTTTTGTACGTGATGGATTTCCTGATGTACGGTCCCTGGAAAGAGCGCAACCAGATGGTGGCGCAGACCCGTGCGATCAGGGAGAAATACTGGCTTCCGGATCTGGGATCCAGCGGCATCAATTCGGTCCTTCTGGTTGTGATCGCCATAGCGGTCCTCCTTTATTTTTTCCACACACGGACGACCTGGGGCTATGAGATGGAAGTCATCCGCCAGAGTCCGCGGGCTGCACAGTATGCGGGCATGTCCGTCGCAAAGGCCACTTTACTGGTCCTGTGCGCGAGCGGGGCAATCGCGGGTCTGGCCGGTTTTGCCCAGGTTGCCGGTATTATTCACAGAGTGCAGGCAAACCTGCCTAACGGCGCCGGCTACACCGGAATCGTCATCGCCTTCCTGGCGGGCCTCAATCCCCTGGTTGTCCTGCTTGTGGGATTCCTCTTCGGAGCCCTGCAGATCTCCGCGGTCGCGGTCCAGCTGATCGGAGTGCCTTCCCAGGTGGCCACGATGATTCAGGGAACCATCATGCTCTTCGTGGTGGCGGGAGAATTTTTCAATCGATATGAGCTTGTCGGCAGGAAGAAATAAAGTGACTGTTTACAGCCTGCCGGAGCACACCTGTGCGCAGGCATTGACGATATAAGACATAAATTGGAGAGGATGATATGTCCACAACATTATTGATCTCAATCATATCCACGGCGGTGGTCTATGCAGCCACGGTTCTGTACGCGGCGGTCGGGGAAATCTTCTCGCAGCGGGCAGGGATCATGAATCTGGGCCTGGAGGGAATCATGCTCATGGGAGCAGTGTCCGGCTACATGGTCGCTGTTTACCGGCAGAACCTTGTGCTGGCCATGCTGGTCGTGATCCTGGTCGGTGCCGCCCTGGGACTGGTATTTTCTTTCCTGACAGTCACCATGCAGGCGGACCAGACTGTTTCCGGCATGGCTATGCTGACCTTCGGAACCGGCCTCTCGGGCTTCCTGGGAAAGGGTGTCAGCGGCGTCAATGCCAATCTGGCCTTTGAGCCCATCGCGATCCCCGTGCTTTCCCGGGTCCCGGTCCTGGGCCCGTCTCTTTTTGATCAGAATATCCTGGTTTACCTGATGTACCTGATCATCCCGCTTTCGATGATCTATCTGTACAAGACCCGCGCGGGCATGATCCTGCGCGCGCTGGGAGAGAATCCGGCAGCACTGGACTCGGCGGGCTATAATGTCTTTGCCCTGCGCTACGCCTATGTCACCTTCGGAAGCATTATGACGGCGGTCAGCGGCGCAGTCGTGTCCCTTGCCTACACCAATTTCTGGAGCGACGGCATGACGAGCGGCAAGGGCTGGATCGCAGTTGCCCTGGTCGTATTCTCGGCCTGGAATCCCCTGACAGCAACATTCGGTGCCCTGCTCTTCGGCGCGATCAGCATCATCGGGATCGATGTGCAGACGGTTTTCCCCCAGGTTCCGTCCCAGGTATTTTCCGCCCTGCCCTATGTGGCGACGATCATAGCCCTGATCTTTACCACCGGAAACTTCCGCGGACGGCGGTCGGCCGCCCCTGCCGCGCTGACGATCCCTTATGACCGCGAGAAGCGGTAAAGGGGATAAAAAACTCTGTGCCTACTCGCTTATGGACGGCATGCCCGGAGGAGACAAAGAGCGAGGGGGCCGAAAATAAAACCGGTGTATTCTCGTGACTTCATTATTGAGTCAGCAGATTTTTTTCAAAAGAAAACCGGGGAGGCTGCGCTTGCGGAGACTCTCAGGATTCTTAATAAGCAATTCTTTTTTCAGAAAGGAGAAAACATGAAGAAGAAACTGATTTCCATCTGTCTTGCGGCTGTACTGGCGACAGCAGTTCTGACAGCCTGCAGCGAAAGTGCAGGGGGAACCGCTGAGCAGACTGCGGAGGCGGAAGAAGCTGTAAAAGAGGAAGCAGAGGCTGAGGCAGAAGCTCCGACAGAAGACGCAGCTCCTGCAGAGGAAGCTGCAGCAGATGAAACTGCGGCACAGGCTGCGACAGAAACTGCGGCTGTAGCGGCGGCAGAAACTGCAGCTGCCATCAACCTGATCGGTGAGGACAAGAGGGACCAGGCGCCTGCTGAAGGCACTGATTTCTCCAGCCTCAAGATCGGTGAGATCGAGTCCTATATCGTAGATGACGGCGGCTGGTGCCAGGCGACACACGAGAGCATAGTCGCTGCAATGAAGGAACTGGGCATTCCGGAGGAGAACCTGATCGTTCTTGAATCCATTGACGACACCGACCAGGCGACCACACAGACAGCCGCGGAAGAGCTGATCAATGAAGGCTGCACCCTGATCTTCGGCGCATCTACCGGCTACGCTTCCTACCTGCCGGAAATCGCTGCCGCGCATCCGGAAGTTCTGTTTGCACAGTGGGGCAACAAGGTTGACAACCTGATCGGCTATGAGATCCGCAGCTATGAAGGCATGTTCCTGGCCGGCTATGCCAGCGAGCTCCTCTCCAAGGACACAAATCCTGAGCTCGGCTTCTCCGCTTCCTTCAACGAGTTCTCCGTCCGCACCGCCATCAACGCCTATGCACTGGGTGCCCAGTACGCAAATCCCGAGGCAACCGTGCGTGTCGCTTCCGCGGACAGCTGGTACGATATTGATAAAGAGACCCAGTGTGCTCAGTCCCTGATTGACGCCGGCATCAAGTACATGGGTATGGAAGCTTCCTCCCCTGCTATTCCCGAGACCTGCCAGAAGAACGGCGCTTTTGTCGTCGGCTACCACAATGACATGTCCGCGCTGGCTCCCGAGGCAGTCCTGGTCTCCCACATGTGGAATTTTGCACCCATTTTCAAGAACATTATGATCAATGCGGCCGAGGGCACAGCTTCCACCAGCGATTTCTATTACTGGGGCGGCGACTGCTCCAAACTCTCCGACTTTGCCGCTTTCGTTCCCGAAGAAGTTGTCGCGGAAGTCACCGCTCTGCAGGAGAAGATCCAGTCCGGCGAAGTCCAGGTCTTTGCGGGCGAGCTCAAGGACAATGCCGGCAACGTTCTGGTCGCTGACGGCGAAGTGATGTCGGATGAAGACATCATCTTCCAGAATTTCTTTGTGGAAGGTGTCACCACATCCTGGAAGATCGGCGAATAATCTGTATAACTGTTAATTTATAACGATAGGAGAATGATCTGTATGGATACACGGAAGTTCCTGGATCTTTTTGAACGTGGAAAAACGGGAAAAAAGGTCGACAAAAGCGACTGGGACATGGACTATATCATCGATAATGTCATGGACCTGGTGGAAGAGTATGAGTTTGACTGGGACAGAGAAGTCCTGATCCCGGAGGACGACGCTCTTTTTGCGGACATGTTCAAGGCAGCCAGGGAACTCCTGATCAGGACCGGTATTTACAACATGACTACCGGCAGGATCATGCAGCTTTCGCCGGAGGAGATCGACGAGGGGCTTCGGAACATGAAGACCGAGCTGACCATGGGAGAGGGAAAAGATGCCTATACTCTTGTGGCGCGCAAGGTCGAGGACGAGCGTCCCCCCGCGATCTGGGCCGGCAATCCCGGCTGTCCCACACCGGAAAGGCTCTACTATCCGATCGTGGAGAGCGTGGCCAAAGAGCCGGTCATCGATCTTCTGACCTGCGGCTCCCTGGTGGACGTAGACGGTTACGGAGTCCAGAACGGAGAGCCCTCCGAGATTTTTGCCGTCAGGCGTGAGATGGAATATCTGCACAGGGCGCTGGAAAAGGTCGGAAGACCCGGCATGGGCCTTCTGGCTGCCGAGAGTGCCGTGACGGAAGTCGGCGACCTGGCCGCCGTGGCGGAGCGCTGGCTCCGTCCCTGCGATTCCCACCTGGTGGCCCTCTTCAATGAACTGATCATGGACAACGGAAACCTGGTGCGGACAGCCAATTCCCTGGATTACGGCATGAAAAATGCCTCCCTGGCCTGCACTATGGTCGGCGGCCTGGGCGGCGACGCTCCGGGCAGCTGTATGATCATGATCGCGTCCATCATGGCGGCCAACCTCTTCGCCGCTGCGGACTATCATCTGTGCCATCCCATCCATATCACGGATGTGGCCACCACAGCCCGCGGATGCCTCTGGCTGCAGTCCGTGCTCTGCCAGACCTTTGCCAAGCATGCACCCGCCATCATCGTCTGTGACCTGTGGCCTACCAGCGGTGCCATGACCAAAGAACTTCTCTATGAAGTGGCGGCAAACTCCATCGTTGTCACCGTCAGCGGCGGCCATCTGGAAGGAATCGGCGCGGCCAACGGCCGCGTGCCCCACGGCACCGGCCTGGAGTGCCGCCTCATGGGTCAAGTCGGCAAGGCGGTTGCCCGCATGAAACTGACACGGAGCAAAGCCAACGAGATCGTCCTGGCCCTTGTGGACAAGTATGAACATGCTTTCAAGATGAAAGACGGAAATCCCGGCAAATGCTTCGACGAAGCATACAACATGGAGACAATCGAGCCCCTGCCCGAATGGCAGCAGATGTACGACGAGGTCGTTGAGGATCTCCGATCTTTGGGTCTGGAACTGTAAAAGGGAAAGGGAGACAGGAGACAGGGGACGGTTCTCTGTCTCCTGCATTTGCCCTTTGAAAAGGAGACAGAGAACCGTCCCCTGTCTCCCCCGCTCGGGCTGTATCACAAGAAAAAAACAGGCCCCTCTGCACGGAAAGTGCAGAGGGGCCTGTTTTTGATTCATAGACATTTACAGACCTCTGAGGATTTTCAGATAATCCTGACGCTGATCTGTAATTGCATAGATTGTGACGATTTTTTCTGCTTCATTGATTTTGTAAAAGACCAGATCTTTTTCCAATATAAGTACTTTAAAGCCCTGCCGGCGCAGGACCATGTAGCGGGGATCTATGCCGGCATAAGGATTTTCCGCAAGTATGGAAATTTTCCTCTCTATTCTGTCCAGTCTGTCCAATGCCGTTTCATTTCCTAATTTTTCCGCAATGAAGAGAACGATTTTCCGAAGGCAGGAATCGGCTGTTTCCGTTCTGAGTAAAGTATACAAGTTTCTCATCCCCCCTTTAACATTGCGCGCAGATCGTCAAAGGAGGTCTGCAGGGGAGCGACTCTTTCGCTTCTGACATCTTCTTCAGCCTCTGCGAGGAGCTCAAGCAGTTCAAGGCGGGATTTCATCTGTAAATATTCTTCATAGCCAATGGAAACGGTGTCACCTCTCCCATTTACAGTGATGATGACGACCTCTCTCTCTTCCCGGCATTTTCTGGAGATCTCGCTGTAATGATTACGAAGATCTGCAGAGGGACGGATCGTCTCTTTGATCGAGATCATAGAATACCCTCCATTAAACAAGTGATGTGATTGCGTAGTCATATTATATCATCATAATGATATGAGCGTCAACAAAACTGTATTTACCGCTTCAGACTCTTGTGGCTCTTGCGGTACTGGCCGGGAGAGGAGCCGACTTTTTTGACAAAGAGGTTGATGAGGCTTCCGCTGGAGGAATATCCGACCTCCTCTGCAATCTCGGAAATCGACATGCTTGTCGTGAGCAGGAGGGTCTTGGCGTGCTCGATGCGGGTGTTGATCACATATTCCATGGGAGCGAAGCCGGTCTCCCGCTTGAACATATGGGAAAAATAGAAGGGGCTGAGTTTGGCGATCTCTGCCAGCTCCTCCAGGGTGATGGGCTTGCCGACATTGGCGCGGATGTATTCCACGGCGGCAGTGATGGGCAGTTCCTCCTTCTGCTCCTGGATGGAGGGAGAGAGAAGGATTTCGAACAGTTTGTAAATGCGCGCAGAGCTTTCAAACATGGTCTCCGCGTGGTTGTGCTCGTACAGATAGACCATATCCTGCAGCAGGATGTTGACACGCTCGTTGCGGCTGTCTCTGACAAAGCGCCCCTCTTCGTCCCGGTCCTCCCGGCGAAAGAGCCATCCGTGGAGATTGATGATGTGCTGCGTGATCTCGTGCGCGTTGGATCCCTCGTAATGCATATAGAGGAATTCCAGATTGTTCTCCGCGTGATAGTAGTGGGGCTCTGTGCAGTCCAGAAGAACGACGTCGCCCTCCCGGGCCTGCCGTTTCTCCCCGCGGTACTCCACATTGAGGATGCCCCTGCGCACATAGATGACCAGGAGAGGCGGGTAGGAATTCCTTTTCATATAGTAGCGCGAGGAACAGAAATAGTGCCCGCACCAGGTCGGGTAGAAATAGAGCTGTCTGGCAATATCCGGGGGTGTAAATGAAAAACAGATCGAATTTGGCAGTACGCCGATATCAACACTTTTCACAAAAAACCACCTTTCTTTTTGGGGACAATCGACAAAAACTCCTTTTAAAACACTGATTTCTGCGAAAATACGCAGCCGGATTGATGAACTTTGAAGCAAGGTTGATGACAAGCAAAATAGATGAATTTTTAAGCAAGTCTATCTATTTTACATCCATTATTTCAAGTATATACTAAGCACAGCAAAAAAACAAATCGGCAAACAAAAAAGGGAAATAAATGCTGAAAATAGATTCCCGAAAGGCCGGTCTTGTACATTTTTGCAGCGATAAAGCTCCATTTTCCGGAAAAAAGAGCAGCGTTACTTCAAAGAGCAGGAATTGACAATTTTATCAAACCAAAAATGAGTACCGGGTCTTTCGGGACCGATGAAAAACTGAAAAAAACAGGTGCAGCGAACGTAAGACCGGCACTGGAGAGGCCGGCATTAAAAAACCACATTTTTTAAAAGGAGATCAGATATGTATATCGGACAGAAAATCATCAAAAGGGCACCTTTCCGCTGGGGCATCGTGGGCGGCGGCTCCACCAGTAACGTAGGCTACAAGCATCGCCTGGGCGCTATGCGCGACAACACATCCTTCGTCCTTACCGCAGCGGCATTCGACGTTGATTTTGAGCGCGGCAGACAGTTCGGCATCGACCTCTGCATGGATCCCGACCGTCTGTATCCCGATTACAAGACCATGTTCGAGGAAGAGGCAAAGCGCCCCGACGGCATCGAGGCAGTCGACATCGCGACCCCCAACTTCCTCCACTATGAAGCGACCAAGGCAGCCCTGGAAGCCGGCCTCCACGTCATCTGCGAGAAGCCCCTCTTCTTCGAAGTCGAGCAGGGCCTTGAGATCAAGAAGCTGGCCGAGGAAAAAGGCAAAGTCGTCTGCGTGACCTACGGCTTCTCCGGATTCGAACTCCTGCTGCAGATGCGCGCCATGATCGAGCGCGGCGACATCGGCAAGGTCAACATGATCGACCTGCGCTACGCACACGGCTTCGGCTGCGATCCCGAAGGCGACGTCAAGGCGGAAGGCCAGAAGTGGCGCGTGGATCCCAAGAAGGTCGGCCGTGCATTCGTCCTGGGCGACCTGTCCACACACACCTACTACATGTCCCAGCTGATCTGCCCTAATGAGAAGCTCAAACAGGTCCTCTGCGACCGCCAGGCTTTCGTCGGCTCCCGCTATCCCCTCGAGGACAACGCATACTGCCTGATGCGCTATGAGAGCGGCGCGGTCGGACGTATGTGGGCATCCGCAGTCAACGCGGGCGACCACTCCTCCCAGACCATCCGCATCGTCGGCTCCAAGGCTTCCCTGGAGTGGAACGACATGCATCCCGATGAGCTGCGCTACCAGGTACAGGGCAAGCCCGAGCAGATTCTGATCCGCTCCATGGATTACCTCTATCCCGAAGCCCTGGAAGACGAGAGACTGGGCGCCCTCCACTACACCGGCCTCATCGATTCCTGGTCCAACCTCTACAAGAGATTCGCGATCGCCATGGACGCCAAGGAGCGCGGCGACGAAGAGACCCTGAACAACCTCGTTTATCCCGATATCGACCACGGTATCGACGGCATCAAGTGGATCAATGCCTGTGCGGATTCCGCTGACGCCGGCGCTGTCTGGGTAGACGTGAACTGATATTATCTTGTCTACGGCACCGTGTCGGAACGCGAAATCGTTTATATGGATGCGAGAATCCTTGTCAAGGAAAGCTTATAAACCCGATTTTCTTATTACAAAATAGAAATCTTCTCCAAAAAGAATAAACGCAAAAAGTAGGGGCGCCGGCAGAAAGCAAAACTGCCGGCGCCCTGTTTTGCTGCTATGGGCAGCATGATCTGCGCAGATCTGATTGTTTGTGTTTTAGGTACAGGGGATGATTCCCCGGTTCCCGGACGGTATCTTCCTCCGAAACAGTAACACTTAGCGCTTCAGGCTCTTGTGGTTCTTGCGGTACTGGCCGGGGGAAGATCCGACTTTTTTAACAAAGAGGTTGATGAGGCTTCCGCTGTTGGAATAGCCGACTTCCTCCGCAATCTCGGACACCGTCATGTTTGTCGTCAGAAGGAGAGTCTTGGCGCGCTCGATTCGGGTGTTGATCACATACTCCAGGGGAGAGAAGCCTGTTTCGCGCTTGAACATATGGGAAAAGTAGTAGGGACTGAGCTGCGCTATGCCAGCCAGTTCTTCGAGGGTGATGGGCTTGCCGACATTGGCGCGGATATATTCCACGGCTGCAGTGATGGGCAGTTCCTCTTTCTGCTCCTGCCTTGTAGGAGATAAAAGAATCTCGAACAGCCTGTAGATGCGCATGGAACTTTCAAAGATTCCCTCCGCGTGACTGCGCTCATACAGATAGACCATATCCTGCAGCAGGATATTGACACGCTCGTTGCGGCTGTCCCGCACAAGATTTCCATCTGCGCCGCGGTTCTCTCCGCGAAGGATCCACCCGTGGAGATCGATGATTCTCTGCGTGATCTCGTGCGAGTTTGAACCTGAATAGTGCATGTAAAGAAATTCCAGATTGTTCTCCGCGTGGTAGTAATGAGGCTCTGTGCAGTCCAGGAGAACGACGTCGCCTTCCTGCGCCTGTCGGATCTCTCCCCGGTATTCTACGTTGAGAACGCCTTTGCGTATGTATAGGACCAGAAGCGGCGGGTAGTGGTTTCTCCTCATAAAGTAGCGCGAAGAGCAGTAATAGTGACCGCACCAGGTTGGATAGAAGTAGAGTTTCCTTGCGATTTCCGGGGGTGTAAACGAAAAACAGATCGAATTTGGCAGAACACCGATGTCAACACTTTTCACAAAAAACCACCTTTCGATTTATGGAAATCAACAATAAATACCTTCAAAATTGTACACTTTGCAAAAAATATACAGCAGGATTAAATAATTATAAAGCAAGATTAATGAGAAGCAGGATTGATGAATTTTTAAGCAAATCCATCTATTTCGTCAAGATGGTTTCCATTATATACTAAGCCTAGCAAAAAAACAAATAGGCATGCAAAAGGGGGTAATATTTCATAAAAAAATATTCCTGTAACGCCAGTATTTGTGCATTTTTGCTTTGACAAGCTCAAATTTCCGGAAAAAAGAGCAGAGTTATTTCATGAGCAAGAACTGATAATTTTTTGTCAACAAAAAACAGGGACACGGTCCTGCGGGACCAATGACAAAGCAAGAAAACAGTAAAGCAAACATGGCACAGAACCGGCTCGAAGCAGTCCGGCGCAAAATCAAATTTTCAAAAAGGAGATCAGATATGTATATCGGACAGAAAATCATCAAAAGGGCACCTTTCCGCTGGGGCATCGTGGGCGGCGGCTCCACCAGTAACGTAGGCTACAAGCATCGCCTGGGCGCTATGCGCGACAACACATCCTTCGTCCTTACCGCAGCGGCATTCGACGTTGATTTTGAGCGCGGCAGACAGTTCGGCATCGACCTCTGCATGGATCCCGACCGTCTGTATCCCGATTACAAGACCATGTTCGAGGAAGAGGCAAAGCGCCCCGACGGCATCGAGGCAGTCGACATCGCGACCCCCAACTTCCTCCACTATGAAGCGACCAAGGCAGCCCTGGAAGCCGGCCTCCACGTCATCTGCGAGAAGCCCCTCTTCTTCGAAGTCGAGCAGGGCCTTGAGATCAAGAAGCTGGCCGAGGAAAAAGGCAAAGTCGTCTGCGTGACCTACGGCTTCTCCGGATTCGAACTCCTGCTGCAGATGCGCGCCATGATCGAGCGCGGCGACATCGGCAAGGTCAACATGATCGACCTGCGCTACGCACACGGCTTCGGCTGCGATCCCGAAGGCGACGTCAAGGCGGAAGGCCAGAAGTGGCGCGTGGATCCCAAGAAGGTCGGCCGTGCATTCGTCCTGGGCGACCTGTCCACACACACCTACTACATGTCCCAGCTGATCTGCCCTAATGAGAAGCTCAAACAGGTCCTCTGCGACCGCCAGGCTTTCGTCGGCTCCCGCTATCCCCTCGAGGACAACGCATACTGCCTGATGCGCTATGAGAGCGGCGCGGTCGGACGTATGTGGGCATCCGCAGTCAACGCGGGCGACCACTCCTCCCAGACCATCCGCATCGTCGGCTCCAAGGCTTCCCTGGAGTGGAACGACATGCATCCCGATGAGCTGCGCTACCAGGTACAGGGCAAGCCCGAGCAGATTCTGATCCGCTCCATGGATTACCTCTATCCCGAAGCCCTGGAAGACGAGAGACTGGGCGCCCTCCACTACACCGGCCTCATCGATTCCTGGTCCAACCTCTACAAGAGATTCGCGATCGCCATGGACGCCAAGGAGCGCGGCGACGAAGAGACCCTGAACAACCTCGTCTATCCCGATATCGACCACGGTATCGACGGCATCAAGTGGATCAATGCCTGCGCGGATTCCGCTGACGCCGGCGCTGTCTGGGTAGACGTGAACTAATATCAGATCTGCCAAAACGATAGTTACCCTCTTGTCTGTCAGCCGGCAGTGCTTCTCTCCTATCTTTAAACACTGCCGGCATGACAGAGCCCTACATCTGTATATTTTTGATAACTTCCTGGAGGAGACAGGAGGGAGACAGGGGACGGTTCTGTGTCTCCTGTCTGAGGAGACACAGAACCGTCCCCTGTCTCCCTCCTCCCCATTCCTACAAATCCCCACTCAGAAAAGGAGAATAAAATAATGAAACTTTCTATCTGCACGGATGTTTTCGGAAAGATCCCTTTTACAGAAATGCTCGACAAGGTTGTCGCATACGGCCTTGATGCAATCGAGATGACCGCAGGCGGCTGGGGCGGCTGCAATTTCATCCCTTCCGCTGAGGAACTCATCAATGATGATGCAAAGCGCGAGGCATTCCTGGCCGAGATCACAAAGAGAGGCCTTGCCATCTCCGCACTTAACTGCTCCGGTAACCCCCTCATCGACACACCTATGGGCAAGATGCACTCCAAGACCATGCGCGACACCATGGTCCTGGCCGGCAAGATGGGCGTCGACACCGTCGTGACCATGTCCGGACTTCCCGCAGGAGCCCCCGGCGACAAGACCCCCAACTGGTTCGTCTCCACCATTTCCTGGCCTGAGTATGAAGGCTTCAACTACATGGCAGAAGGCGTCAAGTATCAGTGGAAAGTCGCAGGTGAGTGGTGGAAAGAGACCTGCCGCATCGCCAAGGAAGCAGGCGTCAAGAAGATCGCTATCGAGGAGTTCCCCGGAGCTCTGGTCCACAACGTCCGCACATTCAACCAGCTCTGCGAAGCGGTCGGCGAGGATTCCGATGTCCTGGGCCTCAACCTTGATCCCTCCCATCTGATGATCCAGGGCGCGGAGCCGATCGAAGCAGCATGGGCTCTGGGCGAAAAGATCTTCTATGTCCACGGCAAAGACGCCCGCATCGAGAAGCACAACGCCAACATCGACGGCATCCTTGAGAACCTCCCTGTCGAGTGCAGCGCACAGCGCAACTGGAACTATGTCGCAGTCGGCTGCGGCAGAGACCTGCAGTGGTGGAAAGAGTTCTTCTCTGTCTGCCATATGAACGGCTACGACGGCTATGTCTCCCTCGAGATGGAAGACCTGACCATGAGTGTCGGCGCCGGCCTGCAGACCTCCATCGATGCTCTTAAGGCGACTATCAGTCGCTGATGCGACTGATCTCAGCCGCTGATACGGCTGATTCTCAGCCGGTAAGAATCTCCGGACTCAGATAACCGACAGAGTTTTTCTGTCCAGACGACTGACAGAGTGTTTCTGAAAGGAGCATTAAATGAAAGTAGCATTTGACGTAGATGTTCTCGCCAAGCAGATGAGCATCAAAGACATGGTCTACAAGGTGGCGGACTGGGGCTACAAATATATCGAGCAGTCCCCCCACCCCAGGATCAATCCCTTCTACAAACACCCCCTGTTCTCCAAGGAGTGTGAGGCGGAGTACCGCCAGGCTATGAAGGACACAGGCGTAGAGATTTCTTCCTTCATCGTTGTCTACCGCTGGTCCGGCCCCACTGAGGAGCAGAGACAGCACGCAGTAGCCAACTGGAAGAAGATCATCGAGATCGCCGTCAACATGGGCGTTCCGGTCATCAACACCGAATTCTCCGGCGATCCCAACCAGCAGGAGATCTGCAACGGCATGTGGTTCCGCTCCATGGAAGAGCTCCTTCCCATCATCGAGAAGGAAGGCCTCCGTGTCGAAGTGCAGTCCCACCCTTACGATTTCTGCGAGCTCAACGACGAGGCCTGCGATCTGGTCAAGTCCTTCCGCTCCCCCAACCTGGGCTATGTCTACAGCGCATCCCACGGTTTCTTCTATGACAACGGCAAGGGCGATGTCCGCCACATGCTCAAGTATGCCGGCGACGAACTGACCCACGTCCTCTTCGCGGACACTTACAACCAGACCAAGGACTGCCGTTACATCCTCAACCCGCCGTGGCTCAATGCCCGCGGCAAAGCGGATGTCACCATCCACCAGCACACCGCCATGGGCGAGGGCGAAGTGGACTTCCCCGGCATCTTCGAGACACTGCGCGAGATGGATTTCGCAAACAGGCAGCTGAAGGCTGACGCCCCCAAGGTAGGCGGCGACACCATCGCATGCGTATCCTACTTCGGATTCCCGGAGAAGATGGACAAGCAGGCTCCCGAAGCCAGAGAGATCATCGAGAGAGAACTTCTGGGCAAGTGATTTCCCGTCTTTTTACAGACGGCCGCATCTCCTGATCCCCTGCCGGCTGACGGCGGGGCCGACAAATGAAGAATGAATTTGTTGTTGAATGATTATTTTATTCACAGCAATTCGTTACCTCCTATCCTGCCTGTTTATCGGGCAAGGCAGTTAAAGGGCGTTTTTCCCCGTTGGAATCCCTGTACCAATAGAATTTGGAAAAACGCCCGGATTAACTGACCGGATAGAGACGGCAAGACTGCAGCCTGAAGGTGGATGACCCGTGAAGTGATGTGTGAAAAATGCGTGCGGGCCCTAAAAGAGTCTCGGTCAGTCTGCATTTTGCACAAAGAGCGTCTTGGGGAGAAAGTACACAAATGTGCAATCTGCTGATGCCGAAGTTCGGGGTTTTGCGAGTGAACGCGGTTTTATTCTCCGGAAAAAATGTGCGTGACCTTTCTTTTGAACTCTGTGCACACGATATGCGTGCAAAAATGCGTGCAAAATACAAAAAGAGACAAAAACGCACACGGTACCGGTAACTTTGGTATAAGATACCGGTAACGCAAACGAAATGAAACGAGATTTTTTTGGGTAATATGCACCAAAAAGGCGTGCGGATTATAGTAAAATTTACCTCTTGCGTGCACCTGCACGCAAGGGTATAATTTGAGATAACCAATCATTGGCAGGCTAAATAAGTCTGCCCAAAATCAAGGAGGGTACACTATGAAAAAGATGAAACTGTTTGCCACACTGGCTGTTACTGCAGCCATGGTGCTCAGCCTGGCAGCTTGCGGCGGCGGCAGCTCTGCTGCTCCTGCAGCTTCCGATTCCGGCAGCACAGGCGGCGGCGCAGCAGCAGGCGGCGAGAAGATCACTCTGATCATGTCTCAGCGTGATGAGTTCCTGAGCTCCCTCGAGGCAGGCGCGAAGAAGGCTGCCGGCGAGCTCGGCGTCAACCTGGTAACACAGGATGCCAACCAGGACGAGTCCAAGCAGATCCAGTACGTTCAGGCTGCTGCAGCTGATGGCCAGAAGGCTATCATTGTTAACCCCATCAACCCTTCCGCATGCCAGTCCATTATTGACGCAGCAGGCGATATGAAGGTTGTCTTCGTTAACCGTGTTCCGGATGACACTTCCATCCTGAACGAGAACGCTGTCTATGTCGGATCCGATGAGCATACCTCCGGTAAGTTCCAGGGCGACTTCCTTGCCAAGTATTTCAATGACAAGGGCCAGAAGGATATCAAGTACATCCTGCTCAGAGGTATTGAAGGCCAGACTTCCACAACTCTTCGTTCCGAGTCCGTTCTCCAGGCACTTGCCGACAACGGCATCAACGCAACCGAGACCTATGCAAAGAGCTGCCTGTATGACCGTACCGAGGCTCTGAACCAGATGGGCAACATCCTTGCAGACGCTTCCAAGGAATTCGACTGCATCATCTGCAACAACGACTCCATGGCTCTTGGCGCAATCGAGGCCTGCACACAGGCTGGCAAGACCATCGATTTCCCGATCGTCGGTATCGATGCTACAGCTGACGGCCGCCAGGCTATCAAGGACGGCACACTTGCTATGTCCGTATTCCAGGATCCCAACGGCCAGGGCGGCGGCGCAGTCGCAGCTGCACTGAACCTGATCAACGGCGATGCTCTTAACGCAAACACCAACTTCGAAGTTGACGAGACCGGATTCATCCTCTGGGTTCCTTTCGAAGAAGTTACTCCTGACAACGTAGCGGATTATGACAATCGGTAATATTTGCGTACCTGCACTGCAGCAAATGAGGTAACTGATCATTTTGCGGCAATACAATAAACGCAGATAAATCAGGCGGTTGACTCCAAAACCATACAAGGTGGGTATCGGGTCTGTCCATCCGGTACCCACATTTTTATAAACGGGGAGGTAAAACAAATTGGCTGATGAATATATTCTGGAAATGCACGGGATATGTAAGTACTTTCCAGGTGTAAAGGCTCTTGACGGTGTTGAGCTCCAGGTCCGTCCCGGAACTGTCCACACACTGATGGGAGAGAACGGCGCCGGAAAATCCACTCTGATGAAATGCCTGATCGGCATGCAGCCGGTCACTGCAGGAACCATTATTCACAAGGGCAAGGAAGTTCACTTCAAGAGCGTCCAGGACTCCATCCATGCAGGTATCACCATGATCCAGCAGGAGCTGTCCCCTGTCCTTGAGCGTACTGTCGCGGACAACCTCTGGCTTGGCCGCGAGCCCATGAAGAACAAATTCATGTGCGACAACAAGGCACTCTATACTGAGGCTGAGGCACTCTTCAAGAAACTCAACCTCGAAGTAGATGTCTATGCAAAGATGAAAGACCTGACGGTCGCGAAGCAGCAGATGGTCGAAATCGCGAAGGCCGTTTCCCATGATTCGAATATCGTTATCATGGACGAGCCTACTTCCGCACTTACGGACGCAGAGGTCGAGGATCTCTTCCGTATCATTGCAGACCTGAAAGCAAAGAATGTCGCGATCATCTATATTTCCCATAAAATGGATGAGATCTTCCGCATCAGTGATGACATCACGGTCTTCCGTGACGGCACCTATGTGGGTACCGACCGCGCAGCAAATCTCAATAACGAGAAGCTGATCGAGATGATGGTCGGCCGTAAGATCACCAACATGTTCCCGAAGATTCCCTGCCCGATCGGCGATGTCATGTTCAAGGTCGAGAACCTCAATTCGGGCAAGCAGGTCAAGAATGTTTCCTTCGAGGTCCGCAAGGGCGAGATCCTCGGATTCGCAGGTCTGGTCGGCGCCGGCCGTACCGAGACCATGGAGACGATCTTCGGCATGCGCAAGAAAGACAGCGGCAGGATCTGGCTGAACGGCAAAGAGCTCAATATCAAGTCTCCCCGTGATGCCATCGACAACAAGATCGGTCTGCTGACCGAGGACCGCCGCGGCAACGGTATCTTCGGCCTGCTCTCCATTACGGACAACACGACAGTTGCCAACTGGGGTGCTTATGGTATGCCCATGAACAACAAGCAGATGCTCAAGGATACGGAGGAGTACAACACCAAGCTCCGCACCAAGACTCCTACATGGGAGACCCGTATCATGAACCTGTCAGGCGGTAACCAGCAGAAGGTTCTGCTCGCAAGATGGCTTCTGACCAAGCCGGATCTCCTGATCGTTGACGAACCCACCAGAGGTATCGACGTCGGTGCCAAGTCCGAGATTCACGAGCTTCTGTCCAAGCTGGCAGGCGAAGGCAAGGCCATCATCGTGATCAGTTCCGAGATGCCTGAAGTCATGGGTATCTCTGACAGAATCGTTGTCATGCACGAAGGCGAGATGACCGGTGTTCTGAATCGTGACGAGTTCTCTCAGGAGCTGCTCATGAGATATGCAACCGGTGGTTCTGCAGTTGAAGAGCTGAAAAAACAGCAGGGCTCTTTAGAGTCATAATCAGGGAGGGTAGAATCGAATGAAGTCCAAAGCTGAGAAATCTCAATTTAGTAAGTTAATTTCCGATAATGGTATCTGGGTGGTTCTGGTCGTTCTGATTATTGCCATTACCATCGTAAACCGCAACTTCTTTACACCGAACAACGCAGTCGCACTGCTGACCGGTGAAGCCGTCAAGGGCGTTATGACCTTCGGCGTTACTCTGGCAATCCTGTCCAAAGGTATCGACCTGTCCACAGGTTCCGTTGCTGCTCTGTCCGCAATCTGCTCTGCAGCACTCTGCCAGGCTTCCACTTCCAAACTGTGGGCCGGACTGCCCACCATGCCCGCGATCGTCGGTATCCTGGGCGGTATCTGCATCGGCCTGATCGTCGGTTTTGCAAACGGCTGGATGGTTGCATACCTTCGTCTGCATCCCTTCATCGCTACTCTGGGTACACAGCTGATCTGCCGTGCGCTCTGCAAACTGATCACTCCCGGTCCCGTTTCCAAACTGACTCCCGGCTTCCGTTTCCTGGGCAACGGCAAGGTTGGTCCTTTCCACATGATCGTAATCGTCATGATCATCATGTTCATCATCCTGGCATTCATGCTGAAGATGACCAGATTTGGTAAGTCCGTCTATGCAGTCGGTGGTAATGATCAGGCAGCAAGAGTTGCCGGTATCAACGTTGAGCATACTCTGGTTAAGGTTTACATGTGGTGCTCCTTCTGCGCAGCTCTCGGCGGCGTCCTCCTTGCAGGCCGTTCCGACTCCGCAGACCCTGCTAACACAGGTCTGAACTACGAGCTGGATGCAATCGCAGCAGCAACCGTCGGTGGTACTTCCCAGACTGGTGGTATCTGCCGTCCCTCCGGTGTTATCGCCGGTATCCTGATCATGGGCGTTATCAACAACGGCATGGTCATGATGGGTGTCAACGACCAGATGACATTCATCGTCAAGGGTCTCATCATCATCGGATCCGTTGCATTCGATATGAGAAAGAACGCTGTCAAGAAATAATTGAATTTCAACTGACATTGTTAAACCCTGTTCGTCAATATACCTGTATAGCTGTATAGGATGAGGCAGAGGGCAGAGGAAGACGCAGTCTTCTTCTGCCCTCTTTTTATGTGCAGCAGTCCGGCTGGTGTGATCGGGCAGATGTTGGAGCAGTAAAAAAGAAAAGGCAGCCCCGCGGGACTGCCTTTTACAATTGCGTTTTTATTCTTCATGGCACGGGACTTGCAGGCGATGAAGAAAAAATATGCGCTGCCTTGCTGCATCCGAAAGGGTCTTCAGGTATGCAGGGAGGAGATAGCTTTTACCTGCTGGAACTGCCTGGTGAATTCGGATGACAGAGAGAAATGGTAATTGTATGCATTGATGATGCGAATATCGGTATAGTAGTATTCCTGATCCGGTTCTCTTTTGTTGTAGTGCCATAGAAAGAGTAAATACAGGGACATAAATCCCTGTCCGAATCCATCGTCGTCAATAACATAGTCGATTGTCCGGTCCAGAATATCTTCACTCCGGCAGGCGGCCAGGTCGTGCAGGATCAGATGAATATTCGAAGAGAGAGCCAGCTCTTTCAGGATGCTGCAGAGTTCGATGGAGCCTTCCCCGCAGAGATAGATGCCGTTTACATCCGGGTGCAGATCCAAAGAAGCCCTCGCCATTCGGGCCAGTGTCTCACGGCTGTTTCCGGTCTTTTTTTCTTCGATAATGTGTATGTCTTTATACCTGTGGGAAATAATGTCGCGGAATCCGCGGATCCGCTCAGTGTGGATCGTGGAATCCAGTCCGTAGTAGACAATAACGGAACCTTCGCCGCCCAGAAGATCTGCCATAACACTGGCTGCGGTCTGACCGCTGCCATAGGCGTTTTGTCCGATGAAAAAACTCCGGTGAGAACTGGGGACGTCGGAGTTCACAGTTACGACGTCAATATTTGCCTTTTTGCACGTGTCAATCTCACGGCGGAGTGCGGAGTCGTTATTTCCGACAAGAATGATGGCAGAGACTTTTTCTTCATATAACCGTCTCATGCCGGCGACAGCCTGATCGGAATCCATACCCTCAATCCGGATGATCTCTACTTCAATCCCATACTGCATGAATTCTTCCGTTGCAGTCATAATGCCGCGCAGAACTTCCTGCATAAACGGAGTTTCAATAAATTGCAGAATGACACCGAATTTCCGACGATGCGAAGTCAGAGCGAGAGCACGGGCGTTGGCATTAGGAGTATAGCCCATTTCCTCTGCAATATGCCTGATCCGTTCAGCGACCTGGGGCTGAATACGTCCCCGGTTGTTGAGAGCGCGGTCTACTGTTCCTCTGGAGACGCCGGCTGCTCTGGCAATCTCGTTGAGTGTAACTGCCATGGATGTTCTCCCTGTTATTGTTTACTGCGAAAAGGCAAGACTCGCCCGGGAGCCTTGCGCGTTTATCCCTTGACGGCAGCCACAGGTACTGCCCGATGAAGAATAAACCTGAAAGAGGCTGATAAAATGGTATATCTGCAAACCCGCCGGTGTACCTGACCTGCAGCTGCAGATGGGAAAAGGCGGGAAAGAGATTTGCCTGTTTTTGACCTGAATTTGCTATCATTGTATCAAATTTAATACATACTTATCAAGAGATTAGATATTGGGATAGGAACGAATATTCGTTCTCATATGCGTCTGCGGCGGGCTGAGAGGATGAGGATTGACAGACGCGGGGGCGCATTCTACACTGTTATCGGTATGTCTGTAGGGGGATCTAAGCAGGACAGACAGAGATGTCAGTACAATAGTTGTTGATGCCCCTCGACAGGGGGGACAGCCATTAGCCATATCGTAGACATGTAAGAGGACAAAAAGAATCATGTATGATGTAACTGTAATCGGCTCGTCAGTGATCGATATTCTCGCCGCGCCCTTTGATCCGGATGCTCTGGCAAGGGGGAAACGGGATGTGGACCAGATCAGAATGTCTTTTGGCGGAGATGCCCTTAATGAATCAGTTGTGTTGAGCCGGCTTGGCAAAAAAGTGCAGCTGATCAGTAAGATCGGAGCGGATGAGGCCGGCCGCAGTATCCGAAAACACCTGGAAAAAGAAAAAGTATCAACAGAGCATGTGATCGTCCAGCAGGGCCTCAATACTTCTGTAAATATTGCTCTGGTTGATGCGGGCGGCGAAAGAAAATTTTTGATGGACCCGCACAGCAGCCAGCGGAACCTGGGCCTTGAGGATGTCCTGCCCATGCTGGATGAAACTGCTCCGATCGTTTCCTTTGCGAGTATTTTTATATCGCCCTGTTTTTCTATAGAAAAAATGGAAAAACTGTTTTCCGGAATCAAAGCGGCAGGAAAGATCCTGGTGTCGGATGTCACACGTCCCAAAAACGGAGAGACTTTTGAGGATTTGAAAGTCCTCTTTCCCTATATGGATGTCTTTGTACCCAACGATGAGGAAATCTTTCTGTTGACCGGGGAGAAGGACCCTTATAGAAATGTTCAGATGCTGGTAGACGCCGGGGTAAAGACCGCGGTTGTCAAGATCGGCAAGGACGGGAGTCTGGTCGGCACCGGGGACGGGATTACACATGTACATGCTGTTCCGGGGGTAAAGTGTGTAGATACTACCGGTGCGGGCGACGCATTTGCGGCCGGATTCATATCGGGACTGATTGAGGGCAGAAGTATGACGGACTGCGCGCGGATCGGGTGTGCAGCGGCTTCCTGTTCGATCGAGCAGGTTGGCGCGACAGACGGTGTCCGGTCCATAGACCAGGTGATGGAGCGCTGCAGGCGTATCCCGTAATGCGGCTGCATGTATATCCTGTAATGCGGCTGCATGCATATCCTGTAATGCGGCTGCATGTATATCCTGTAATGCGGCTGCATGCATATCCTGTAATGCGGGTGCATGCGTATCCTGTAATGTGACTGCTGTAAGCAGGGAGTACAATAGTTTGGACTCACAATGATTTTGCGCTGTCAATTATGTACGTATCTCATGGCATCTCTTGCAAAAACGCACAAAAACAGATACAATAAATTGTGCAGAACAGAGAAATAGTGAAAAATGCGAAAAATAGCTTGCACGCAAAATACCTGCGTGCTAATATAAAAGCACAAGGAACGAACAACAAATGCACGCAAAAAGGCACGCACAAATGCGAAATTCATTGGAGGGGTAAAATGAATTATATTGATTTTGATGAGTCCAGAAAATATGATCTGATCCTGCTCGGCAGAATCGGCATCGACTTCAATCCTGCTTACAGCGATGATGTAAAAGAGGATTTCAAGCCTCTGAAGAAGGTTCACTATTTTGAGAAATTTGTCGGCGGTTCTCCTGCCAACATCGCTGTCGGTATCACACACCACGGCATGAAGGCCGGTTTCATCGGTAAAGTTTCCGATGATCAGTTCGGTGATTTCGTTGTTGATTATTTCAACGAGCAGGGCATTGACACCTCCAACATCTCCAGATGCACCAACGGTGAGAAGCTGGGTCTGACCTTCACAGAGATGAAGTCCCCCATCGAGAGCTCCATCCTGATGTATCGTAACCGCGTCGCTGACCTTCAGCTCTCCGTTGATGATATCAAGGAAGAGTATATCAAGCAGGCAAAGGCTATCCTGATCTCCGGTACTGCACTTGCAGAGAGCCCCTCCAGAGAGGCTGCCCTCAAGGCTGTTATGCTGGCCAGAAGGGTCGGCACAAAGATCATCTTCGATATCGACTACAGAAACTACAACTGGAAGAACTTCGATGAGATCTCCATCTACTGCTCCATGGTAGCCAAGGAGTCCACCGTTATCCTCGGATCCAGAGAAGAGTTTGACCTGACTGAGAGAGAGCTTATGCCCGGTCTGTCCGACGAAGAGAGCGCAAAGATGTGGCACAGCTACCATGCAAGGATCGTCGTTATCAAGCACGGCATGCAGGGCTCCACTGCTTACACTCGTGACGGCCAGAAGTTCTCCATCCGTCCTTTCCCTGTCCAGGCACGCAAGGGCTTCGGCGGCGGCGACGGCTACGCTTCCGGTTTCCTGTATGGCCTCTTCCACAACTGGGAGATCATCGACTGCCTCGAGTTCGGCTCTGCAGAGGCTTCCATGATGGTCCGCGCAAACAACTGCTCCGATGCTCTTCCTACTCCCGAGGAAGTTCATGCATTCATTGCAGAAGAGAAAGCGCTCTATGGCGATATGATCGCCCGCGTCTGATCTTCAGGCGTACATTTGTGATAAGGGTGTGCTGATTGCAAAATAATACTGCACCTCTTATAATATTCAATAGCGAGTAAACAGCGGCCGGCAGTCACGTTGAAAGTGACTGCCGGCTACTTTACGTTTCTTAATGAGTCAATAGGGACGGTTCCAAAAAACTCATTGTACACAATGAGTTTTTTGGAACCGTCCCCCGTGTCTCATTTCACAAAGGTAAAAAAGATAGAAGGACATGATTCTTTATGAGAAAACTTGCTTTGCCGGATGAGCTCTTGCTGCAGGTGCAGAAGCCTGCGCGGTATCTGGGAAATGAAATGCATGCGGTCTATAAGGACAGGAATATTCCTGTCCGCTTTGCCATGTGTTTTCCGGATGTCTATGAAATAGGAATGTCTCATTTGGGAATCCAGATTCTTTATGAGCTCTTCAACCAAAGAGAGGACACCTGGTGTGAGCGGGTCTTTTCACCTTGGACCGATATGGATCAGCTGATGCGGGAACAAGGGATCCCCCTGTTTGCGCTGGAGTCACAGGATCCGGTAAAGAACTTTGATTTTCTGGGATTTACGCTTCAGTTTGAACTCTGCTACGCGAATGTCCTGCAGGTCCTGGATCTGTCCGGAATTCCCCTGCATGCTGCGGAGAGGACGGAGAAAGATCCGATCGTGATCGGGGGAGGACCCTGTGCCTTCAACCCGGAGCCGATGGCGCGTTTTTTCGATATGTTTTATATCGGGGAAGGAGAGACCTCCTACGATCAGCTGCTGGATCTGTACCGGGCCATGAAGGAGAGGGGGGAGAGCCGGGAGGCCTTTTTGTGTGCCGCTTCCCGGGTGCCGGGAATCTATGTGCCCTCGCTGTATGAAGTGACTTACAAAGAGGACGGGACCCTTGCTTCCTTTGTACCGAAAAAATACGGTGTCAGCTCTTCTTTCTTTGACAGAGAAGAATCCGCCCCGGCCCGCGTCCGCAGGCAGGTGGCGGCTGATCTGGATGACAAAGAGCGGGCGCCTTACCCGACAAAGCCCCTGATCCCCTTTATCACGGTGACCCAGGACCGGGTGGCGGTGGAACTGCAGCGCGGGTGCATCCGCGGCTGTCGTTTCTGCCAGGCGGGAATGATCTATCGTCCCAACAGGGAACGGGATCTTTCCACTGTGAAAAAATATGCGGATCTGATGCTGGACAGCACAGGCCAGGATGATATTCTGCTGAGTTCTCTGAGCTCCAGTGATTATTCCTGCATCCATGAGATCGTCGATTATATTTCGGACCATCGGGAAGAGGACCGGGTCAAGCTCCAGGTGCCTTCCCTCAGGATCGATGCCTTTTCCCTGGACCTGATGGCCAGGGTCCAGGATGTCCGCAGGAGCAGTCTGACCTTTGCGCCCGAGGCGGGTTCGCAGAGGCTGCGCGATGTCATCAACAAGGGGATTACGGAGGAAGAGATCCTGAACGGGGCAAGAGAAGCCTTCCGGGGAGGCTGGAACAAGGTCAAGCTCTATTTCATGCTGGGACTTCCTACGGAGACGGAGGAGGACCGCGTTGCTATTTCCGACCTGGCCAATAAAATCTCTGCCGCCTATTATGAAGAGGTGCCTAAAGAAAAGAGGAACGGCCGCTGCCAGATCACAGTGAGCACTTCCTTCTTCGTTCCCAAGCCCTTTACACCCTTCCAGTGGGCGCCCATGTACCATTCCGGGGATTATCTGGGATTTGCTGCGACGGTCAACCACGCGATCTATGCGGCTCACAATCACAGGAGCATCCGCTACAGCTGGCACGATTCCAGGATGATCTTCCTGGAGGGAATTCTGGCCAGGGGTGACCGCCGCACAGCGGATCTCATTCAGGAAGCCTACAGGCTGGGGGCAGTGTTTGACTGCTGGCTGGATACCTGGGACTATGCCCGATGGGAGCAGGCGGCTGCCAATATCGGCATGGATGTGGATTTTTATGCCCTGCGGGAGAGGGACAAGGACGAGATCCTGCCCTGGGATTTCATTGATGTCGGAGTGCGCCGGGATTTCCTCTGGAAGGAGTGGGAGAAGGCTCACATGGCTGTCCTGACCCCCAACTGCCGCGAGGCCTGCAGCGGCTGCGGAGCGGCGGAGTACGGCTGCGGTGTGTGCCTGCGTAAAAAGGCATCTGACCGGATAGAAAAAGAGAGTACAGAGACCTCGGAAAAGGCCGCAGAGCTTCATGCAGAGGGCACGGAAAAGGCCGCAGAGCTTCATGAAGAGGTCAAAGAGAAGGCTGTGGAGAAGCCTGCAGATAAGCCTGCAGATCTCTCAGAACCATCAGAGGAAATCTGTATCCGTGCCAGAATTCGCCTGGCCAAATACGGGCCGATGAAGTTTATCGGACATCTGGAGCTGATGCGCTTTTTGCAGAAATGTCTGCGGCGCACGGATATTGATGTGCATTATTCGGATGGCATCACGCCCCGCATGATCATGTCAACGGCTATGCCGCTGGGGCTTGGTCTGGAGAGCAGCGGCGAGTATGTCGACCTTGAGCTTGGCAGGCCGGTCAGCACAGAGCATGCGCTGGAACAGCTGCGTCCCATGATGCCTGAAGGGCTTGAGATCCTGGATTTCAGACAGGTCGGTGAGATCGTTCCGGAGGGCGGAGGAACTGCCAAAAAGCCCGAGAAAGCCATGTCCGTCGTTGCGGCTGCGGAGTACGATGTCTGCTTCAGAGACAGCTATAGACCGCCCGGGAACTGGCAGCAGATACTCCTGGACTTTGTCGGGCAGGAGGAGATTATCTGGACCAAGGAGACCAAAAAAGGCTTCCGCACACTGGACATGAAGCCTCTGATTTATTCATTTTCCATTACAGAAGATGATCATGTGCAGATGTGTGTCTGTTCCCGTGTGGGACAAAATCTACGCCCCGAGCAGTTGGTCGGGGAGGCATTTGTCAGGAAGGGGATTCAGATACCCGGGGATGCTCTTCAGATCCGGCGTGTGGATCTTCTGGCCGAGCAGGACCCGGACGGCGTCTGTGTGCGCCAGGGGGACCGCAGAAAAGGCCACGAAGAGCCTTCGGAGGCGGAAAAAAAGCTGCAGATGCAGGAGCGAAAGCTGATCTCTCTCGGAGAAGTCGGGAAAGTGATTAAAAGAGAAGACTATTAAAAATAAATAAGAGAAACAAAAGACCTTTCGGCGGCATAAAGCAGCTGAAAGGTCTTTTCAAATCCGCCTGAGCGGTAGTCAAACCATTCTATCTGTGCGGGGGACGCACGATTTTGCTGAACTGGGTGGAGTAGTACCAGGGCTGTGTTCCGCCGACATCCTTGTCCCGGTATTCCTTGGGGGTGCAGCCCATGGCCTCCCGGAAGACTTTGCCGAAATAGCTGGGAGAACTGAAACCGCACTCTTCGCTGATCTCGATAATGCTCTTGGCACTGTCGGCCAAAAGGTCGGCTGCCATGGCGAGGCGGGTCTGTGTGAGATAGACAATGGGGGATGTGTTGATACAGCGGGCAAAGCAGCGTGTGCACTCGCGGGTGCTGATATCCGCCGCAGCGGCAATATCCTCCAGGGTGAGCTTCTCACCGCAGTGGTCCTTGATAAACTGCGTCATCAGCTTGAGGCGCTCTGTGTCAGCGGAGTTGCTCCTGACGATCTCCGAGGCCTGAGACCGCACTGCCTCGGTATCCTGCATGAGCATCTTCCAGAAATCGCTGAGGCGGCTGCGCAGATCAAACTCGTAGCCGAAGGGCTCCTCGCGGCTGAGTTCCACCGTGCGGAGTACGGCTTCGACCATTTTCAGATGCAGCATGGAGTCCGGCTTTACATGCCAGAAGGGGAGCGCACTGCTCCGCATGACGGGGAGGATATATTTTTCCTCGTAAATGCTGTTGTACATTCCGGACAGAAAATGCATGTCGAACTGGATCGTATTGTACTCGCAGGGCGTGCTGCCTATGGCTGTGCAGGAGTGCAGAACGCCGTTGTTGATAAAATCGATCTCGCCGGCAGTGACAATATGCGTTGCGTCCGGAGTCTGCAGCGAGAGTTCGCCCCTGACGACATAGTTGATCTCAAACATGTTGTGCCAGTGCCAGGGAATGGACTTTTCCGGATTGCAGTCAAGCCTGGTAGTGCTGCATAAATAGGGGAAGGATTCTTTTGCAATGGGGAGGATTTCCTTCTGTTCCTCGTCTGTGTTGATATTTGTATGAAGCAGCATAATCTTATTATTCTTGTCTTTTTGATGAGTTGTTTTCCTGAAAGCTACCTGTTTTGTATATGAATATTGCGACTGTACAGTCTTGAACTATAGCAAGCTAAACGTACACTATTTTTGAGCAATTGGCAATATTTTTTGTATCAAAAAGGACGGTGGGAAAAACAGACAGTCGGAGGTCACACCGCGGCCGGTTCCGACCATCTGCTGCCGGAAGACGGTGGTGCAGGACTTGCATTTTCCCCGGCAGAGCGTGATAATACATGCGTCTGACGATGGATAAATCATCGTATCTGACCAGAAACTGTAATATTGGGCAGCCGGCGGCTGCCATTCTGCCGCGTGTCGGATTGTGTCCGCCCGAAGCTGCGAGCCGGTCGGCATGACGGACCGTGTCCGGCTCGAGGCCGCAGCAACTCGAAAACCTGAACGGCTGAAAATGAAAAAATGACAGAATATGATGAGTGACAACAAAGAGAAGAATGCAGCACCGGAGGGAGAAAAGGGGAAAATCGAGATTCGGAAAGAAGACAGGCGGATCTATATCCTGAGCCGGGAGAAGCCGGAGCTGGCTGTGATCAAGCTGGGCGTCCCCCTGATCGCGGGCATGTTCATCATGGTGCTCTATAACCTGGTTGACACCTACTTTATCGGGCTGATGCGGGATGACTATCAGCTGGCGGCGGTCAATCTGGCCTATCCGGTCATGATGATCTCCATTGCCATTTCGAATATGATCGGCACAGGGGCCTCCTCCCTGATCGCCAGGAGCCTGGGGGCGGAAGACAGAGCGAAAGCCAGGCATACCCTGACCGTGGGTTTCGAGCTCACAATTTTCAACAGCCTGCTTGTGACTGCTGTCGGCACGGTCTTCCTCACCGCCATCGTGCGGGGGCTGGGTGCCCAGAGCAATACCTTTGAATACACGCGGCAGTATGTGCAGGTCATCCTGCTTGGCAGCGTCTTTACCATGGGAAACTATACCTTCGGCCAGCTTCTCAGGAGCGAGGGGTCGGTAAAGCATTCGATCGCGGGAATGATCGTCGGGACCATAGTCAACATTATCCTGGACCCTGTGTTTATTTTCACCCTGGGATTGCAGATCAGGGGCGCCGCGATCGCGACCATCCTGGGGAACGCGGCCGGCATGTGTGTCTCGCTGTGGATGTATGCAGGGGGAAAGTCACTGCTGACGCCTTCTCTTGCGTATTTAAGACCGACCGGGGAAATCCTGCGGGAAATCTTCTGGGTCGGAGTGCCCGCGACGCTGGAGACGCTTCTGACTTCGGCAGCCTATATCGTAAATAATAATCTCGCGGTGGCATACGGAGAGCTGACGGTTGCTGCCATGGGGATCGCGCAGAAGATCCTGTCCCTGGGCAATTATATTTATCAGGGATTCGCGGCGGGAACCCAGCCCATCATGGGCTATAACTACGGAGCAGCAAATTATAAGAGGATGAAGGATGTGCTCCGTGCCGGACTTCTGGTGGTCAGCGGAACAGAGCTCTGTGTCATGGCGGTCTACGGCATTTTCGCTCCGCAGCTGATCGGGATTTTTACCGATTCCCCTGAAGTCATCGCCACGGGAAGCCGTGTGCTGCGGACAATCATGTGCATCCTGCCCTTCGTCGGGGCGGTTTCCATGAGCCGCATGTCATTTCAGGCCATGGGAAAACCTCAGTACGCATTCGCGATCACGCTGGTGAGGCAGTTCTTCCTCTATATTCCGCTCCTCCTGCTCCTGAACCGTCTGTTCGGCTTCGGCGGCATGATCTGGGCCCAGCCTGTGACGGAGATGATCATGATGGCAGTGTCGGTATCTCTTCTGGTCTCAGTGATCCGCAGAGAAGATCGTGCCGGGCGAAAAAGCCCGGATCCATAATGAGAAAAGAGATGCTTTACTGTATTCGCTGTTGACAGGATGCATACAGTAACCGGGATGCACATAGTAATCAGGATGCATATGGTGAGTAACAATAAAAAAGCAGCCTCTTCCTGACCTTTCGTGTCTCTGCACGGAATCATCGGAAGCGGCTGCTCCTTGTTTTTTATTATATGAAATGACTCACTGTCTGTCCGGCCCTCAGTCCGGAGCGGATGTCATCGGGTGAATTTTATGATTTGCTGTTTTTTGTATCAATATTAAAAGCCCCTGTCCGGTTCTCGGTCCGGCGCGGGGAGTGAAAGGTATTTTAAAAAAGTGTGCGATCAGTCTGCCCCGTCCGGCCCTCAGTCCGGCAATAGAGCAGCAGGCCGCAGTAATGATCTTTAGAAGATGGAGAGCAGGACTGCAGTTATGCGCTGCAGAAGATTTCCCTTCTTCTGTGAGCCTGTCTCTGTGAGAAAGTCTTCGCAGTACTCGTAGCGCTCTGCGCGGGCCCATCCGGGGATGCGGTGCTGATCGGTGTATTTGTCGTAATAAACAACTCCCATGATTGACATAGTATTTTCCTCCTTCATGAATGCGGGACAGGTAAATCGATGTGTCCCGGCGGATGACGGGGTGTGCTTTCCGCATCCTTGTATTTTTCCTGTTTTGTTTTCTAAGAACATGGTATCATATTAAAAATAGATTTCTATGGGCTGATATACAAAATGTGTGAGATCTTTTTTGTGCTTCGGGCACAAAGACTGCTTCTGATAGAAGGGAAGGTGCTGACATGGGATTTACCATAGAGGACATGCTGGTCGTCTCGGCGGATAAATATCAAATGAAGCTGGAGGCGGGAGAGAAAGGGTGGTCGAATTCCATCAGCTGGCTTTTGATGCTGGAGGATCTGACGATCATTCAGAATTTCAGCGGCAAGGAACTGGCGGTCACGACCGGGCTGGGCTTTCAGACAGAGGAGAAGATGCTGGATCTGGTGCGGGAGCTGTCCTGGCACAATGCGGCAGGTCTGATCGTCAACACGGGATATTACATCAGGGAGATACCGGAGGAGGTAAGGCGCTTGTGCGACCATTATGACCTGCCTCTGCTCACGGTACCATGGGAAGTATATCTGGCGGATATGATCAAGGATATGAGTATCCGGATCTTCCTGCAGTCTTCGACGGACGAGCAGATTTCCGCTGCTCTGATCCGGGCGATCGAGAGCCCGGGATCCAGGGATCTGTACGAGAAGGAGCTTCTTCCCCACTTTGATCTGGACGGAACCTTTCAGACTGCCCTGGTCACCACAGGCAATCTGGATTCCATGGACACTGTGGAGCGCAAGCGGATCGCCTACAGGATGCAGCTCTACCTGACCAACCTGACCCACAACGGTCATTTTCTCTATTACGACGGATATTTTGTGATCGTTATGAACGACATGAAGCCGGAAGAGTGCGCGGATGTCATGGAGGCCTTCGCGGACCGGGCGGCAAGAAAAATGCCGGAGCGCCGGGTATGGGTCGGCGTCAGTGATCAGGTGACGGATATTTCCAACCTGCGGCTTTCCTTCCGGCGCGCAAGAGCAGCAGTGACAATGGCTGAAAATGTCGATGACAGTATACAGTTTTTTGATAAAATGGGTTTGTATCGTCTGCTCTATATGGTGGATGATCCCCTGCTTCTGAAAAGCCTCTCGGATCATCTGCTGCAGCCCCTCCTGGAATATGACGGCCAGCACGGAGGCGGATATCTGGAAACGCTCGAATCCTATCTGAAAAACTCCGGCAGCATCAAGGCGATGGCAGACGAGCTTTTCATCCACAGAAATACGATTCTCTACCGCATGACGAACATCAAAAAGCTTCTCGGGTCCAATCTGGAGGATTCAAGGGAACGCATGATGTTTGCAATTGCATGTATGATCCGGAAAATGTAGCAGGAAAAGTCCCGGCAGGGCAGAGAATGCATACGGAAGGCAGAGCGTTTTCAGAGGTGTACATCTGCAGTGTACATCTGTATGGGAAAGTGTAAAGGAAAGAATAAAAGGAGCATGTTATGAAAGTTTGTCTGTTGAACGATTCCTTTCCTCCGATGATCGACGGCGTCGTCAATGTACTGATGAATTATGCAGACTATATGATGCAGGACTATAATGCGGAAATTATGGTCGGAACACCGGAATATCCGGGGACCGACTACAGTGTCTATCCCTATCCGGTCGTTGCCTATCCCAGCTTTGATACGACAGCGGTGTGGAACGGATATCGGGCCGGGAATCCTCTTGCAGGGAGGGCGGTCTCGGAGCTGTCAGCATTTATGCCCGATATTATCCATTCCCACTGCCCTTCGACGGCCACCGTGGTAGCAAGGCTGATCAGGGAACAGACCGGGGCTCCGATCATTTTTACCTACCACACCAAGTATGATATTGATATCCGCCGGGCAGTAAAGATCGATGCGATCGCACGCGAGGGGATCAAGGCCATGGTGGGCAACATTGAGGCCTGTGACGACATCTGGGTGGTCAGCCGCGGCGCGGGAGAGAGTCTGCGGGCACTTGGGTTTCAGGGCCGCTATATCGTCATGAACAACGGCGTTGACTTCGCCCGGGGGCAGGTGGACGCGGAGACTGTCGCAAAGGTGACAAAAGACTATGACCTGCCCGCGGATGTGCCCGTCTTCCTCTTTGTGGGCCGGATGATGACCTACAAGGGGCTTCCGATCATTCTGGATGCCATGAAGATCCTGGCGGACAGGGGGATGGATTTCCGCATGGTCTTTATCGGCAAGGGACCGGACAGGGAACTGCTGGAAGAGAGGGCGAGGGAACTGGGGCTGATGGGAGGAAGCTCCGCAGACAAATGTATTTTCACAGGTCCTGTTTATGACCGCGACCAACTGCGGGCCTGGAATACGCGGGCGGATCTCTTCCTCTTCCCTTCAACCTTTGACACCAACGGCCTGGTCGTCCGCGAGGCGGCTGCCTGCGGACTTGCAAGTGTCCTGATCCGGGATTCCTGTGCCGCAGAGGGTATCACAGACGGGCAGAACGGCTTTTTGATCGATGAGAATGCGGAGTCGATGGCGGAACTTCTCCTGCAGGTGAGCGGAGATCTTGACCACCTTCATGAGGTGGGACAGCACGCCATGGATGAGATCTATCTCTCCTGGCAGGAATGTGTCGCAAAGGCTTACGAGCGCTATCAGTTTGTCCTCGCGGAGAAGAAGATCGGCATGATGCCGCATCACAGAAAACAGGCGACAGACCGTCTGGTCAGCCTGATCACCCACGGCATTGAGAATCATGACAGGCTCTTGAGACTCGGGCATGAACTTATGGGTGACTTCCGGGAATCCGCGGTCGGAATGATGGAGAATTTCCAGGAGAGTTCGGACAGTTCCGAGCATTTCTGGAATAAAGTCTGGAGAGAGATGCGCACCGGAATGGAAACCGGCGTTCAGAAGATGCGTGACGGAATGGAGAGCGGAACGCAAAAGGCGCTCACAGGTGTCCAGTGGATGCGTGAGGATATGCATACGGCGGCAGAAGGACTGCGCGAAGACGTGAAAGAATTCAAGAGAGACATAAAGCGCACCGCGCAGGAGCTTGCAGACAAAAAACGGACAATGTGATGAAGAAAAAACAGTTTGATTTCAGGAAAATGTCTTTTTATCAGATCTGGGTCCGGTCTTTCTGTGACGGAAACGGAGACGGGATCGGAGATCTGTACGGAGTTTATGACAAGCTGGACTATATAAAGTCCCTTGGGGTGGACGGGATCTGGTTCAGCCCGATCTTTCCCTCGCCCAATGCGGATTACGGCTACGATATTTCCGATTACAAAAATATCCATCCGGATTACGGAACCCTGGAGCAGTTTCAGAAGGTGCTGGACCGGGCCCATGAATTAGGATTGAAAGTCCTGCTGGACCTGGTCATCAACCACACCTCCGACGAGCACCCCTGGTTCATTGAGAGCTGCAAGGGAAAAGACAATCCCTACAGCGACTATTACATCTGGCGTGACCCTCTGGGCGTGAAGATTGAAAAAAACCTGGAAGAAGCTTCGGAGATCCTGACTGAAAAGAGAGATGAACTGGAAGATATCTCCGGATTTCCCGTGGATCAGAGGAAGAGGGAAAAGAGGAAAGAAAAAAGAGACAGGAACAGAAAGCGTATTGAGAATAAGGCGGAACAGTATCGTCCTCCGAACAACTGGTTCAGCCAGTTTGAGGGACTGGCCTGGGAGTACAAGGAACAGCGGGGGCAGTACTACCTGCATATTTTCGCCCGCAAGCAGCCGGATCTGAATATGGATAACCCCAGGGTGCGCGAGGAAGTAAAAAGCATCATGCGCTTCTGGCTGGACATGGGCGTGGACGGATTCCGGGAGGATGTCATCAATTTTATCTCCAAGGATCCCAGGCTCCCGGACGGTCTGCCCTTTGTGCCGGTCATCAACGGCCTCCCCTTTTATAAGGACGGTCCCAATCTGCACAGATACCTGCAGGAGTTCAGGGAGACGGCCCTGGACTACGGTGCGGTCCAGATCGGCGAAGCTCCTTTTACAGGCGTAAAAAAAGCCCTTACCTACATAGCAGGAAAAGACCGTGTGCTGGACATGCTGATTCAGTTCGATACCATGATGGCGGACTGCTTCATGACAGAGTATGTCTATCACGGATTCCGCCTGCGCAAGCTCAAGCGCGCCTTCTCCAGGTGGGAATACGGTCTGCAGGGAAAGCGGGCCGGACGAAAGGGGACCGCCTGCATGGCCTGGAATGCCCTGTATCTGGAGAACCACGATCATCCCAGGGTGGTCAGCCGCTACGGAAATCTTCATTTCTGGAGGGCTTCCGCGACTATGCTTGCAGCCTCCTATATTTTCCAGAGGGGAACACCTTTTCTCTATCAGGGACAGGAGCTGGGCATGACCAATATTGCCCTGGATTCCATCGACCAGTATCTGGATGTGGCCTCCAAAAACGCCTACCACACATTTCATCTCAGAGAACCGGTGGCGAAAAGACTGCGCCGGATACAGATCTCCACCCGGGATTCCGCGCGCACGCCGGTCCAGTGGAGCCATGGGCCCGGCGCCGGTTTTACCGACGGGACGCCGTGGTTTGCCATCAATCCCAACTATGTGAAGATCAACGCGCAGGACCAGGAGAAAAAGGCATACAGCGTCCTGAATTTCTACCGCAGATGCCTGGCGCTCCGAAAGTCGGAAGAGACCCTGCTGTGGGGCACCTACCGCGAATATTGCCGCAGACATCCCAAGCTCTTTATGTATGAGCGCCGGTATAAAGGGGAAGTCATCCTCGTGGTCTGTTCCTTCGCGGACAAGCCCCTTTCCTGGAAGCTTCCCCGCAGTCTTTCCCGCAAAGCCGCAAAGGGGAAAGAGGCGGAGCTTCTGCTGTCCAATTATCCCCCGGCCGGATCCGGGGACCGGAAGGAGGATTCCTCTTCAAAGAATCGGGATTCCCGTTCAAAGAGGAGAAATTCACCTGTCAATGAGACAGGGAAAAAGCACTTTGTGAAAATGGCGGAAATCTGCTGCCCGCTCCGGCCCTACGAGGCCCGGGTCTGGAGACTGCCCGGGAACTGACGTCCCGTTCACCCGGCCCCGGTCCCTGTATCTTCGGGGGACGGCCGGCGCTCCTGGATATTTTCCTTGAGCTCCTCCGGCTCATAGTCCAGGGTTTTGGCCAGAAAGCCCATTTCCCAGAGGCGGTTTTCAATCGTATCCAGCACGCTTTCTGACGGAGCCAGGAGTGTGTGATAGTGGTAGCCTTCCGTAGTGGAGGAGAGCAGAGTGGATTTGCCGCTGCGGATGGACTCCAGAAATGCCTGCACATCCAGCCGGGAGCGGATGTCGAGTTCACCGCGGAGAACTCCGTAGGCTCTGTGGCTCACAAAGACGTCTTTGACGACTGCCCCGCAGTCTACAAACAGGTTCAGCTCGGACTCACATTCCTCACGGGTGTGGTGGACCTTGAAGATGCGTTTGCACTGCCTGATCTCCGGAGTCATGTAACCCTGGCTGGTGGAAATGATCTCAAAGCCCTCCGCACGCAGGATCGCAATATCTGTGACGATGACCTGCCTGCTCACGGACAGCATTTTTGCAAGCGCTGACCCTGAGACCGGGACAGCGGACTGTGCGAGAATTTTCTTGAGTTGTTCTCTTCTTTCCCCTGCCTTCATGCACCTGCCCTTTCTGCTGGCTGCCTTTCATTCCTGGTTCATTGAAAACAATAATCCGATTAACCGTATTCGATCAGTACAGATCAGAACCTGCGGGACTCCTCTCCGTAAACAGGGACTTTCAGTCTGTTATAAGCCTGACGAAGTCACTTATTAGTCTATCGAAACTGAAAAGAAATGAAAAGTTTTTTTTTCAGTTCCGCATATGGATTTCCTCCGGTATTGCCGAAAGCCTGTGCTGATTTCAGTGCAGGTCGATGATGACAACTTCCCGCGGATTGAAGAGGCGGGGGATCGGACGGGGAGCAGTATTTGCAAGTCCCCTGGAAATAACCAGCCTTCCGTGCGGGCCTCTGAAGACACCGCCGGTATAGCGGGGCAGGGGGCCCTGACCGGGCGAGTAGAGGCCTTGTCCGAACAGGCGGATCTGTCCGCCGTGGGCATGGCCGGACAGGACCAGGTCGATGGGATGATCCCTGAGCATGGGTGTCTGCAGACACCAGTATTCCGGATGGTGGCAGAGCAGTATTTTATAGCCGTCCTGTTTCTCAAAGGTCCGAAGCCACCCCACTGAAGGATGCAGAACGAGACCGTCGACGTGGCGCTTTTTCTTCGGATATTGATGGTCCGGTGTGTGTTTTTTGCGGAATCTCCGGAAATCCATCACCATGGCCGAGGTGAGTCCCCCGATCAGAAGGCCCGTTCCTTGGTCCCGGACCCACTTGTTGTCCAGAAGTACGGCACCCGTTGACTGCAGCGCGCGAATGTCTGCCGGACTGGCAAGCCATTCGTGATTCCCGAGAGAAATATAGGTCGGTGCCAGTGTTGCGCAGGCCCGGATCAGAGGGATTACTTTGGGCTGCAGATCGACCAGACTGTCCCCCTCCTGCGCATGATCCAGAAACAGATCCCCGCTCACTGCGATCAGGGACGGGCGGCGGCGTATGAGTATTTTCAGAATTTCATTCCCGTCCTGACCGTGAATGTCCGATAAATGTGCAATTGTATGCGGAATCCCTGCCGGGATTCTGTAGATACGTTCTTTCATATACACCTCATATGTCAAAGTGATCAGCTGCCAGGAAATCCGTTCATTTTCATCTCATATACCGAATATACCGAAGCTTTTTTTACAATGATTTTATCATCATTGACGCAGGAGTGCCATGGCCGTTGACGCCTATTGTATCAGGAATTAAAATGAAAAAGACAATTCAGGGTTATTCTTCATAGCGCAATATCCGTGACCTCAGTTGTGGGATACGCGCGCAAGGCTCGCAGGCGAGTCCTGAATGTACGGCTTCCCCCGGAATTCGGGACAGGGGTTATGCACGCTGATCGCAAAACCCGGGCTGCGTGTACAGAATGCCTCAATCTACAGCAGGAGAGAAAAATGACTGAGAATGTGAACAAGGGAAATATCAACGAGGATACTGCCGGCTGTGATGTCCTCTGCATCGGGCAGGCTGTGATCGACTGTATCACGCGCGGGCAGGAAGCGGACAGGCACCGGGAAAATGTTTTCCGGGCGGAGCGGATCGAACTTCACATCGGCGGAGACGCGGTAAATGAATCGATCGCGCTGGCTGACCTGGGGCATCGGCCGGCAATCGCCTGCGGTGTCGGAACAGACCTGGCGGGAAACCTGCTCCGTTCGGAGCTGGCAAACCGGGGGGTAGATACTTCGGAGATCACCGTTATGGAGTCCCTCACGACGCCGATCGCCCAGCTTGTGGTCCACCAGGACGGAGGCCGGCACTCCATCAACAGCCGTGCCACCATGCTGGAGGGCTATCTGCCCGATCCCGGGATCGTGCGCAGAAAGGCGGCCCGCATCGTTTCGTTTGCCAGCCTCTTCCGGGCTCCCCTTGACCAGGCGCATGTGGTCCGTGAGCTCATGCGCGCGGCAAAGGAGGCCGGTGCACTGATCAGTGTGGACACCAAGCTTCCCACATTCCGTGAGATCAGACTGGAGGAGCTTGCTGACGTATGGCCGCTTGTGGATTTCATTTTCCCCAATGAAAAGGAGGCCGCCTATCATACGGGTATTCCTGAAGGGGAGGGAGACACCGCAGAGCATTTCCTGAAGATGACAGAGGTATTCCGCGGCTATGGGATCAAAAATGTGATCATCAAAGCAGGCGCGGACGGCTGTTATATCAATAACGACGAGGGCTTCCGGCACCTGCCGGCCCTTCCCGTGGAGGTGGTGGATTCCACGGGCGCGGGAGATAATTTTGTCGCGGGATTTCTGTCCGGTGTCCTGCGGGGCGAAGATATTATGGCCTGCGCGGAGCGCGGACGGGCTAGGGCGGCTCAGTGCATCTCCAGAATGGGTGCGAGTGAAAAGAAGTCATAAAAAACAGCGGCAGGATTCCCGGTTGACGGAAAATCCTGCCGCTTTGTTTTTGACATTATGACATTCTCCCCGCGCTGCCGCTCCCGGGAGCGGCTTAGTCGGAAGAAGGATCAGAAGAGATCAACAGCACCTGTCACATCGCCGTTGATGACATAATATGCCTTGCCTTCCTCGGCTTTGACATAGATATCGACGGAAGTGATCTCGCCCTCAAAAGCAGCTTTGACTTTTTCGATAACGGCATCATATGTAACACTCTGCTCGGCAGAGGACTGGATAACGAAATTCGGAACCACTTTTTTCCTGCGGGTTCTTGTGGCGGTTGTTGTTTTGACAGTTTTCTTCTCAGCGGCAGGTGCTTTCCTGACAACCTTTTTCTCGGCTGCGGGTGCAGCAGCTGCTGTGGTTTCTTTTTTTGCTTTGGCCATAGTATGCGCCTCCTGAAATAAATGATTAGTCTGTAAAAAAATTACGCAGAATAATTTAGTATGATAATTTGGGATTGTCAAGTTTTTCATTTGCAAATTTCCTGTTTTTCTTCTCCCAAGGCCTTATTTTTAACAGGAAACAGCAGGGTATGCCGGGGACAGGCCGAAGGAACATGAAAAAAAGAAGTGCTGAGGCGGGTGCAAAAGCGGGCGGAAAAAGCGGCCGGCCATCTCCGTGAGAGGGGATGACCGGCCGCTGTCATGTGCCCGTCAGACCGGGCGGTTTCTGCCAAACATTTCTATTGTCCCGGAACACTCCGTCCCGGAATGCGGCGGTGATCTGCGAAAAAAGAACGATTACCTGCTTTCTGTAATGCTGACGTCAAAAGTCTTGTAGGTATAATCGGGACCGTCGCGATAAGTGAGGATAATGCGGCCGCCCAGATCATCGATATCGCTGAATCCGTCATCCAGGAGTTTCTTTCCGGTAAACATGTCGTAGATTGCAGGATCATCTCCGTTGCCCGGATCCACATAGAGGATATAGTCGCTGTAGATACGGTAGTAGGCATCGGAGCTGTAGGGGAGGAAACCGGATCCGTCATTGAGGCAGATCAGCTTACCGTCCTTGGAGTAGATATTGTAGGTCTCGGCTTTGACATCCTCTGCCAGTGTTCCGGAGGGGCCGACCAATGTATAGGTCTTCACACCGGTTTCAAGGAAATACCGTCCATAGCCGGCATCATTGCATTCGCCTTCTGTCCGGCCCAGTTCACTGCCGCTTTCGTCCAGGATGATATAGGGGCCGTCTCCCTTGGTCTTGAAGGTATTATGGTTTTCGCTGTAGACCGTATCTGCAGTCAGTATTTTATTGCCTCTGACGTCAATGATGGCATATTTTCCGGAATCGTAATAGCTTAGATAGCCGCTTGTACTGCTGCTGAGGGGAGTGAGGCTCTCGCCGCTCTTGGAGATCTCCTTGCCGGTATCATCATAGACGCGGCAGCCGGAATTTGTCTCGGACCGTTCGATGATCACATTTTCGTTGAAATCAACTCTGCTGTTCAGGTCCAGAAGCTTTTTGCCTTCGGCGTCGTACAGGGTATGTGTCTCATCCGCATTCTCGATCAGGATGCTGTTGCCGACGATGTTGACCGTGTCATATTTATCCACGTGTTCAAACTCCAGACCGCTGACGAACTTCTGATTCTGAATGTCGTAGATTTTGGCATAGCCCTTGTAGAGGGTGTCATTTTTTCCGGGCTCGCCTATTGCGATCATATCCTCCGTCGTGTAGAAGAGATAGTCCTTATCGTCATCTGTCTCTTCTGTGCCGTAGTAGGCAAGGATAAATCTGTTCTGGGTCTTGTTGTGGTATTCACCGGGCCATGTATAGAAGGCATACTCAAAAGGAATCAGGAAATCGCCGTCAGCACTGACCAGGGCATTGGCATTAACATCAGACGAATCTGCTTTGGTAAATTCGAACATGCCTCTCTCGAGATAATTGGCATTTTTTACGGCATCGGGGAAGACCTTCTTCCCGTCCTTGCTGTACACATAGGCTTCGGTCTCGCCCTTGATCTCCAGGAAGGAATTGCGGTAAATGGAAATGCCTTCCTGAGAAAAACTGCCGGCCTGATCCAGTTCGATCTGATAACCGCCTTCTGCGGGAGCCGCAAAAGCCGGAATCGCGCTGCCGATCACCATTACGGCTGCAAGAACTATGGATAACAGCTTTGCTCTGGTTTTCATATCTTGTCTCCTTTCTGAATTGACTCTTTCCTTTCCTGCCATGTCCTGTCATGCCGCTCGAAAGAGCGGCAGTGCGGGGAGAAATACGCAGCATGAGAGGCCCTCCTCTCATGTCGGCGATTTCTCCGATGCCATCACAGGATGTTTGCAGCCGCCATGCGGCAAAACATCCGGAGATATACGTCAATTGGTGTATATGCCCAAATATCCGCATATCTGCTGTCGATTTCTGTGAGAAATTCACAAAAACATTGTAGCACATTTGCCGGGGCTTATCTACGATATTTCACACTGATAAATGATGTTGCACCGGAGATGGTTTTCTTATATTCTGATTGTAGCCGCCTGTCGGCTGGATCCGGCTGTAATTGGCAATGAGGTAAACAGCTATGGAATATGGAGCACTGACACTGATTCCGATCGTTTTTATTATAGTGACAGCAATCCTGACAAGAAAATCCTTTGAATCTCTGCTGGCGGGCTCTGTGATCGCCTGTATCATCATGCACGGCACCGGCTTTTTCCTGCCGTGGGTGGAGATCTTTCTGGAGGCCCTCTCAGACCCGGAAAACCAGTGGGTCATCCTGGTGTGCGGACTGTTCGGAAGTCTGATCGCACTCCTGAGGGAATCAAAGGGGACAAGCGGCTTTATACGCATCGGCGAACGGCTGTGCAAAACAGGGCGGGGGGCTCTTCTGGGGACCTTTGTTCTGGGCGCCGTCATTTTTGTCGACGACTATCTCAACATGCTGACTGTGGGAACATGTATGAGGCCCATCTGTGACCGGCGCAAGGTTCCGAGGGAGGCTCTTGCCTATCTGCTGGACTCCACCGGGACACCCATCTGCGTACTGCTTCCCTTTTCAACATGGACGGCTTTTTATATCTCTCTTTTTATGAAGGAGAAGGCTGTGCAGGCCAGGGGCTTTGCCTCCGGTCTTTCCATGTATATACAGACCATTCCCTTTATTTTCTACGCGATCATCACTGTGATCATGGTCTTTTTGTTCGCCATGGGCTGGATGCCCAGGATCGGCCCCATGAAGAGAGCCTATGAGCGGGTGCGGAAGACCGGCAGGACCTTCAGTGAGGAGAGCGGGAAATATAATCAGGATACGGAGGAAGTGAAGACGGACGGGAGCATCGTGGACTTCCTGCTTCCGATCCTGGTACTGATCGTGATAACGATCATCTCCGATGACATCCTGGCGGCAGTCATTGTGACGCTTGCACTCTGTCTTCTGCTCTATGTCCCCCGCAGAAAGATGACTTTTACCCAGTGGAGTGAACTGCTGATCAGCGGTTTCTGCGAGATGATGCCCACTCTGGCTATTCTGGCAGGAGCCTTCACAGTCGCGCGCTGCTGCAATGCCATGCACCTGCCGGAATATGTCATCTCCACAGTGCAGCCTTTCGTCACTCCGCAGACCTATCCCATGATCATCTTCCTTGTTGTATCGGCCCTGACTTTTGCGACAAGTTCCACCTGGGGGATCTCCACGATCGTCATCCCCATCATCATTCCTTTGGCGGCGGCGGTCGACGCAAACCTCATCCTCACCATGGCGGCGATCCTCTCAGGCAGCACCTTCGGCAGCCACGCCTGCTTCTATTCGGATGCGACTGTGCTGGCCTCTGCAGCGTCCAGGATCGAAAATATGGAGCACGCTTTTACCCAGATCCCCTATGCAGCCATCGGGGCGGCGCTCACCTGCGTCTGTCTCCTGGTCAGCGGGTTCATGATGGGATAGTTTGGATTGAGCATATGGATCCGGGCAGGCATACGATTGTGACGGATATTAATAATTAATGCACAAAGTATGCACATTTTTATGGAAATTATTGTATAATATTGTCAGGCAGGCATCTTAGTGTTAGATGCGATCAGAATGGTAAACAATTCGAATTGAGGGAGGTTAATATGCAGAGTTATACAAAGATGCGTTCTACCCGGCACCATGATGTTATTATGAAAGTGATCCCCGGACACTTTGTAACTCCGAACTCTCATATCAATTATTACATCGATATGACGACGATGAAGACCAGACAGAACGAGGCAATGGCAGCTGCGCGTGCAATGAGTGAGAACTACGTGGCCAGCACAGTCGTAGATACGATCGTGTGCATGGACGGCATGGAAGTAATCGGCGCATACATGGCCGAAGAACTCACCCGCGCAGGCATTATGTCCATGAATGCCCACAAAACCATTTATATCATGTCTCCGGAGTACGATCTTTCGGGCCAGATGATTGTCAGAGAGAACAACCAGATGATGGTCCGCGGCAAACACTGCCTGCTCCTGCTCGCATCCGCTACCACGGGTCAGACCATCGCGCGCGCGCAGAAGTCGATCGACTACTACGGCGGCACGATCGTAGGCATTTCCGCGATCTATTCCGCGGTCAGCAAGGTCATGGATTATCCGGTGCATGCGCTGTACACCACCTCGGATCTTCCGGATTACAAATCCTATCAGCCCGCCAACTGCAAGATGTGCATGAACAACGAGCCGATCGACGCGATCTGCAACGGCTTCGGCTATTCCAGGCTGTAATCGGGCTGAGCAGCACAGAACCCCTGTAAAAAGGTATTTCACCGGGTCTGCGGGTGTGATGTTTGCATTGCGATGCGGTTTTCGGCGCAATAATCGCGTAAAAACACCTTGGGTTTCAGCCGGGTCTGAGGCGTAATTTGTGTGCTCTGCTTTTGGTATACAATAGTACAAAATGTTGACAAAACAGGATTTCAGCGCTATATTCTTATAGAACAAAGGCGTTCGGACGTTCGTCTCCGAACGCTTTTTTTTGAGCAAGTGACAATCTGTCCATTTAAAGTGATAAAATGCCGCAGTGGTCTGCTTTCCTGCGGTGACGCCTTTGGGGAGCATCGGCGCGCGGGAGCAAAGACCGGGGAAAGATTTTTTCACACAATAACTGCTCAAGACAGGAGCGGCGGGAGTTTTTTACGCGGCTCAGGGTAACACATAAAGGGTTCTATAAGGAGGAGACAATGTCGGGGTTATTGACGACAGGCAACGGTATGGCAGCCGTCACTGCCATTGAAAAGATCACAAACATCAACGGTGCGGTAAACGGGTTTGTATGGGGACTTCCCATGCTGATCCTTCTGGTCGGTACCGGTATTTTGATGACTCTTCTGACCAGATTCTTCCAGATCACGCACATCAGGCACTGGTTTTCCAAGACTATCGGAGCTGTGTTTACAGACCGCCACGTAACGGCCCACACGGCAAAAGACGACAAGTCCATCAGCCAGTTCCAGAGTCTGTGCACTGCGCTGGCAGCGACGATCGGCACAGGTAATATCGCAGGTGTCGCGGCAGCCATCGTCTCCGGCGGTCCCGGAGCGATCTTCTGGATGTGGATCGTCTCCTTCTTTGGTATGATGACCAACTTTTCCGAAAACGTCCTGGGTATCTACTACCGCCGCAAAAATGAAGTCGGTGAGTGGTGCGGAGGAGCCATGTACTATCTGCACGACGGTCTCGGCTCAAAACCCGGATGCAAACAGATCGGCGCGGTTCTGGCAGTGCTCTTCAGTGTGTTCTGCACGATTGCCTCCTTCGGTATCGGCAATATGAGCCAGGTCAACACCATCAGTGCCAACCTCAACCAGGTATTTACTATTCCCACATATATCACAGGTATCATCCTGATGATCCTGGCTGCCCTCGTAATCATCGGCGGTATCAAGAGGATCGCGGCTGTCACTGAGAAGCTCGTGCCCTTCATGGCCATCGCATATGTTGCCGGCGCGCTCATTATTGTCATCGTGCATATCGGCATGGTCCCCGCTGTCTTTGCTTCGATTTTCCGCGGCGCCTTCGCCATGAAGGCTGTCGGCGGCGGTATCACCGGCTATGGTATCAAGCTGGCGGTCACCTGGGGTATGAAGCGAGGCGTCTTCTCCAATGAGGCTGGTCTTGGTTCTTCCGTCATGGTCCACTCCGCCTCCAATATCCGCGAGCCTGTCATGCAGGGTATGTGGGGTATCTTTGAAGTCTTTGCGGACACTATCGTCGTATGTTCTCTGACTGCGTTCGCGATCCTTTCGAGCGGTGTTGTCGACCTCAATACCGGTGAGATGATCTCCGATTCCGCCAGTACGGCACTGGTCTCCGAGGCCTTCTCCTCCGTATTCGGCAAGGCGGGCGGCGCTTTTATCGCCCTTGCCATCCTGCTGTTCGCGTTCTCCACAGTTCTGGGCTGGAGCCAGTACGGCATGCGCGGATTCGAGTATCTGTTCGGAACGAAAGCCACTATTATTTACCGCACAATCTTCGTGCTCTTCATCTTCGTCGGTTCCACCATGGAACTGCAGCTGGCATGGGATCTGTCCGATACCTTCAACGGCCTCATGGCCATCCCCAACCTGATCGGTGTTCTGGCCTGCAGCGGAACAGTCTTTGCAGTCACAAAGAACTATGTGGACCGTGTCATTCACCACAAGAATATCGAGCCCATGTATTCCGCTCTTGATCACGTGCAGGAAATGCACAAGAGAGAGATTGCCCAGTCGAAGAAGAACAAGAAGAAAAAGAAATAATAGTTACAGGCCTGCAGGGCGTACCTGTACGGACCCGCCTGTAACGCGAGAGCGTGCAACTGTCGGGCGCAGTGATGTGTCCCGGCGCAGTGTCTTCGGTTGACACCGGCAAAATTCAGCGATATATTACTTAATGGATATAAGGCGTCCGGAGCCGCGTCTCCGGGCGCCTGTTTTCTCTAAGAGGAAAAGACTTCTGTTTCCATTACCGGGGAACCGGGAGGCAGCAGCGGATCTTGTGCAGGACGGGGAAACAGGAAGGGGGTAATGATCATTGAAATTTGAAATAAAAAGTGCAAAGAACGGTTATCACAGTACGCAGAGGACTATCTACGGAAGGATTCCCGCGTCGGAATTCTACGGATTTGTTCTCGGTATTGCGATTGGCTATATAATTCCCGCTGTGATCAATCTGAGCGGTCTCGCGGAGGTCAACAACAGCGATTTCGCCATCTTTTTCTGTATCATCGGCGTGATCATCGGCTGGTGGTACGACCAGAAACATTTCATGGTCAAGGATGAGCCGGAAGAGGCTGTAGAAGGAGCAGAGGCGGAAGCCGCAGTTTCTGACCTGCAGAAGCCTGCGGAACGCCAGGTGATCGAAGGAGCATCCACACAGGATACACTCAAGGCTATGTTTGCCCGCAATGCGGATGACGACGGGGAAGAAGACGCAGAGTAAAACGGCAGGCGGATTCGGCAAGTACATACACTGAGCCTGAAACGGGGTAAGAATGATGAATAATAAAAAGAAAACCCACAGCACGCAGAAAAAATATTTTAATACCATTCCCAAATCAGAGTTTTACGGCGTAGCACTGGGCTACGCCTTCGGCCTGATCATAGGCGGCTTGCTGAGACTTGATTCTCAGATTCCTCAGCTCGCCGTTGCAGTGATCGGCTTCGGAATCGGCTATTTTATTGACAAAAAATATTACCAGGAGCCCGACGAGCCCTATGAAAGTGAAGGCGCGGCAGAGGCGGAAGACGGGGATGAGACAGTCGAAGCGGAAGAATCTGAGTCCGGAGAAGATGAATCTGCAGAATCTGATTCCGTCGAAGAATAAGAGATCTGAAAGCTGAAAGAGCGGGCAGCAGTCTTTGCGGCGCAAAAAGAGACTGGAGCGGATCTATTGATGCTGAAATAAAAGCCATGGCAGGTGTTTTTCTGCCATGGTTTTTTTCAGCGTTTTGTATTTTCGGGCAGCTTGACAATTCTGTAATACTTGCTAATATTGGAATTAAATATGGAATAATGGGGGCGGGAACTGGAACAGAATTCCAAATATGGAATTATTTATAAGAGGAAGAACGCTGATGATCATACAGGAAATAAAGGATAGAAAAAAGAAATTGGGGATGACGAACAGCGAACTTGCGGAGCGATCCGGAGTCCCTCTTTCTACCGTTGCAAAGGTTCTGGGGGGAACTACGCGGAGACCGCGGATCGATACGATCCGCGCACTGGAAGCTGCTCTTGGCGGAGAGATCGGTTACGGCACAGCCCGACTGATACAGCAGGAAGGAGCAGCCATGGAACCCGGGGATTCCTATATATACGGCAGCAATGCAAGAAAAGAGGACAGTTCCCGCTCACATTCTTCTGAAGAGAAAGGCGATGTGGGAGAAAACAGTAAAACCGGGGGTATTCCGCGAACCGGCGATCTATATGGGCATGAAATCCGGGTGGGAGACGAGGATTATTCAGTAGAATCTTTTGAAAAAAGAGCAGACGGGATAAAAGTGCCGCTGCACACGGTTGAGGATTATCTGGCACTTCCTGATGAACGCCGGGTCGAGATGATTGATGGCCGGTTTTATGATCTGGCCGCACCGGGAGGAATTCATCAGCAGATTGTAATGCGTCTGTGGAAGAAGCTTGATGACTGCATTGAAGAGCATAGCATGCCCTGCAGTGCGCAGGCTTCACCTTTTGATGTTCAGCTGGATGACTACACGATTGTCCAGCCGGATGTCATGGTGTTCTGCCGGGATCCGCTGCAGGTATATGCTGACCGTGCGACAGTTCCCCCGGACCTGGTGATCGAGGTCTTATCAAAATCCACAGCTTTCAGAGACCGGCACCTGAAGCTTTTTAAGTATCAGAAAGCGGGTGTCAGAGAGGTGTGGCTTGTGTCACCGGAGAAACGGGGTGTGGAAGTATATCTGTTCGAGGAGAGCAGAGAAGAGCCGGAAAGATACACTTTTGACGATAAGGTGCCTGTTCATATTTCCAATGGCAGCTGCGATATTGACTTTGCGGACATTCACAGGAAACTTGCCGACTATCTTCCGTAAGATATTTGTATTGTTCCGTTTTGCCGCAGACGGTGCCTGTGAGCCTGCATGTTCTGCTCTATTCCGGCATGGCCGGAAAGAATAAAATACGATGTTGTATGAAATTAATTTGTATGCTATTATCTTGTCTTACATATAGAGGATTATCGTAGTACAAGGTACATAAAAGGTACATAAAAGGTATCTGCTCCGTACAGCTGAGATGACGGCGGTGGGGAGTTTTTGGCGGAAAGGATTTACCGGGATGCAGAAGACCAGAGAGAACAAAATGGGCACTATGCCTGTAAAAAAACTGATCATCACCATGTCGCTGCCCATGATGGTATCCATGCTGGTGCAGGCTCTTTACAATGTCGTGGACAGTATGTTTGTCGCGCGGCTCTCGGAGGATGCCCTGACGGCAGTCACCCTGGCCTTCCCCATGCAGAATATGCTGATTTCTTTCGCGGCAGGTACAGGCGTCGGTATCAATGCCCTCCTGTCCAAGTCGCTGGGAGAGAAGCGGTTTGACCGGGCGGACGAAGCCGCCAACAACGGCCTGTTCCTGGCCATCCTGACCTATATCCTTTTCCTGCTGATCGGCCTGTTCGGCGCGGGACCCTTTATCGGGACGCAGATCAAGGATGCCCTGGTGCAGGAGTACGGCACGATCTATCTGAGGATCGTCCTGTGCATGTCCTTCGGCGCGGTTTTCCAGATCACCTTTGAGAGGCTGCTGCAGTCTACCGGCCGCACTTTCTACAGTATGATCTCCCAGGCCACCGGTGCCATCATCAATATCATTTTTGACCCGATCATGATCTTCGGCCTCTTCGGCTTCCCCAGGATGGGTGTCGCCGGCGCCGCGGCCGCTACCGTTCTCGGCCAGGTTGTCGCCGCCTGTATCAGCTGCTACCTGAATATTACAAAGAACGAGGACATCAATATCTCGATCCCGCAGATCCTGCATCCCTCCGGGGAGATCATTAAAAAGATCTACTTCGTAGCCGCGCCGTCCATCCTGATGATGTCCATCGGTTCCATCATGACCTATGCCATGAACCAGATCCTGGGTACATTCTCCAAGACGGCGACCGCAGTCTTCGGTGTATACTTCAAGCTCCAGAGCTTCTTCTTCATGCCGGTCTTTGGTCTGAACAACGGACTCATCCCTGTGCTCGCCTACAATTACGGCGCGCGCAGGAGCGACCGCATCAAGGAGGCCCTCAAGTTCTCCATCAGTCTGGCCGTGGGCATCATGCTCTGCGGAACTCTGGTCTTCCACATGTTCCCCCAGGCCCTTCTGGGTATGTTCAATGCCTCTGAGGAAATGACCCGCATCGGTGTTCCCGCCCTGAGGATCATCTCACTTTCCTTTGGTCTGGCGGGTGCCTGCATTGCCATGGGTTCCATCTTCCAGGCTTTCTCCTACAGCTACTACTCCCTGATCGTCTCTGTAGGACGACAGCTGGTAGTCCTGATTCCGGTCGCCATGTTCCTGGCCACCTTCGGCGAAGTCACCCTGATCTGGTGGGCCTTCCCCATCGCGGAACTGATGTCGGCACTGCTGTCCGTCATCTTCTTCCTGCGCCTCTATAACAGGACCGTGAAGACCTTGTGATCTATATTGATTGAGTTTATACTGCGTGAAAAAGCACCGGTTCCCGCGAATGGGATGCCGGTGCTTTTTTGATTGCGGGTGGAGACAGCTTTCTGTAACAGGCTGATTGTCCAGCATTCTGATCGGACTGGGCGAAGGCCAGTCCGATCAGAATGCGAAAGAGGGTCGATTTGCTGCTGCCGTTGGGGCTGGACAGGGGAGCCAAGGCAGTCCGTCCGATAACATAACTTACTTTTTTATTCGATGTCGAGGTCAGCCGTGACCTGGTAGTAGTCACAGGCGTGGGCATCGTAGCCGGTGACGCCTGCTCTGGAGATCATGTTCATCTCTAGGAAGGAGCAGAAGACATAGGCATTGTCATCCAAAATCATCTGCTGCAGTTCGATCGCGATTTTTCCGCGCTCAGCGGGGTCGAATTCGGTCGACAGCTTCTCGATGAGTCCGCTGACATTCTCGTTTTCATAAGCGCCGAAGTTGTAGCTCATGCCGGGAAGGCAGCTCGTCGTGAAGAAATACTGGGGGTCTCCCGAAGGGGCGGTGACAAGAGCGGAGGCGTAGACATCCCAGGAGCTCATGTCCGCGAGAAATTCCCGGCGGTTGGCTGTGCAGTTGATATCAATCTCCATGCCGATGTCCTTGAGGGAGGCCTGCACGGATTCCGCAAGCAGAGGCAGCTCCTGGCGGCTGGGATAGGTCAGCCAGCGGATGGTCAGCTTCTGTCCGTCTTTTTCACGGATGCCGTCGCCGTCGGAATCGATCCATCCGGCGTCCTCGAGGACCTTTGCAGCGGCCTCCGGATCATAAGCTTCCGCCTTGACGTTTTCGCCGCCGAAGGTGCTGAAGCCGTCGGGGAATGCACCGTTGCCGGGGGTGCCGTGTCCATCCAGCAAAGTGGTGACAAAGCCTTCTTTATTGATGCCCATCGCAATGGCGCGGCGGACAGAAGGATCCTGAATGACGGGACTGGTCATGTTCATGGAGGCAAAAAAGGCGCGGGAGGTATGGATGCTGGAGAACTGGAAACCGGCATTTTCAAAGAGAGGATATGCCTCATAGGCCATTCCGTAGGCGGCATCGATATCTCCGGACTGAAGGGCTGCAGAGAGCGTGTCTCCGTTGGAGAGTGTGCGGATGGTCAGTTTGTCGATCTTGGGGGTGCCGTTCCAGTAGTTCTCGTTCCTGGTCAGTGTCAGATGATCATCGGTCACCATGTCCGTCACGATGTAGGGACCGGTGCCCGAGACGATGCCGGCGTCAAAATCACTGGCATCCACATCGATGATGCAGCCGTAGGGATCTCCCAGATAGTTCATCAGTGCCGGATTGGGTTCGCTGGTGGTGATGGTCAGAACCTGGCCCTCCGCTTTGATGTCCGCGATTTTTGTATCTGAAGGGGCGCGGTCATGATTGGCAAGCATGTGCTCAAAGCACTGTTTGACCGCTTCGCCGTCCATGGCGCGGCCGCTGGAGAAAGTGATCCCATCCTGCAGGGTGATGGTCCAGGTGAGATTTCCGTCATTTTCCCAGCTTTTGGCAAGCCAGGGCTCAAGTTCCATGGTGTCTGTATAGTGGACCAGGGTCTCGCCGATTCCGTAGCGGATGCAGGCCCAGCCGTTATAGGTGCGGTGGGGATCCACGGTCTCTTCCCAGTTCTCGGCATTGAAGGTGGTGTCGCCGATGACCATGACCTTTTGACCTGCTGTGCTTTCGGACGCCGACTGATCGTCTTTTGCGGAATCCTGCGAAGCGGCAGCGCCGGCAGATGCAGTCCGCGCGCTGCTGCCGGAAGATCCGGAGCTATTGCCGCAGGCGGACAGCAGGCCTGCGCTGAGGCACAGTGCTGTCAGGAGCACAACCATTAATTTCCATCTTCCTTTGCTCATTAAATAGTATCTCCTTTCATTCGGGGCTGTACAGTATATTTATTATATTTATTGCTTTCTACAGATTATAGAATGCTGTCGATGAGACGCTGTGTATAGGGATGGCGGGGAGAGCGGATCACGTCATCGGGGAGACCTTCCTCCACGATGCGGCCCTGATACATGACCAGGACCCGGTCGCAGAACTGCTGCACAAGCGCAATGTCATGGCAGATAAAAAGGATGGACAGGCTGTCCTTCTTTTGTCTGCGAAGGTCATTTAAAAGATGCAGGATTTCCTGCTGGATCGTGACGTCCAGGGCAGAGGTCGCCTCGTCGCAGATGAGAACGGAAGGGTCAATGGCGAGTGCCCTGGCGATCGCGGCGCGCTGGCACTGGCCCCCGCTGACCTCATGGGGAAAGCGGCCTGCAAAGCCGTCGGTCAGACCGCACGTTTGCAGGAGCTCTGCAGTCTTTTGCCGCACCTGCCCTGCGGCCATACCGCTGTTGCGCAGGCTTTCTCCGATGCCGTCTCCCAGAGTGCGGCGCGGATCAAAGGATTCTGCGGGAGACTGAAAGATCATCTGCATTTCCCTGTAGGCCTCCCTGAGCTCCCGGCCCCGGGCACGGGTGATGTCTTTTCCGTTGAGGAGGATCTGTCCGTCATCGGAATCCAAAAGTCTTGTGATCATGTTGACAAGAGTGGTCTTGCCGGAGCCGCTCTCTCCGATGATACCCAGGCATTCTCCCTTCAGGAGGGAAAAAGAGACGCCTTCGACGGCTCTTACATCCGGCCTGCCTTTCCGGGCAAAGGTTTTTGAGAGGTTTTTGACCTGTAGGACGGCTTCCATATCGTTCTCCTTTTGCCTGTGAGCAGAGTTTATGCCTGTGCCCTCAGGCTCGTCTGAGTCTGGGCACGGCGGCCATCAGCGCCCTGGTATAGGGCATGCCGGGGGCGTGAAGGATCTGCTGCGTCTCTCCGTATTCCACGGTTTTGCCGTCCTTGAGGACCAGGACCCGGTCCGCCATGGCGCCGACCACACCGATGTTGTGGGTCACAAGGATGATCGATGTGCCGAAGGTGCGCCTCATCATCAGCAGCTCCTCTACGACCTGTTTCTGAACATACACGTCCAGCGCGGAAGTAGGTTCGTCTGCCAGGATCACGGCAGGGCCAAGGAGCATGGAGGCAGCGATTGCGACACGCTGCTGCATACCGCCGGAGAGTTCAAAGGGATAGCTGCCGAGAATGCGGGAACCGTCGTCAAACCCGATCTTTTGAAGCAGGTCCACTGCTTTTTTTTCAAAGACATCTTTTGCCATCGGTTCGTGGGCGATGACGCTCTCATAAAGCTGGACACCGACTTTGCGGATGGGGCAGAAGGAGCTTCCCGCATTCTGGAAGATCATGCCCAGCTCGGGACCATTGACCTTGCGGCGGTCCTTTTCGGACAAATCGGGAAGATTATATCCTTTATAGATAATATCTCCCCTTGTGACAGTCCCGGCAGGGCCCAGAAGTCCCATGGCCGCCCGGATCAGGGAGGATTTGCCGGAGCCGCTTTCGCCCACGATGCCAAGGATATCGCCCTCCTGCAGCGCGAAGCTGACATCTTTGACGGCGGGGAAGCCGTTGTAGCTGATACCTACATGTTCATATCGAAGGATTTCTGCCATTTATGTATCACCTCTGTGCCTGCCGGCCCATTACTGCCGGCTTCTGGGATCGGCATAATCGCGGATCGTGTCGCCCAGAAGATTGAAGATCATGACGGAAAGGAAAATCGCCAGTCCGGGAGCGAAGGTGATCCAGGGACTTGTGGTCATGAGTCCGCGGGCATCGCTCATCATACTGCCCCATTCCGCGATCGGGGGCCTGGCTCCCAGTCCAAGGAAACTTAGGGCGGAGAGCTCCATCATCATCGTGCCGATATCGAGCATGGCGGTGACAAGGATCGGACCCAGGATATTGGGGAACAGATGGCGGCAGAGGATCTGCCAGGTGCTGCAGCCGGCGAGCCTGGCGGCTTTCAGGTAGGCAGATTCTTTCTGCGCCAGCGTCTGGCTGCGCGCGATCCGGGCGTATTTGGGCCATGAGATCAGCGCGAGTGCGATGACGGCATTGTGAAGGCCGCCGCCCAGAACGCCGGCTACCGCCATGGCAAAAACAAGTCCGGGAAAGGCCAGAAAGATGTCGGAAATACGCATGAGGATGGTGTCCGCCCGCTTTCCGTTCCAGCCGCAGAACACACCGATCAGTGTGCCCGCAGCGGCGATGACAGCGACCAGAAGGAGGGTGGAAAAGATGCTGGCGCGGCTTCCCGCGATGACGCGGGAGAGCATGTCGCGGCCGTAGCGGTCTGTTCCCAGAAGGTGCGCCGCTGACGGCGCCGCCTTTGCATTGGAAAGATCCTGTAGATAAGGGTCATAGGGCGCGAGCTGCTCGCTGAAAAGGGAGCCCAGCAGCAGAAGCAGGGCGAGAAGGCTGAAAAAAATCAGCCTCGTCCGGACAGTATTTTTCCTTATTTTCTGGGGACGGACTGTCGGATGGTCTGTCTTACGGGGGTCTGTCGACATTCGGTTCATTCGCTGCTCACCCCCAGTCTGATGCGGGGATCGAGCAGGTGGTAGAGCAGATCGGTCACGAGATTGACCAGTACGTAGATGACCGCCATCCAGACGACATAGGCCTGGATCAGGGGATAATCCCGCATGGTGATCGCGTCGACGGCCATTTTGCCTACGCCGTCCCACATGAAAATGCTCTCGATGATCGCGGTGCCTCCCAGAAGATTTCCGATGGAAAGCGCAAGGAGTGTGATAATGGTGAGCATAGAGGAGCGGACCACGCTCTTCCAGAGGATGACTTTGCTGCTGACGCCGCGCGCTGCTGCCCCGGCCACATAATCCTTGTGCAGCTCTTCGAGGACCGCGGCGCGGACCTGCCGCATGTATTTGGAGGACATGGCAATGGCCAGTGTCAGAGTCGGCATCACAGCGCCCCGCAGAGTGATGCCGTTTGAGATGACGGGAAGCCATTTCATACGGATCGCCAGAATCTGCATCAGAAGCAGGGCGACAAAAAAGTTGGGAAGGGAATTGCCGATAAAGCTCAGAAAACGCAGAAGATAATCCGTGATCCGGTCATGCCGCACGGCAGCAAGGATCCCCAGCGGCACGGAAATCACGAGGGTTGCCGCGATTGACAATGCCGTCAGCAGCAGAGTCGCCGGCAGTTTTGATGTAAAGGTGTCAAAAACGTCCAGGCCGGAGACATAGCTTTTTCCCATATCCCCTCTCACCATACCGCCCAGCCAGGTGACATATTGTTTGAAAAAGGGCTGGTCCAGACCAAGTTCGGCTCTTTTTGCGTCTATGATTTCCTGAGAGACAGCTCCTCTGTCTCCGTACAGCTCTGTGATTGCGTCGCTTCCTGCCACACGCATCATGGCAAAGGACAGAAAGGTGATTCCGATCAGTACCGGAATGAGCTGCAAGAGCCTCTGTATGATATATTTCCGCAAGGTATTCTCCCTGTTTTTCAGTAGATATTTTTTGCTCATGCGCACGCTTCAGCTGCCATTCCCGGAGTTCCTGCAGACACGGGTCCGGGAATGGTACTATTGGCTTTTTATCATATTATATGGAGCTGCCAACTTCAGCGGAAGCCCCAAGGGGGGATGGGGTATCCGGCTCCGTACAAACAGGGGAGTGCGTGACTATGGAGATGATATCGAAGAGATCGAGTATCCGGCCCCGTACAGGCAGGGGAGTGCGCGGAAATATCAAGGAAAATCTACGGGTTTCAGGAGGACCTTCACAGATGTCCAGACACTCTGACGATACCATTTATATCCCCCCCGGTGGCTTGTGAATGTCCTGACCGGGATGTTACGTTAAAAGAAGCAGACCACATCATCTCAAAAACGAAGCGTCTGCGAGTCTGCCGGCATGGCGGATTGCAGGAGCACCGAAGCCGCAACAGCTCGATCGTTAGTTTTTTTACGAGGAGGACCGTACATGCGCGGGCATCTTTCATCGATTCTCTTGGAAAATAAAAGATACTGGACGGGAAGATCCACCGGTTATGCAGAGCTCAACCTCAATGAACTTGCAGCGGCACCCAGGCATGACAGGTGGAAAGAGTGTCTTCGTGCGGAGATCATCAGGAAGTTCCCGGGAAGAGACCTGAAGAGCCTGTATGCTTTGGACATCGGCACCGGTCCCGGCTTTTTGGCCATACTGCTGTGCGAACTGGGACTGCAGGTCACAGCTGTGGATCTGACACCGGCTATGCTGGAGAAGGCAGAAAAGAATGCGGGAGAAATGGCCTGCAGGATCACATTTCTGGAGATGAATGCTGAACAGCTGGAATTTGCAGATGATACGTTTGATGTCATTGTCAGCCGCAATCTCACCTGGAATCTGCCCCATCCCGAACAGGCTTATTCTGAGTGGACACGTGTACTCAGGCCGGAGGGACTTCTCCTCAATTTTGATGCCAACTGGTATTATTATCTCTTTGATGAAGAGGCACTGGAAGGATACATGGCAGACCGCGAGAACAGCGCCAGGGAAGGAATCCGGGACGCCAACATCGGTGAAAACTTTGATGTGATGGAAGAGATCGCAAGACGGATTCCGATCTCGGGGATCCGGCGGCCCGGCTGGGATCTGGACATCCTCGGGCGGCTGGGGATGCACGTTGAGGCGGATGAAAATGTCGGGGACAGAGTCTGGTCCAGAGAAGAGAAGATCAATTTTGCTTCTACCCCCATGTTTATGATCAGAGCCGGTGCCTACTGACTGAATGCTGCGACAGCAGCATTTCCTTCGGAGCCTGCTAAAAAGAGAAGCGTCTGCGGGCCTGTCGGTATGGCGGATTGTGTCCGGCCGATGCTGCAGCAGTTTAGAACAATCAGAATCTATAATAAGATGGCAGAAAAACCCGGGTAACGTTCCCGGGGTTTCTGTTATGATGACACGGCCCGCGAAATGCTTTTTCCGCCTGGCGGCGGACGCGGGCCGGTAGGGGGCAGAGGGCGCAAATGAACCGCATCGCAGTTCATTGCCGTCTCTGCCCTGTTTTCATCTTATCTAAAACGGCGCTGTCCGCAAGCCGATGATCACAGTCCCTGCAGAACGGGAAAGCATGCGGGAAGCTGTCTTTTTTACCGAAAAATTGCGCATGCATGCTATAATAGATGTTGGTGAAAATGATCTTTATTTCTTTTTGGAGTAGAAATGTACGATACTGCGGATGATAAAAAAGACCTTTTTGTATATAGAGGCGGAGACAGTGAGGACCGGGAGCAGTCGGATCCTTCCCTTCATCATGGCGCGGATGGGCAGGAAGATGAATATGGACAGACGCACAGCCATATAGATGAGAACGGCAATGTGTACACGCACAGTCACGGCGGTGAACATGAGCATGCGCACGGGGATGCGCATATTCATTCACATGGCGGACACGGTCATCATCATGTACACAGTGTGAAGGAAAAGAAGGCGGTTCTCAACAGGCTCTCCCGGGCCATCGGCCATCTGGAATCTGTCAGGAGGATGGTGGAGCGGGACGAGGACTGCAGTGACGTGCTGATCCAGCTTTCCGCAGTCCGCAACGCCATCAACAATACCGGCAAAGTGATCATGAAAAATCATATCAGCCACTGTATCGTAGAGGCGATCGAGCAGGATGATCTGGAAGCGGTGGAAGCTCTGAACCACGCGATCGATCATTTCATCAAGTGACTGACGGGACGATGGAGGCTGCCGCTTTGAACGGCGCTTTATCCATAGGCCGATCGGCTCGCACAGCCAATGGAGCTCACGCAGCCAATGGAGCTTGCGCAGCCAATGGAGCTCGCGCAGCCAATGGAGCTCGCGCAGCCAATGGAGCTCACGCAGCCATTGGAACTGAGGTATACATATGGAAGACAGATTTTCCAGGAGCAGGATGCTGCTGGGGGAAGCGGCAATGAATAAGCTTGCGGCGTCCAGGGTCGCCGTCTTCGGCGTCGGCGGCGTAGGGGGCTACGTTGTGGAGGCTCTGGCCAGAAGCGGAGTTGGAGAGATCGACCTGATCGACAATGACGAGGTGGCGCTCTCGAACCTGAACCGCCAGATCATCGCGACCATGGATACGATCGGCAGGGACAAGGTCGATGTCATGGCGGAGCGCATTCTGTCCATCAATCCGGATGCCGTGGTACACAGACATAAATGCTTCTACCTTCCGGAGACAGCCGGACAGTTTGACTTTTCCGCCTATGACTATGTGGTGGACGCCATTGACACGGTGACGGGCAAGATCCAGCTGATCCTGCAGGCCAAGGAGGCAGGCGTGCCCGTCATCAGCGCCATGGGCGCGGGTAATAAACTTGATCCCTCTGCCTTCGAAGTGGCGGATATTTATGAGACTTCCATAGATCCTCTGGCGCGGGTCATGCGCCGGGAATTGAAAAAGCGTGGTGTGAAGAGCCTGAAGGTCGTATATTCCAGGGAGAAACCTCTGCAGCCGGCAGGAGCCGGTGAAAAACAGACCGCAGGAGCCGGTGAAAGGGAGGAAGAGTCCCGTCCGCGCCGGTCGACACCGGGAAGTCTCCCCTTCGTGCCCTCTGTGGCAGGGCTCATCATTGCAGGCGAAGTGATCATGGACCTGTGCGAAGCTGGGGGCGGTATCCGCCGGGATGTATAAAGATCCGGAGGGACTTTTTTCGCAGATGCGGCAGAGCCCGGGATGACAGTGGAGGACGGCCGGGGAAGAACTATGAAAAACCGGAGTATTATTCAAAACAGCATAATCTCTGATATGTCGGAAGGTGTCATGGCCATTCGGTTTGACGGCATGATCGAGCTTGTCAACGATGCTGCGGTGGAAATTCTGGAACGGGAGAGAGAGGAACTGGAGAACAGGAAGTTTGCCAGCTGTTTTTTTGCGGAGGAGGAGAATGACCCCTTCACGGAATGTGTTCTGGATGTCATCTATATGAAGGGCAAGCGGCAGGAGAGATATGTGCCCTATTATACAGGGCGGGGGCGGAAGCAGCTGCGTATTGTATCCTCCTATCTCAAAGAAGAGGATGAGCCTGTGGGCGTGATCCTGGTCATCAGCGATATCACGGAACTGACCCAGATGCGGGACGCTGTCATGGCCATGGAAAAGATCAGGAAGCTCAATGAGAGTCTGGCATTGCGCAACCGGGTGCTGCAGGAGACCTTCGGACGGTATCTGTCCGATGATATTGTCAGGGAGATCCTCGAGTCTCCGGACGGCTGGAAGCTGGGCGGGCAAAAGCGCACGCTGACCATCATGATGAGTGATCTCAGGGGCTTTACCATGCTCTGCGAAAGGATGCAGCCCCAGGATCTGATCGCCATGGTCAATCACTATTTTTCCGAGATGTACGAGGAAATCAGCCGCTTCAACGGAACCCTGATCGAGTTCCTCGGAGATGGTATGTTTGTGATCTTCGGCGCTCCTGTGGCCACAGATACCCACGCCTCGGACGCGGTGGCGGCTGCGGTCGGCATGCAGAGCAGGATGAAGGCCGTCAACGAGTGGAACGCGGAGCGGGGGTTCGAACCCCTGTCGATGGGGATCGGCATCAACACGGATGCCGTGATCCTGGGCAACATCGGTTCCGAGCGCCGCACCAAATACGGCGTCATGGGGGCTGCTGTCAATCTGGCGGGAAGGATCGAATCCTACACGACAGAAGGTCAGATCCTGATCTCCACGGCGACCCGCGCCATGATCCGGGAGGATCTGGAGGTCGATTTCACACTCGATATAAGCCCCAAGGGAGTACAGGAAACGACCAGGGTTTACGGGGTGTCGGGGATCGGTGCTCCCTATGATCTGCACCTGGAGAAAAAAACAGAGCAGCTGAGACAACTGCCGGTTCCGGCTGCCGCAGACATTTACTTCCTGGACGGAAAGCATGTGTCCGGCGAAAAAAGGAAGGGGATGATCCTGGCGGTCTCAGACAATGAGCTGGTCCTGCAGACGGAGGAGGAACTTTCCGTCTATGAGAATCTGAAGATCGACATAGGCGATGGTCTCTATGCCAAAATAACACAGAAGGAAAATGACCTGTTCACTCTCCGCCTGACGGCAAAACCCGCCTGTTTTGACGCCTGGATGGAGAAGGTTATTTGCGTATGATATGATTTGCATCAGTGATAAAAACAGGTAATTGAAAAAGATGACTACGAAACCGGTTTATATAGATACCTGTCTGTTCGGGAGTTCTTCACTGTCCCGGGTCAGGGACTATTCCAGAGTTTACGGAGATAAAATAGGATTTGAGATTCTGGCCATGTTTGATCTGCGCGATTATGAAAAGGCGCTGAGAGACAATCTCGATGTCCTGCAAAAGCACAGGATCTCCTTCCACGGACCGGTCTATTGTGTGGAGCATTCCGCAGCGAGGGGAACAGCTGAATATGAGGAGTCCATGCGGCATGTCCGCCTGACTTATCAGTACGCACAGATCCTGAGAAGTTCCTATTTTGTCATGCATCTGAACAACTGCCGCGTCGATCCGGCCGCCAAAGAGCAGATGCTGTACAACGCAAAGGAAAATTACAGGGAACTCCTGGAGCTTTTCGGAAGGATCGACTGCCGGGTGCTGATCGAAAACACGGGGACGATCCTGCAGAAAAACATGCTGCTGGACCAGAGGGAATTTACAGATTTCTGCCGTGATATGCGGTGCGGCGTGCTAATAGATATCGGACACGCAAATGCCAATGGCTGGGATCTCTTTAAGCTGATCAAAGATCTGCGGCGGCAGATCCGCGCCTACCATCTGCACAACAACGACGGCATGAATGACCAGCACCGGCGCCTGCACGACGGGACCATTGATTTCACTCCCCTGCTGGAGAAGATCCTGACAGATACGCCGGATGCGGATCTCATCATCGAATACACCCGCAGGACTATGGACGGCCCCGGTCTTCAAGAGGATATACAAGAGGTGCTTGATGCCAGAGAACGCCGGCAGGGCAGCTGCAATTCAACAAAACAGATTTACAAAAAATAAATAAACTGTTTGCAGTATATAGTATAATATGTCTGTGAGCGTATAAAAATTACCACAATTGTAAAAACCGTTAATGAGAGGAGTAAAAACATGCAGGAAAAAACATTTAACCAGAATGAAGTGATTTTCTGGGAGGGATCTTCAGGTAAATGCATGTACAAGGTCATCGAGGGTACAGTCAGTGTCTTTCTCGGCTACGGGACCAAGGACGAGACAAAGCTGACGGAACTCGGTGAAGGCAGGATCTTCGGCGAAATGGCAGTTCTGGAGGCGTGGACAAGGTCTGCTACAGTTGTGGCCGCACATGACGAGGTCAAAGTTCTGGAGATCAGCAGCGAAGAACTCAGTGATTTCTTTGCAGAAGACCCCGAACAGATTAGGCTGATCATGAAGAACCTGAGCCGCCGCCTGCGCGAACTGACCGAGGATTACACGGAAGTCTGCAATACGATCAGCGAGATGCATCGGACCAGAGGAGAGATTGACCGCAGAAAAGAAGGACTCCTCTCCAAAATCAAAAAATTCCTCAAAGACTATGATCGTTTCTTCAACCTGAGCACTTCTCTCGAAGCAATGGAAACGTATGAAGATATCGAACAGATCCGGGAAGATCACGGTGAGATGAGGGAGAACCTTCGTTTCGACAAGGATCAGGTGATCTTCCGCCAGGGCGATGCGGGAGACTGCATGTACTATATCGGAAGCGGCACTGTGGGAATCTATACAGACTATCAAACAGATCATGAGGTCCTGCTCACTGAACTCAATGAGAACCAGTTCTTCGGCGAAATGGGACTGATTGAAAAGCTGCCCCGTTCCGCAACTGCTGTTGTTCTGGAAGATGACACAGTTCTGACCCGTCTCACTGAGGATGGCCTGGACCGGATGTTTGAGGAAAGACCCACCTTTATCCTGCTTGCCATGCAGCACCTTTCCTCCAGACTTCGCCGTCTGACAAAAGAATACGGAAAGGCCTGCAGGACGGTCGCCAAGATGAATGACGAAGAAAACGGCAGGGGCGAACTCACAATGAACGATGAAGACGCGATCCGGTATTATGTCGCTCTTGCCCAGAGTCGGAGCAACCGCTGGATGTATTATTAATACTCCGGAATTGTGTCTTTTGTCCGGTTCTTTGCCGGATGTTTGAAGCAGTTTTCCAATCGCAGATGTTTTTTAGAGAGGAGAGACAATGGCAAAGAACCTTCTGGATACACCCAAGCTCGGATTCGGCCTGATGCGCCTGCCCGCGGTCGAGGGAAATCCCGATGTGATCGATCGCGAACAGGTCTGCAGAATGGTGGACATGTTCATGGAGGCGGGACTGACCTATTTTGATACCGCTTTTGTTTACGGAAAGGACGGCGCATCCGAGAAGGCCGCAAAGGCATGTCTTGTCGACCGCTATCCCAGGGAGAGCTTCACACTGGCCACCAAGATCAACGCCTGGCTGATGGCGGAGGACGAGAAAGCCGCCAAGGCTCAGTTTTATACCAGCCTTGAGCGAACGGGAGCGGGATATTTTGATTTCTACCTGCTGCACGCGCTGCAGTCCAATACCTATAAAAAATATGACGAGTATCATCTCTGGGACTACGTGGCGGACCTCAAAAAACAGGGCCTGATCAAAAACATGGGCTTTTCCTTCCACGCCTCTCCCCAACTTCTGGAGCAGGTGCTGACTGAGCATCCGGAGGTGGATTTCGTCCAGCTGCAGCTCAACTACGCCGACTGGGAGAACCCTTCCGTGACCTCCCGCGCAAACTATGAGGTCGCCCGCAGGCACAATAAGCCCATTGTTGTCATGGAACCGGTCAAGGGAGGAACCCTTGCCAATCCCCCGGCTCCTGTCCGCGAGATCCTGCAGGCGGCCGATCCGGATGCTTCCATGGCATCCTGGGCCATCCGCTATATCGCCTCCCTTCCCGGGATCCTGACCATCCTTTCCGGCATGTCCAATGTGGAGCAGATGGCGGATAACCTCTCCTACATGCGCAAAGAGGCCTTTCGTCCTTTCAGCGAGGCGGAGCAGGAGACCATGCGCAGGGCGAAGGAGGCGCTCGCAGCGATTCCCTCCATCCCCTGCACGGGCTGCAGCTACTGCGCGCCCGGCTGCCCCATGAATATTCCGATTCCCGATATCTTTGATGCCAGAAACCGCCAGATGGTCTATGGCAAAACAGAAGAGGGACAGAGAGTCTATGACCGCGACACACAGGGCAGGGGAAAAGCCTCCGACTGCATTGCCTGCGGCCAGTGCGAGGGCGCATGTCCTCAGCGCATCAATATCATCGAGCGCCTGCAGGATTGCGCGGCAGTTTTCGACAATTGACAAAGGTGCTCTGCTGTGGAAAAATAGGTGTGGACACAGTTTTTAATAACGTTTTTTTAATACCTTCTTAAGTAAAAGTACGGCAAACGAATGAACTCTGGATCGGAGATGGATCATGGTAGAGACAGATCGGGATCAGGATGTGAACAGGGGCACAGAAGCTGCGAAGACCGGTGTCATTGACGGTACACAGCCTGCAGAAGACGCAGCTGTTGAGAATAAAAAGGCTGCCGGACCCGCGGCGGCTGACGGCAGAAAGACTGCCGGGCCTGCAGCCGGACAAGGCGGAAAAGCTGCCGGACCTGCAGGCGGACAGAGCAGGAAGAAGGGCCGGCGCAAAAGCGGCGGGGCAGCGGAGACTGCTGGACAGGCAGGCCGTAAAGGCAGCCGGACAGAAAAACACAGAAAAGCAGCCGGGAAAAGCAGCCGGAAACATAAGACGACAGCCCAGACGATCACAAAGAGTTTCGGACATGCATTTGACGGAATATTTGCCGGCTTGGAAGAACGCAATATGAAGATCCATTGCACCATGGCAGTGCTGGTCGTGTTTTTCGGACTGATCCTGCACATCTCTGTGACCGAGTGGTGCATCTGCCTGGTTCTTTTCGGACTGATCATGGGCCTGGAACTTGTCAACACAGCGCTTGAGGCTGTGGTTGACCTGGTGACAAAGGAATATCAGCCTCTGGCAAAACGGGCCAAGGACACGGCTGCCGGGGCGGTCCTGATCGCTGCCATCATGGCGGCGGCAGCAGGCCTGATCATCTTTATTCCCCGCCTTTTGTATGTGCTCAGAAGCTTCTGAGAACAGGCGCGGTCTTTCCCTGTGAAAGCTGCCGCCGCTATATGAGGATAAGAGGAAGCGACGGCGGGTCCTGGATCAGAGAGTGTTGTTTAGAAATAATTTCGGAAATCTTTTTACAAAGATTTCTTTTCCGCAACAGATTTGCAACATTTGATCATTATGATACATGACAGGCGCGGCGGAAAGACCGGAACGCGGCGCCGGAAGATCGGTTATTTTCAAAACGGTAACTGCGGCAGGACCGTGCAGGAGCGTCACGGTATTGCTGAAAAAAACACTGTCAGGATCGCTCCGGAAAGAGAGGATGTATAAAATGGCAATGGAGAAAATCGGTGACGGCCTCAAGAAAATCCTTCTTGTCGGCATTGGGGCTGCCGCAACAACAGTGGAGAAATCCTCCCAGATCATTGATGAGCTCGTCAAAAAGGGTGAGATCACTGTTGAGCAGGGTAAGGAACTCAACAAAGAGCTGCAGCACAATGTAAAGAAGACCATGGAAGCCCGCAAGGCGGACGCGGTTTCTTTCGAAGAAAAGCTTGCTAAGATGAGCGCGGACGAGTTGGCTCTGCTCAAGTCCAAGATCGCTGAAGCCGAGAAGGCAATCGATGATGTCACCGGTGTGACGGAAGGCGATGAGATCGCTGCAGCATCTGCAGAACTCGACGCAATGGATGATGCCCTCAAGGATGAAGGCTATGCTCCCGCAGAAGAAGCTCCCGAGGAATAATTTACAGACCGACAACTTGTAAATGAGATATGAACTGCCCGCTGCGGGCATGGCCTTCAGGGCCGGGTTCCGCTGCGGGCATTTTCATATGGAATATAAGTATCTGCTGCCTGAGCGGCAGCCTTCACACGACAGACTGGGGAAGACTATGGAAGAGAAAGCAAAGATGGACAATCGGTCCAGGATGAGGGAAATCCGGGAAGTACTTTTCCGCAACCACATTACACGCGGTGTGACTCCGGAAAAACTCAGGGTCATACTTGAGGAGCTCGGACCGACCTATATAAAACTCGGCCAGATCATGTCCCTGCACTCGGATATTCTCCCCAAAGCCTACTGCGATGAACTCATCAAGTTAAACTATGATGTCAAGCCCATGCCTTTTTCGGAAGTGGAGGAAGTCATCAACCGCTCTTACCGGGAAGACTGGCACAAGTACTTTGCATCGATCGAGAAGGACTCTCTGGGATCCGCGTCGATCGCACAGGTGCATCGGGCAAAACTCCTGACCGGAGAGGATGTCGTCATCAAAGTGCAGCGCAAGGGCATCTATGATACGATGGCGCGTGATATCGGCCTTTTGCACAGACTGGTACGCCTGATGCCCTCTGTCGGAGGATTCAAAAATGTCGTCGATCTGGGTATGATCCTGGATGAAATGTGGGCCGTCGCACAGGAGGAGATGGATTTCCTCAAGGAGGCGGCGAATATTGAGGAATTCACCCGCAATAACAGCGGGATCGCCTATGTCCGTGTTCCTCATCTCTACCGCGAGTACACCACGAGCCGTGTTCTGGTGATGGAATATGTCGGCGGATGCGCGATCGATGACCGGGACCATCTCCTCAGCCGCGGATATGACCTCAACGAGGTGGGACGCAAGTTTGTCAATAACTATATCAAGCAGGTTATGGAGGACGGCTTTTTCCACGCGGATCCCCACCCCGGCAATGTCAAGGTGCACGACGGAAAGATCGTCTGGATCGACATGGGCATGATGGGACGGCTGTCCAGCCGTGACAAGAAACTGATGGAACGTGCGATCCGCTCGATCGCCGTCAGTGATATTGCAAGTCTTGAGAGCACGATCCTGGAGCTCTGTGAGACAAGAGGCAAGGTGGACGAGGGCCGTCTCTACAAGGAACTTCGCACTCTGATCGAGCGTTACGGCAAGATGTCTCTGGGAAGTATTGATATCATCGACTTCTTTATGCAGGTGCTTGAGATCATGAAGGAGAACGGGCTCAGGCTCCCGCACGGCATGACCATGCTTGCCCGCGGACTCAACCATATGCAGGGCGTCCTCACCGAGATCAGCCCCGACATCAACATGATTGAGATCGCTGCTGCCCGTATCCGCGAGACCACCTTCGAGCAGTTTGACCTCAAACATGAGGCGAAGCGCACCGGAAGGAAGCTCTATACCGCCGCCTACAAGACGGTCGAGATCCCGCCCCTGGTCAAGAGCGCCCTGGAGGAATACCTGAAGGGGCAGGCGACGGTGAATATGAGGCTCAATACAACCAAAGAGATGAGCGATCTGCTGCGCAGACTGATCCGGAACATTGTCATGGGACTGTGGGTCATGGCACTCCTCATTGGTTCCAGCATCATCTGTACGACGGACATGCGGCCCAAAATGCTGGGAATCCCTGCGCTCGGCTTTTTCGGGTTTATGCTGGCATTTGCAATCTGTCTGTACATCTTCATCCGACATTGGTTTACGAGAAATCAATAGGGCGGTCCTTCGCACAGCCTCTGCCTGCCGCTGCGTTTTCGGCAAAAAAGATACTCTGAAAAAAGATAATCTGAAAAAAGATATTCTGAAAAAAGACACCCTTTGGAAATGTGGTTTCCATAGAGTGTCTTTTTATCTGCTCTCATAAAGCTTTATCTGTTTTTCTGCCGCGTTCGGATTTTCAGTCTGTACGCGGCCTTTCAAAAGCCTTTCCGGAGTCTCTCATTTTATTCGGAATCATTGTCCGAATCAGCGGAAACACCGGTTCCGTTTCCGGTAGATGTTCCTGCGGGAGTTCCTGTTGAAGGCGTGGGCTGTGCGGGAGTACCTTCCTGCCCGTCGTTTCCGGCTTCGTCGTCCTGTGCTCCGCCGGCGTCATCGGTCTCGCCTGACTCAGCATCACCGGAGTCAGAGCCGGGCTCCGGGTCTGTGCTGTCCTCAGCTGCTTCTTGGGAAGTGGAGGCAGTGTCTGCGCTGTCTGCATTTTCTCCGGACAGTGAGGGGTGCATGGACAGTTCTTCCTCAGGCATCTGCGCAAACCATTTGTCGAGACCGTCCGCGATGGCTGTGACCATGATCTTCTGATAGGAATCCTGGTTCATCCGCAGGTCTTCGTCGATGTTGGTCATATATCCGAGCTCGATCAGTGTTGTGGGTACCTCCGACCAGTTGTTGCCGGTCATGGTGTCGGTCTCCCAGACATATTCCTTTTTGGCGCCTGTCTGGTCACAGTATGTATTGAGAATGACATCGGACAGACGGGCAGAGGCGCTGTACAGCTCCGGATGATAGGGGTTGTCCTTTGTGATGCAGATCGTCATGGCACCGTTTGCCTCGGTGTTTTCGGAGCCGTTGGCATGGATGCGGATAAAGGCGTCTGCCTTATTCTCATTTGCGACAGCGGCGCGCTCGACGCAGCTGATGGGATTAAAGGTGTCGCTGTGTGTCAGCTTTACCTCATATCCGCGCTCTTCGAGTTCGGTGCGCAGCTTCTGGCTGACATCCATTGTCAGATCATACTCGTGCAGGCCGCTGGCAGGACCGAAAGTGCCGACGGTATCTGCCTCCTTCATCTCGGTGGAACCCGGGCCGACCGGTTCCTGGGTTTCGGGGACCTGTGATGCATGTCCGGGGTCAAGGACGATGACCAGTCCCTTATCCTTTGCGGAGAATACAGGGGACTGCCCGCTGCCGGTCCAGTCCGGATCGGCATATTCGCTGCCTGTAGTAGCGGAGGCGGCGGACTGGGCTGTTGCCGCTGCAGCCGGGGCCTGTGTACCGGCGGCGTCCTGCCCTGTCTTTTCCGCGGCAGGATTCTGTGTCGCAGCACTTTCGGAGCCGGCTTCGGCAACCTGTGTCTGCGCAGAATTGTTTGCGCCGCAGCCTGTCAGCAGCAGACCTGCGCACAGGGAGGCGATGATGAGAGAACGGCAGATGAACCGACTCCTGTTTACAGTTTTGCTTTTTTCCGTCATGTTTTTTTCCTCATTTTTGGCGGGGGTTAAGATTGCGCCGCATTTATTCGCGTCCGGTCAGCATTTCCCATGTGTACCATGTGCCCTCCGCTGTGGGAGCGAGCGGGGTTACGTAGTCACGGCTGTCTTCGCTTTCGTCTGCTGTGGATCGGATATGGACAGATGGCTGCAGCAGTGCCACCCATCCGTTATCGCTGACATAGGTGAATTCGTCTCCCGGTGTGAAAGAACGCATCTCCTCTGTCGTCCGATTGAACATGTAATGCCGGATCCTGCTCATATAATCCTCGTCGGAGAGGGCTTCCAGGACAAGGTCATAGCCGTCTTCCGAAGGGGAGAGCAGAAAATCCAGATCATCCCAGGTGGCGTCGACTTCATACCATTCGCCATCCAGTTCCACAAGGTTCCAGGCGTGTTTCTCGGTGTCGGCCTCCGTAGGTCCTGCATAACCGGAGACCACGATACAGCTCAGGCCTGCCCGCTGCATCAGATATTCGTAGGCCATGGCATAACCGTCGCAGAGCGCAGCGCCCGCATTTCCGCTGCTGTCTTCGACCAGTGCGCCGTAGGCAGTATGCGCGTAATCGTACACGGAGGCGTTCAGAGCCGCATCCGAGTTGTACCAGGCGGTGTCGATCAGAAGATCGTGGAGCTGCAGTGCAATGCCGGCGTCGGACTGTGTAAAATCCACCTCTTCGAGCAGGGCATCGGCGGCTTTTTCCAAAAGCGCCTGCTGCTGCAGATAGATACTGGTACCGTCTTCATTGAAGGTCTCCTGACCGGTGGCGTCGGAGAGAGAGAGAATCACTCTGTACTGTCCGCCCAGAGAGGGCAGGAGATAATATCTGCACTCATATTGAGCCTTCTCCTGCGCGATCCAGAACAGTTCCGGGTGGTCTCTTATCAGAGCATTATACGCCCGGGTATAGCTTTCTGCAAATGCATCTGAAGATGGATTGGTCTCCAGAAGGCGGGTTTCGGAGCCCTTGTCGCCGCTGCTGTAATTCATGGCCAGCAGGAGCATGGCGTCATACAGAAGCCGCTCTTCATCAGAGATTTTTGTGTAGTAATAATACAGTTCCTTGAATTCGGTCTCTTTCTCTTCTTTTCCCGGCGTGCTCTTGTCTGCGGCATTCTCCGTGCCCGCTTTTGCGGCCGTCTGTGTACTTTGGTCCGGGGACCGGCTGCTGTCTGACGGAGCAGAGGCCTGCTCTTTCTCTGCTTTCGCAGGATCCTCTCCGGAGGAAGCCTGCGTGTCCGGCTTCTTTGGGCTGCTGCCCGGTGCCGCAGAGGAACTGTCATGGGAATCAGGACCGGTCCGGCCCCCCATCAGGGTATCGATGGACTCAGCCAGCCGGAGTGTGGCCCGGGACATATACTCCGGTATTTTCTGTGTATAAGGGGTGATTGCAGGCAGATTACTGCCGGATATTGCCAACAATGCAAAAAAAAGGCAGAATACTGCGATAAACACGCGGATTAGCTTTTTCAAAAAGACCCTCCATGTGGTAAACTATACTTTGCGAATATATGGGCACCGGTATGGCCGCGGAAAAGAAGCGCAGATCCGGCGGCCGCCTGCGGTTTTGCAGGCAAATGGTGCATAATTATGTCTATCTTACACGTCAGGGATGCAAAACGTCAATCAGACAAAAGCCAATGACCTCATTTATTCTCACATGGAGGGCTTTTTTCTGACAGCCGTGATCCCCGGCAGATATAGGGATAAAGGAGCAGAAGATGACAGATATGATGAAGATGACAGTGACAACTCTTGACCTGCATGCGGGATACGAAATCGTCGGTCCTGTCTGCGGATCCTGCCGTGAACAGTCGGATCCCGACCAGGGCTTTCTGCAGGCCCTTCGGGAGATCCGCAAGAGTGCGGCACTCCTGCAGGCGGATGCCGTGATCGGTCTCAGACAGACAGCGGTTCCGATGTCTGACGGGACGGGCCGCTTTCATGTACAGCTCTATGGAACGGCAGTCCGCAGGACCGCCCAGGTACAGCCGGAGGGGGCAGCAGCTTCCGCGGCCATGGGCGGCATGATCTCCGGCATGGTCCCGGGAACGGCTGCAGCAATGGGTGCTGCCGGCAGGAAAGAGGGGGACTTCCTTATGGACGGCTCCACGCTGGTCCGCTATATCGGCCAGAGTGAATATGTCCGTGTTCCCGACGGGGTCATCAATATCGGCGCCGAGGCCTTTCATAATGCGCGGGTGGTGAGCGTGGAACTGCCCGACAGCGTGACCGAGATCCGCGAGGGCGCTTTCAGCGGCTGCGAGCATCTTGAGAGAGTCCGTCTCTCCACCAGGCTTCTTGTCATTCGCAAAAACGCTTTCCAGAGCTGCATATCCCTCTCCGACATCGCCCTTCCCGCAAGTCTGCAGGAGATGGACAAGGCGGCATTTTCCGCCTGCCCTGAGCTCCCTGCTGTCACGGAGTTTCTCCGCCGCAAGGAGGCGGAGGCCAAGGACGCGGAATACCTGCGCAGCCGCAGGCCTGTCTGGAGGAGGCAGGGACGCTGCCAGTATTGCGGCGGCTTTTTCAAAGGCGGTCTGAAAGGCGTGAAAGTCTGCAGCATGTGCGGCATGGAAAAAGATTACTGATCCTCAGATTTCCGGAGCGAAAAGTATTGCATCGGCAATATTTTTCGCTCTTCTTTTTTGAGAATGACAGACCACGTCAGCGCGCAGGCAGCGTCAACGGGAAAGCGCGGGGCTCTCCTTTCTGTATTAGTTGTTAGAAAAAATAAAAATATTCGGAAACCCGATTATATTATCAGATAATTTGTGGTATAATATTTGTTGCTGTAGGGTTTTTTAGAATTATTCCCGCATGGTGGGAAGGCGTGCGGCATGTTCGGAAAGGGTGAGAGAATGGCAGCTAAAGCAGGGACAGAGACCAGAAAGAAAACATCCTCTCAGCGTCAGAAAGAAGAGGAAAAGAGAGAACGATCCGAAAAACTGAATGCACAGAAGGATTCATTGCAGAGCAGGCTGGCGGCAGTGGAAGCTCTTCGCAGCGGATTCGAGATGCCCTTGCTCGAAGGTATGGAGGTCGAGCATACCCAGTACGGTCCCGGGACCGTCGTGAAGCAGCAGGACGCTGTGATCACAGTGCGCTACGGGGAAACAGTGAAGAAACAGAAGCTCCCCTTTGTTGTATCGGGAGGTTTTCTGCAGCTTCAGGATACCGGTCTTGCGACACAGATGGTACATATGGAGGAACTTGACAAGCAGAAGGACTCTCTGGAAAAGGAAATACATTATATAGAGAGTCTTCTGGGTGATCTGGAAAAAGCGTGATTTTCGGATTTACCCGGCCTGAATGAAATTGCAGCTGCGGGCAGCTGCCGGACGCACGATCCCGGCAGGCTGCCTTTTTTCTTTTTCTATTTATTTTTTGCCCCGGGATGTAACCGGGCAGGCAGGACGCGCGACTTTTTAAGGTAGAAGGGATTCAAAAAACGCCCGCGGGCCCTGTCTCCTGTGCGTATCCCCTGACGGTGGTCACATGTTTTACGCAGGATGTTTCAGCCGCTGGGCGGCAGCAGACACCCGGTGACCGCGTCGGGGAAAAACGTTTCGGGATTTCCCCCGCCGGTGCCGCCTCTGCAAGCGGCATATGAAAAGAATAAACAGAAGAATCTGTGTGGAGGTATAAACGATGAAAAAGATAAATGCAAAATTTACTGCCGCAGCTGCGGCCCTGATGATTACGGCCGGAACCCTGGCGGCTCCGGTGTCTGCGGCACAGACCGCACAGGCCGCAGATGCCATGATGTCCGCGCGGTCCTCCCGCGAATTTGAGGCCCAGACCATGAACAGTAACTATCTGCTCCCCGACAGCGACACCTACTATATCACCGAAGCGGATATCAGCTGGATGGACGACAATGAACTGATGCTGGCGCGCAATGAATTTTACGCCAGGCGCGGGCGCAAATTTGCCACCAAGTCGATCCAGGATTATTTCAACAGGCAGGGATGGTATACAGGCACCATCAATCCGGATGATTTCACTTCCGAGATGTTCAACCGCTATGAGCAGGCAAATGTGGACTTTATTGTTGCCTATGAGAAGAAGCGCAAAGAGTTCAGGGCACAGAGAAAAAAGGAGCGGAAGCCGAAAATTGCCCAGGAATACTCCAATCCCACAGCGGAAAAGTATGTGCCTGAGTATGGGGAGATCGTGGATCTTTACGGAGACGCGATCCGTGACGAATGGGTAGAGGATGATTATGCCGTCAGCGGCCTGAATGAAATGGCCTCGGAGATCGTTAAACCGGGAGACCTGGGCTATATCTATATGGACCTCGATGACGACGGAAGCGAAGAACTCCTGATCGGCCCCACGGATCCCCAGATGTACGGGGAGGGTGCGGTCTTTGAGATCTATATGATGGAGGACGGCCTTCCGGTTGAGATTGCCTCCAGTGATGAGAACTGCATTTACTACATCTGCGAGGACAAAACGATCCGCAGAGAAGCTATCCAGGATGACGGCAACTGGGAGATCAGCTATTTTGACCTGAACGGGGGAGACCTTGCCTGCAAGGAAATGCTGGTCATGGATGAGAGCCTGAACAAAGAGGAACCCTGGTTTGTAGTCAATGACGCGGAAGATCTGGCCGTGATCGGCGGAGACAGCCTTGATGGAGAGGATGTTCTGGATGCCGCGGAAGACTACGAAGCGATCTCCTATGAAGATGCCTCGAATATCCGCGCGGGCTATGTCGGTATGTCCATTGACTTCATTCCCTACAGCGAGTGATCAGAGACGTGAGAGCGCAGCGGCTTCCGATCAAGGGGGGCGCTCACAGAGCTTTTATAAATCTGCGCACAGAACGCTTTACAGGATAAGAAAACCGGAACAGCCGGACAGGCACATGAAAATGCCTTGTCTGACCGTTCCGGTTTTTTTCGGTTTTTTTTAATTATTCCCAGAAGTCCCGGGCGCCGGTCTCGGGGCTGAGCGCGTCCCTCAGCTCCATCATTGCGGTGTAGTTGGGGAGCAGGAAGACCGGATTGGGTTCTCCCTTGAGCTTTTCGACGAGGGCAGAGTAGTCGGTGAAGAGCTCCAGGGCGTCTTCCGACGCGCCGGCCTTCTGCAGACGGGCGTAGAGATCCTGTGCCTTGTCCCCGCCCACATACAGTTTTTTCAGATGAGGGCTGTTGACGAGTTTTTCATAATCGGTGGACTCGATCCAGGAGATGTCGTGGCCGTCGCCGGTGCGGTTGTTGAGGCACAGAACAGCGCTGAAATCTTCGTCGAGTCCGGTGATATAGGAAAATGCCTGGTTGCATCCCGCGGGATTTTTGACCAGGATCATCTGCAGGCGGTTGCCCTTGAGGTCGAAGGTCTCGAGCCGTCCGAAAGAGGCGCGGGCTGAGGAGAGGGCGTCAACAGCTTCCTGTGCCGGGAGCTTCAGAGCCAGGATGGCCGCGACAGAGGCGGCGGCATTGTAAATATTGTAGACGGCCGGCAGGGCGATACGGACTTCCTGCTCAGAGGCCTTTTTGCCGGGTCGCATGCGGACGACAGAGCCCTCGGAGGATTTCTGTGTGATGGCGGAGACAGCGACATCGGGAGTCTGGCGTCTGTGACCGCACCGGGGGCAGCGGAAACCGCCCAGATGGGCATAAATATGGTAGTCATACTCATACTCGCTTCCGCATTTGGGGCATTTGCCCGCGTCGGAGAGATCGACATTGCCCTGGGTGCCTACCGTGTCATTGAGACCGTACCAGACGACCTTGTTGGGCACGTCGATTGCAAGAGAGGCCGACAGAGGATCTTCTGCATTGAGCACCAGGACGGATTTGGGGCTGCGCTCGACACCTGTACGGATTTCCCTGAGTGTGTTCTCGACGCCGCCGTACCGGTCGACCTGATCGCTGAACAGGTTGGTCACCACAATTGCCTTTGGACGGATATAGGGGACGATCTGCTTCAACGCTGCCTCGTCGCACTCCAGGACCGCATAGTCATGCCTGGCCTTTCCCTTCCAGTCAGCACTGCAGATGAGATCAGAGGCGATCCCGTGCATGAGATTTGCGCCGGATTTGTTCAGGAGGCAGTCATGGCCGGCGGAAGTGAGCGCATGCTCGATCATGTTGCAGGTTGTGGTCTTGCCGTTGGTCCCGGTGACGACGACAATTTTCATCCCCTGTGAAACGGCAGCCAGGATATTTTTCGACACCTTCAGACCGACAATGCCGGGAATAGCGGTTCCTCCCCGTCCGGTTTTTCGAAGGATCAATCTTGTCATTTTGCATGCTGCGACAGATGCAGCCGCATGGAGTTTATTGGGCTTTTTCATATCATTCCTCTCAAAATCAATTGCAAATTGAGTTCCATTCTATACGTTTTAAGATAAATAGGAACGCAGAAAAACCTGCTGCCGGACCCTGAATGGTCAGCCGGCCTGTGCGTTCAATATCTTGATATTGTATCACGTTGCGAAAAAAAGAGAATCTTTTTTTGCAAAACCATGTCCGGACTTCGCAATACCGGTTTGCCGCCCCCTCAGGAAGTCGCCTTCAAGGTATACCTCCTGCGTCGATCAGGTTTTTTCGCA
>CAMKEX010000003.1 GCA_946411695.1 uncultured Lachnospiraceae bacterium
CGGTCTTTATGAACAGCCGCATTATCACCGAGCAGAAAAACGGCAGGGAGGTCAACGATATCCTTGCAGGCCTCTGCCGCTCGATCATCGAGAATGTTTTTACAAAGGTCATCCGCATCAGCAGTCTGGATTCCCTGGGAGACAGGATCGTTGTCCAGGGCGGTACCTTCTGCAATGATGCGGTCCTCTGCGCCATTGAACAGTATATAGGACGGGAAGTCGTCCGCGCTCCTTATCCGGGCCTCATGGGGGCCATCGGCGCCGCACACACTGCCATGGAGAAAGTCCGCAGGACCAATGCGCAGTCTTCCTCCTTTATCGGATTCGATGCACTGCATGCATTTACCTTTACCCAGGTCAACGGCCTGGTCTGCAGCGGCTGCGAAAACCACTGCCGCCGCAGCGTGGTCACTTTCTCCACCGGTGATACCTGGATCACGGGAAACCGCTGCGAGCGCGGGAGCATCCTCAACCCCGGAGAACTGGAAGCCTTCCTTGCCTCTCAGGAGCATATACAGGAGGAAAAACCTGTCCAGAAAGCCCTTCCCGCTCACAGAACGATCTCCAGGCAGAGCGGGGAAGCGGGAGAGTCTGAGTCCTCTGCTGCGGGACCTGCAGCTTCCGCCCCTTCGCAGAGACAGGCGGAGACCGCCGCGGAACATAAGCATTCCGAGTCTGTTCTGGACAAGGTGACTGTTGCAGTGAAGGATACGGCTGCCACCGCTGCGGACAGGGTCTCTGCTGCAGTGAAGGATACAGCGGCCAACGCAGCGGACAGGGTCTCGGCTGCAGTGGCGGATACTGCCGCATCAGCAGCCAGCATGGTTGCGGCTGCAGTGGCGGAAACAGCGGCCACCGCGGCAGATACAGCCGTTTCGGCAGCAGACAAAGTGACTGCCACGGTGAAGGATACGGCGGCGTCAGCAGTCAATAAAGTGCCGGCCGCGGTCAAGGATACGGCGGCGTCAGCGGCGGACAGGGTCACAACCGCTGTCAAAAACACAGCCTCGGCTGCCTCGGGCGTCAAAAAGGCCGTCTCTGAGCGGGATGCGAAGAAGAATGCAGCTGCAGCATCAGGCACACAGAAGAAAAAGAAGAGAGGAACGGACCTCTTCAAGGTCCGCAAGACCTTCCTGCTGCGGGAATATCCCTTCCGGCAGGTGGACAGCAGGAAGAATATCACGATCGGACTTCCGCTCGTCCTGGCCTACTGGGAGACCCTCCCCTTCTGGAGGACCTTCTGGAGTGCACTGGGATTTGACGTCCTGGTGTCCCCTGAGAGCACCAGGCCCATCTATGAGAAAGGCCTTCACGCGGTGACTTCCGACACCGAGTGCTTCCCCGGGAAACTGGTGCACGGACATATCCGTTGGCTGGAGCAGAACGGGGCGGACAGGATCTTTTTCCCGTCTATTTCAACGAGGAAATCCGAGAATACGGAGACCACCAGCGTCTCCATGTGCGGGATCGTCAAAGGATTCCCGCTGGTCATCAAAAACTCCGATAATCCCGAGGACCGCGGGGACGTCAAGTACGACGTGCCGGTCTTTTTCTGGTACACGGATGCAGACCGGGAGCGCCAGCTGTCGATTTTTATGAAGGATACTTTCGGGATTCCCGCGAAGATCGTCCGCAGAGCGATCCGGGAGGGACAGTCGGCCCAGGATACTTACCGGGAAAAACTCCTTGAGCAGGGTCAGAAAGTCCTTGACGGGATCCGGAAGGCTCCTGCAGAAGCGCCCGATGCGGTCGTCCTGGCCGCCCGGCCCTACCAGAATGATGACCTGGTCAACCATAATATTCCGGAAATGTTTATCGAGCAGGGGATCAGCGTTCTGACGGCGGACTCCATTCCCGGACTGGACAGGATCGATCTGTCAAAGAGCCGTCTCGACGTGGTCAACAATTACCATGCCAGAATGCTGGGTTCCGCGATCTATGCTGCCCGGCATCCCAATCTGGAGTATGTCCAGATCGTCAGTTTCGGCTGCGGCCATGACGCCTATCTCTCCGATGAGATCATCCGCCTGATGAAGGAGATCGCGGGCAAGACTCCCCTGATCCTCAAGGTGGATGAGAGCGATATCCGCGGGCCTCTTTCCATCCGTGTCCGCTCCTTTATTTCCTCTGTGAAGATGAAGCGCAGGAAAGCCCTGCGGCTGCAGATGCTCTCTGCCCGGAAGCGGAGAGAGGATCCGGACGCGGTGCCTGTCTTCCCTGCGCAGAGGCAGGATATCTCCGAGCTGAAAAAGGGCACCCCGGCGCCCAGACCCTTCCGTCCCGGAGAGGTCAGGGATCTGTCGGACCCCTATCCGCAGAAATTCCGGAAGGAGGACATCGAGGATTCGGTCGTCTTCGTTCCCAACACTTCCCACGCCTTCAGCAGGCTCATGGCAGCTGTTTTTGCCGCCCAGAAGGTACACACGGTACCGCTCCCCATCGGCCGCGAGCGCGCGATCGAACTGGGAAAACGGTATGTGCACAATGATATCTGCTTCCCCGCCCAGGTGGTCATCGGTGAGGCCCTTCAGGCCCTCGAAGACCCTCAGTACGAAGGGATGAAAAAAGCCGTCATGATGGGCAAGTACATCGGCTGCTGCCGGCTCACCCACTACGGAGCCCTGCTCCGCAAGGCCCTGGATGATGCCGGACACACGGATGTGCCGATCATCACCAATGATGACGTCGATTATCACAACCTGCATCCCGGATTCAAGCTCAATCTTCAGGCTTCGATCAAGATCGCCTTTGCCCTTCCCATGATCGATGCGCTGGAGGATCTGCTGCGCAAAATGCGCCCCTATGAGACTGTGGAGGGAATTGCAGATAAAACCTTTGAGAAAGCCCTGGATGTGCTGATGGATGCCATCGAACACGGCGGCGTCGGAAAGATGAAGAAGGGCTTTGAAAAGGCCATCCGCCTGATGAAGAAGGTGCCCTATGACCGGTCCAATCCCAGGCCGACGGTCCTGATCGTGGGAGAGTACCTGCTCAATTTCCACCCGGGCGCCAACCACGATATCGAGGCGTATCTGGAGAAAAACGGCTTTGAGATCATCGAGGCCAAGATGGCGGATGTCATCCAGAAGACCTACTTTGTCCGCCGCGAGCAGGCAAAGGACTACGGCGTCAAAAAATCCATCGTGGAGAGAGGCTATCTCGATCTGGTAGAACAGATCTTCAATACCTCCCACGACTTTGTCGCCTCCGTTGCGAAACAGCACCCCCTGTTTGAACCTGCGGCCAAGCTGACTGACGTCGCCAAGGCCAGCGACCCCATCATTCCGCGCGCCTACGATTCCGGCGAGGGCATCCTGATCCCGGCTGAGATCATCGAGCGCGCCCGGGAAGGCTGCCGGGCCTTCGTCATCCTGCAGCCCTTCGGCTGCATCCCCAACCACGTGGTCGGCCGCGGTATTTCCAGGCGTCTCAAGGAGATGTTCCCGGATATCCAGCTGCTGCCCCTCGATTACGATCCCGACGTCAGCTTTGTCAACGTCGAGAACCGCCTGCAGATGCTGATAATGAATATGCAGGCATCGTCTGTATCCTGAAAGGCGGGGGGCTTTGCGCGTATTTCCGCGCAGTGGCCGCAGGGATGTGATACAATAAATACGTTGAGACAGCCGGAGCAGGTACTGCTGCCTGACAGGTAATATGGTCGGAAAGAGGTTATCAAAATGGGATTCAGGATCATAACGGATTCAGCGAGTGATATGCCGCAGGAGACGGCTGCAAAGCTGGGAGTGACGGTAATGCCCATCCACACCCGCTTTGGCGATGAAGAATATCTGGACGGCGTAACGTTAAAGCCAAGGGAATTTTTTGAAAAGCTGGTGGAGACAGACGAGATTCCCAGAACATCGCAGATCACGCCCTATGAGTTCGGGCAGGAGTTTGAAAAATGGATCTCGGCCGGGGACAAAGTGCTGTGCATCACCATGTCGGCGGGGGTCTCCGGTACCTATCAGAGCGCCTGTGCGGCTGCCGCGGAGTATGGGGACAAGGTCATTGTCATCGACAGCCGTCAGTTCTGCATTTCTCTCTATGTACTGATCGTTTATGCCTGCCGGCTTCGCGATGAGGGAAAGACACTGGAGGAGACGGCCGCCGCTGTGGAAGAGGCCAAAAAGCGCGTGCATGTCATCTCTGTGTTTGCGACATTGGAATATCTGAAGCTGGGAGGCAGGATCTCTGCGGCTGCCGCCATGGCAGGCAGCATTCTCTCCATCAAGCCCGTCATCACGATCATTGACGGAGTCGTAGAGGTCATCGGCAAGGCGCGCGGATCCAAAAAGGCCAATAACATGCTCGTGGAATTTATTGACCGCGTCGGAGGTGTGGATTTCGACATGCCCTACTGCCTGGGCTATACCGGTTTTTCAGAGGATGTCCTGACCAAATATATCAATGACAATGCGGCCAGATACAAAGAGGCGCTCAAGGGAATCACTGTCGTCCCGGTCGGAGCGACCGTCGGTACCTATGCGGGTCCCGGTGCCGTAGCACTTGCATTTTTCAACAAATAGATTATTATCAGATTAGCTGCAGACAGAGAACCCGAAGGGGAAAATACAGCCGGCTGCGGTTCAGTTGACCGGTTTTGCCGGTTCAAAATCGGCGATACGCAGTTCAGAACGGTTTTGGAGGAAGAGTCATGCTGACAAAAACAGGACGGATCATTGCAATCATCATGCTTTCGGTATTACTGACTGCCTGCGGAGCGAACAAGGAGATGGTGGAGACACCTGCCGGAATCCATCTGGAACGGGGAAGGAACTATAAGGAAGTGATCGAGGATTTCGAAGATAAGGGATTCACCAATATCAAAACAGAGACGATCCCGGATCTGGTCTACGGTAAATCTTTCAGAAACGGAGAAGTGGAGCAGATCTCTGTAGGCGGAGATGCTGACTATGATTCCGGCGTCCGGGTTCCCGCAGACACCGAAGTCATCATTCGCTATCATACCTACAGCCAGAAGTCGATCGATGATGCCGAAGCCAAAGAGAAGGAAAAGGCTGCCGCGGACGAGGAGAGCAAAGAAGAATAATAAAGCAGAGTGATAAAGCAGTAAAGAAAACCATGGGTGATCATGATCGGGGTTTTCGATACATACTGTCTTTGAAAGATTTATGGAAAAAAGAACAGACAATATCAGCCGGATCGACCGGCTCCGTGCGGACCGCACACTTCCCCGCGAGCAGCTGCGCCTGCTCCTTACGACCCTGAGCGAAGAGGAAGCTGCCTATCTGTATAAAAACGCTGATGAGGTGAGAAAAGAGCACTACGGAAAGGATGTATTCCTCCGCGGTTTGATCGAGTTTACCAATTATTGCAGAAATGACTGCCTGTACTGCGGGATCCGGCGCTCAAACAAAAACGCGGACCGGTACAGGCTGACGACAGAAGAGATCCTTGACTGCTGCGACAAGGGATATGTACTTGGATTTCGCACCTTTGTCCTGCAGGGCGGCGAGGATCTTTTTTTCACGGATGAAAAGATCTGCGGGCTTGTGTCGGAGATCAAAAGGAGGCATCCGGACTGCGCTGTCACCCTCTCCATAGGCGAGCGGCCCAGGGAGAGCTATGAAGCCTTCTTTAATGCGGGAGCAGACCGCTATCTGCTGCGCCACGAGACGATCAATCCCGTCCACTACAGTCAGCTCCATCCCCGGGAACTGACCATTGAAAACCGTGTGCGCTGCCTCAGAGATCTGAGGGAGATCGGCTTTCAGGTCGGCTGCGGCATGATGGTGGGAAGTCCTTTCCAGACAGTGGACTATCTCATGGACGATCTGTATTTTATGGCAGAATTCCGCCCTCATATGATCGGCATCGGTCCCTTTATCCCGCACGGGGATACGCCGTTTCATGACCGGGAGAGCGGCACGCTGCAGGACACCCTTCATCTGCTGTCCATCATCCGTCTCATGAACCCCCGCGTCCTGCTCCCCGCGACCACAGCGCTGGGGACCATCCATCCGCTTGGCCGCGAGATGGGGATTCAGGCGGGCGCCAATGTTGTCATGCCCAATCTCTCCCCGACCGGTGTGCGGGACAAATATATGCTCTACGACGGCAAGATCTGCACGGGAGACGAAGCGGCCGAGTGCAGGCGCTGCATGGAGCTTCGCATGGAAAAAATCGGCTATCATGTCGTCGCGGCCCGCGGCGATTCAAAGGTATAAAGGGCAGCAGCCGACCTTCCGGGGCAGTGACCTGCATGCCGGGACAGCAGCCGTCGTTCTGAGGCAGCACCTGACCTTCCGAGGCAGTGGCCTGCCTTCGAATACTCAAACATACACGAACATCCATACACTGAAAAATATACGGAAAAAAGAGGAAAAAATTATGTCCTGGGAAGATAAGATCCGCAAGGTGGAACCCTATGTGGCGGGCGAGCAGCCCAAGGAGAAAAACATCATCAAGCTCAACACCAATGAATGCCCCTATCCGCCTGCACCCGGCGTAGAAGAGGCAGTCCGTCAACTTGCCGGAGACAGCAGCGCCCTGCGCCTGTATCCGGATATGGACGCGACACCTCTCGTGAATGCCCTGGCTGCGCAGTACAAAGTGGACCCGGATCAGATTTTTGTCGGTGTCGGTTCTGACGACGTGCTGGCCCTGTGCTTTCTGACCTTCTTTTCCGCAGGAAGCCGGGAACAGCCGCTGCTCTTTCCGGATATCACCTATTCCTTCTACGATGTGTGGGCCAATCTCTACAGGATCCCTTTCCGCCAGGTGCCCCTGCGGGAGGATTTTTCCATCAATCCCGACGACTATCTGCCTGCAGTGACCGGACAGGAGAACTGCGGCATCATTTTCCCCAATCCCAATGCGCCCACAGGCCTTGAACTGCCGCAGGCGGATGTGGAGAAGATCATCGCGGGCAACCCCGACAGTATCGTCATTGTGGACGAGGCCTATGTCGATTTCGGCGCCCGGACAGCCCTCCCCCTTCTGGAGAAGTACGACAACCTCCTGGTTGTGCAGACTTTCTCCAAGTCCCGTGCCATGGCCGGCGCGCGCGTGGGCTTTGCCATCGGCAGCAAAAAGCTGATCGGCTACCTCAAGGACGTCAAGTTCTCCTTCAATTCCTACACCATGAACCTGCCCTCCATCAGGATCGGCACGGCTTCTGCCCGGGACGCAGCCTGGTTTGAAGAGACCACAGAGAAGATCATCAAGACCCGCGAGCGCTTCAAGGAAGATCTCCGCGCCCTTGGTTTTGTCTTCCCGGATTCCAAGTCCAACTTTGTCTTTGCAAAGCATCCTGATTTCTCCGGTGCGCACCTGCAGGCGGCTCTGCGTGCCCGTAAGATCATCGTCCGCCGCTTCAACAAGCCGTTCATCTGCGATTATCTGCGCATCACCATCGGCACAGACGAGCAGATGGAAAAGGTTGTCGAGGCCCTCAGAGAGATCCTCGGGAAATAAGTCCGGAGCCTGCAGCTGCAATCCGGGTCAGGGCATTCTGACAAGCGGCGGCAGAACTTGTACAATAGACTGCAGCAAACAGGAAGGTGCAGCGAACAAGAAGGCGCTGCAGACAAAAAGAACCGGTAGATAAAAAAGACCGGAAGGTAAAAGGAGCAAGAAGACTTTGGACAGTTACACCAGTTTTTCCTATGTGTATGACACTTTTATGGACCAGGAGCCCTATGACGAATGGGCGGACCGGGTGTGTGATTATCTGGAAAAATACGGCCTTCCGTGTTCGGAAAAAAGCGGAAGCGAAGAGAATATTGTTGTAGACCTGGGATGCGGCACGGGAAAGCTCACTCAGATCATGGATGAACGCGGTTATGATATGATCGGCATTGATCTGTCGCCGGATATGCTCTCCATTGCCCAGGAGCGCAAGATCGAATCCGGCAGGGACATTCTCTACACCCTGCAGGATATGCGCGATTTCGAGCTGTACGGTGCGGCAGGCGCCATGATCAGCGTAGGAGACAGTATCAATTACCTGCTGGAGGAAGAGGATCTGGAAAAACTGTTTGCCTGTGTGGAGCGCGGCCTTCTGCCGGGCGGCGTGTTTGTCTTTGATTTCAAGACCATCCATTTATACCGGGATGTGATCGGCGACAGCACGATTGCAGAGGACCGCGGTGAATGTGCCTTTATCTGGGACAATTACTACGACTCCGGGACCTGCATCAATGAATACGACCTGGCTGTTTTTGTCCGGGAGGACAGCGGGGACGGGAGTCTCTACCGCCGTTTCGACGAAGTCCACCGGCAGAGGGGCTACACACCGGAGCAGCTGCGCAGGGCGGCGGAAAAAGCCGGCCTTGTCTGGGTCGCCATGCAGGATTCTGTCACTGCAGGTGAGTTTGACGAGGAGACGGAGCGCGCCATGGCGGCAGTGAAAAAGCCCTGCTGATCATTGATTGCTGAACCGTGCGCCGGGAATTTTGCAAAAAGTATTACAGTTAGGAAAAAAGAGAGAAGAGGAGAGAAAAGAAGAATGGAAGTCCGTTTTACCAAGATGGAAGGATGCGGTAACGACTACGTGTATATCAGCGGTTTTGATTATCCGCTTGACCCGGCACAGAAGCCGGAGATTGTAAAGAGGCTCAGTGACCGCCACTTCGGTATCGGCGGAGACGGCGTGATCTTCATCAATCCCTCCGAAATCGCTGATTTTGAGATGGAGATGTGGAACGCGGACGGCACCCGCGGAGAGATGTGCGGCAACGGCATCCGCTGCGTAGGAAAATTTGTCTACGACAAGGGAATGACGCAGGACAAGGAGATCACCGTCGAGAGCTTCGGCAAGGTCAAATATCTGACTCTCTTTACCGAAGAGACCGGCGGAAGAGAAGCGGTCACATCGGTGCGTGTCAATATGGGAGAGCCCATCCTTGACGCTCCGGGCATTCCGGTAGTCGCGGACGCTTCCCCCGTCGTGGCGGAATCCATCCACATTCCCGTCGAGGGGATCGGAGACTACGGGGAATCCGGCGGAGACTATGAGATGACCTGTGTCTCCATGGGCAATCCCCATGCAGTTGTGTACATTGACAGCACGGACGACCTGCAGATCGAGACGATCGGCCCCCTCTTTGAAAATCACAGCCGTTTTCCCAACCGCACGAACACGGAATTTGTCCAGATCATCGATCCGGAGCATGTGAAAATGCGTGTCTGGGAGCGCGGTTCCGGCGAGACCCTGGCCTGCGGCACCGGCTGCTGCGCGGTCTGTGTGGCCGGCGTTCTGAACGGATGCACGGCTCCGAAGCTGGAGGTTCAGGTCCTGGGCGGATCCCTTCTCATCGAGTGGGACCGGGAGGAGAACCTCGTCTGGATGACCGGCCCCGCAACGACCGTTTTCGAGGGCACGATCTCTGTCTGATTATTCAGGTTTTACCCGGCTTACAGGAGCCGCCTGAAAGTACTGCATCCTCCGCCTGGCGGAAGTGCAGAATACCAAATCAGGGTGGAAAAATCCCCGTATTTGCAAATGAAAATCCCCGGATCTGTAAAATTGCTGCAGATCCGGGGATTATTTTCTGGTTTTATTTCTTTATTACTGCTTTATTTCATGATCCGGTGAGGTGTTTTCGGACTGTACCGAATCGTTCGGAATTGGAACCCATGTTTTCATCACTCGGTGGGAATTCCTCCGCGCTCTGCCCAGTAGTCCTCGTAGGCGAACCAGGCGTCATCCCAGCAGGATTCCGCGTTGTCCAGGTAGACGCCGTCGAAGCCCTGGTCGATGATCCGGTCGATGGAGGAAGTGTTGTCTCCGGTGACGATATTGGTATATTTTCCGCCTCCGTTGATGATGATGTCTCGCCAGTCTTTGTGCCACCACTGCACGACAGACTCCTCGGGATATTCATCTCCGAAGCTGTAGGCCAGCCAGGTGGGAATCGCTTCTCCCTCTGCCTCTTGACCGGCTTCCGTCGCTTCGAAAGGAATGTAATAGGAGCGGTTTCCAAGCCAGCGCACCTCGCCGGTCTTCATGCTGTAGGTGGAATTGAGATTGGAGGGATCGATCCATCTCCAGCCGTCCTGGCAGTACCATCTGTTCTGCTCCGCCGTTCCGATCGCCAGATAAGAGAGGACCTGGCGGCGGCCGCCGTCCGGTTTTGTCTTGAGGCTCTCTACCTCTTCTCTGGTAAGAGGTGTCAGGCTGTCCGGACCCGCACGGTGATTGTAGCAGGAATCAATATAGATCACATCATAATCGGAATTCCTGAGCTGGTCCAGCCAGGCTTGTCTGCCTGCATTTTCATCCAGTCCGGCCTCTCTCCACCACCAGTCCCAGTGATCGCCGTACTCTGCGATGATTTCCGCAATCGCTTCGTCTTCGGGATCTTCACTGGAGGGGATGTAGCTGCCGTTTTCGGAGGGGACCAGAAGGCCGCAGGCATAGGAGTCCGTGATCCTGGTCCTGTCGCCGGATCCTTTGGTAAAGGCGGCTTCTTCCTGATCCCAGAGGTTCCAGTTGTCATAGGGGCGTCCGTTGATGTTGTAGAGGTAAGTCTTTGCCTCAGTCAGGTCATTGACATCCCGGGATCCGTCGGTATATTCGGAAAGCCCGATCTTGTCAGTGTCCTCCACCCAGAAATAATCGAAATTGTCTGCCCACCGCTGTCCGGGATAGAGTTCCCGGGCCAGTTCACCGCCGACGCGGGGGAAGGGGACAACGCCCCACTCATGCGCTTTGGAAAGATAATCGGTCAGATCTTCCTCTGAATTCACCACAGTGGTATCCGAAACATACTTGCCGGCATCGATCAGCCTGAGATAGGCACTTTGAACAGGATTTGCGGGGTATTCTGCAGACTTTCCTACCATGCCTTCGTTGCCCCACCCGTCGATCAAAGCCATCATCGAGGGCTGAAGTTCTTTTTTGACATTACCGTCTGTAAATCCCAGGTACTCGGCGCCCTGGACTACAACCTTGAAATCGGGATTTCTGGTCTTGGCGTGAAGGGCCAGTTCCATCAAAAAGGCCTGCATCTTGTGGATGCGCCCGATGGTCCCCGGGCCGTCCATGGTATAGAGTTCTTCAATTTCTTCGGCGTATTCCTCCGGTGTTTTTTCGGCAGGCGTGCTTTGGGCTGTGTCCGCCGGCTGGTCGGGCAGCGGTTCTTCTGCTGCCAGCATTTCCTTTGCGGAGGATGTCATGGAATCCGCTCCCGGTCTGGACTCGACCGCCGCAGATGCATCCCGGTTATATTCGATCCAGTCGTCCTCTATATTCAGATAGAGGTAATCGCCTTCGATCGTGAATTCCCAGGAAGTTCCCTCATTTTTGACCATGAGTTCGTTACTGGTCCAGAGGAGGGGTACATCTTCCTCTTCCTCCGCCTTCATGATGCCGGAGTGATCGTCATAGAGGATGATGGATCCGGGACCCTCCTTTGTCTCATCGGCCTTCTGATAGGCACCCGGATAGTAGGAGAACATAGTCTGCGGCTCCGTGTCCTCAAAGGTCATGGAATTGACCATGTCGTGCAAGGTGTCGCTTCCCAGCATTTCGAGCGTGCTCTCTGTTTCCATAGAGCTGATGACCTTGCTCAGGAGTACCCCGCCCTTATATTCGAGAGCGGTGTAATCGATGGTTACCGTAAACTCGTCACTGTCATCTACGGAGGCGCAGAAACACCATTTGTCGGCGCCTGCAAAGCCCTCCTCACGGCTGACAGCGTCCTCATCGTACTCCTCGATCTGTTCCGTCAGAACTTCCTGCGGCTGTTTGTCCGGGATATATTCGACAACGAGGCTGTTTTCACCCGTCTGTTCACCGGTGAATAAAAACTCGACCCGGTCGCCGGTGTCTTCGGAGATTTCTACGAGTGACGGATCATAATACATGGTCCAGCCGTGGATGTTTTTATAAGTCCCCGGGGTCTGTTCGATCGCAGCCTGGGCTTCCGCAGCAGAAACTGCTGCCTCTGCGGAAGCGTTTACAGACGCGGCCTCTCCTGTTGAAGCCGCGGAATCTTCCTTGGGGGCAGATCCCGCTCCGCCGGAGCATCCGGTCAGCAGGCAGGCGGCCAGAAGCCAGGCGAAAATTCTATTCCTGCTTTTCATTTATTCCCTCCTTTTCAAGCAGTCGTTTACTGAGTATCTGTCTCTCAGACGGGGAAAATACCTGAAAAAATCCCCCTTTATTTCTGAGTATTTCCGTTCATAAATATATGATACATCATTGTCCGTATTTTAGCAGACAAACAATCACAGATATGTCACATACCCGAATATGCAGATCCGGCAAATATGCAAATACGGCAAATGCGCTTCCGGGAAAAATAGAATACAGAAAATCAAACTGATATGCTACAATATGTATAGAAGTTTTGTTAGAACGACTGGTCAGATGTCATTACATCAATAAGGACAGGAGGTATGTTATGCCTGATATGAAAATGGTCCCCAATGCAGTACCCGGGACAGACGGAAACAAGTATATTCCCATGGAGGAGAGGACCGGCAACCAGTCCATCGTCTATTTTACCAGGGACCTTTCCCCGGAAGGTCTGCAGAAGATTTATAACAAGGTAAACGGCAATATCGACGGCAAGGTGGCGATCAAGCTTCACACCGGCGAAAAAGACGGCCCCAATATCATTCCCAGACCCTGGGTCAAATATCTGATCGAGAAGCAGCCCGAGCTCAAGGATGCGGTGATCGTCGACACCAACACCTTCTATCCCGGCGACCGCGACTCGACGGAGAAGCACCGCGAGACCATCGCCCACAACGGCTGGACCTTCTGCCCGGTCGATATCATGGATGAAGAAGGCACGGCCATGCTTCCCGTCAAGGGCGCCAAGTGGATCCCCGAGATCTCTGTCGGCAGCCACATGCTGAACTATGACTCCATGTTCGTTCTGACCCACTTCAAGGGCCACGTCATGGGCGGCTTCGGCGGCTCCAACAAGAACATCGGCATCGGCTGCGCGGACGCAAACGTCGGCAAAGCTCAGATCCACACAAAGACAGGCAAATTCAATCACTGGGATATCGCCAAGGAAGAGCTGATGGAGCGCATGGCGGAGTCCTCCAAGGGCACGGTCGACCACTTCGGAAAGAAGATCACCTTCGTCAACGTGCTGCGCAACATGTCTGTCTCCTGCGACTGTGAAGGTACAGCCGCTCAGCCCGTTGTCACTCCCAACATCGGCATCGTGGCTTCCACAGATATCCTGGCAGCGGATTCCGCATCCGTCGACCTGGTCTTTGCCCTCAATGACGACGACCATGCGGATCTGGTCAAGCGCATGACCAGCCGTCACGGCCTTCGCCAGCTCTCCTACATGAAGGAACTGGGCATGGGCAATGACCGCTATATCCTGATCGACATCGACAATGGCGACTGCCTGATCTGCCCCAAAGAAGCCGTCAAGGACGTTGTTCCCTTCGTTGCGGAATAAACCGTTTATACAGATTCTGATTTCCGGGTCAGAATTCGTTTGTTCATCTTTGATGAGATGCAAGTCAGGCACTGATTAAGTCAGGCACTAATTCAGTCAGGCACTAATTCAGTCAGGCATTCATTGGCATTAATGAAAGAAACAAGGGTATTGTATCTGTGAAGACGGGTTGCAATACCCTTTTTTGGAGGCGTGGAAAACATTGGCAATCGTAAGAGTAAGCTTTTTTTCCAATCAACTGCACCGCACAGTGCCCTTTACGGCTGTCCTGCCCAATGACGGCGAGGCCTACCCCGGCCAGGTTCCGGATTTTGTGACCGGAAAAATGAAAACTCTCTACCTTCTCCATGGCTATACGGGAGACGAAAATGACTACCTGTCCAATTCGCTGGTCAGGGAACTGAGTGCAAAATACAAGATCGCCGTGATCATGCCCGCAGGGGAAAACTGCTTCTACGTGGATTCCGAAGATGATGTGCTCGGCTATGGCAGATATATCGGGGAGGAACTGGTCGAATACACCAGGAGGATCTTCCGCCTGAGTGACAAGCGGGAGGATACCTTTATCGCAGGTCTGTCCATGGGCGGTTACGGGGCTATGCGCAACGGCCTGGTCTATCATGACACCTTCTCTAAAATCTGTGCTTTCTCCGGCGCCTATATCATCTTCCGGATCATTGATGCGGGCGGAAAACCGTTTACGGATGAAGTATCAAATCCCGCCATACAGAGAAGATTGTTCGGCGATTTCAGGACACTCAAGGAGCGCGGCCTGGATCCGAGGGTCCTGGTGAAAAAACTGAAAAAATCGGGCGGAGAGATACCTGACATCTTTATGACGATCGGAGACGGCGACCCCCTGCTGGATTTAAATCATTCCATGCGGGATGCGCTGGAAAAAGCCGGGGTGCCCTTCACCTATATCGAAGATGAAGGGATCCACGACTGGGCCTTCTGGAATAAGCACATGGAGGAGGCTTTTGCCTGGCTGGCAGGAGAGGAGTGCTGATCCGCCTCTGCGCCGGGAAAACCCTTCATAATCCTTCATGCAAAGATATTAAAGAGCAATAATACAAAAAAGACTGCTGTCTGCAGCTGGTGAGCTGTGACAGCAGTCTTTTGGATTTTAGTTGGCTGCGGCAGAAAACTCTGCGCTTTTTCCCGCTCTTGTTTACCCCCTCGTTTACAGCACCTTGGACAGGAAGTCCTGGAGGCGGGGGTTCTGGGGATTCGCGAAGAATTCGCCGGGCTCGTTTTCTTCCTTGACGATGCCCTCGTCGATAAAGAGGACGCGGGTGCCGACTTCGCGCGCAAAGCCCATCTCATGGGTGACCACGGCCATGGTCATGCCGTCTTCCGCGAGCTCCTTCATAACTTCGAGAACTTCGCCTACCATCTCGGGATCGAGGGCGGAAGTGGGCTCGTCGAAGAGCAGGACATCGGGATTCATGGCGAGGGCGCGGACGATGGCAATACGCTGTTTCTGGCCGCCGGACAGGCTGGCGGGATATGCTTCCGCCTTGTCCGAAAGGCCTACGCGGGCAAGGAGTTCATCCGCTCTCTTGTCAGCTTCTTCCTGTTTCATGAAACCGGTGCGGACGGGCGCAAGCGTGATGTTGCGGCGCACGGTCATGTTGGGGAAGAGGTTGAAATGCTGGAATACCATGCCCATCTTGCGGCGGATGGCGTTGATATCTGTTCCCTTTGCGGTGATATCCGTCCCCTCGAAGAAAATGTGTCCCTCGGTGGGCTCTTCCAGGAGATTGAGGCATCGCAGGAAGGTGGATTTTCCGGAGCCGGAGGGGCCGATGATAACGACCTTCTCGCCGCGGTGGATGTCCTGGCTGATGCCGTTGAGGACGTGGTTGTCGCCGAATGATTTTCTCAGATTCTCAACACGGATCAGAACTTCATCGGTTGAGGGATTGGCTGTATTTGTACTCATGAGAGATCCTTTCCTTTTCAAAAGACAGTCCGGAATCAAAACACAGTCCGGTATCGAAACCAAAGACCGGAATCAAAACCAAAGACCGGAATCAAAGCTTTGCCGGGATGCGCTGTTGGAATGAAACGTCCGGGTTTTACCTCCGGTCGCTCTGGCGCATGCGTTTTTCCAGAATACCCAGAAGCTTTGTCAGGATCATGACGACGACCAGGTACATGATCGCGATACCGATGTAGGGCATGAAGGCCTGGTAGGTCTTGGCCTGGATCTGCTGGGCGGCCTTGGTCAGGTCGGTCAGTCCGATGACAGTGACCAGGGAAGTGTCCTTGAACAGAGTGATCAGTTCGTTTCCGAGGGCAGGCAGGATGTTCTTGATCGCCTGGGGGATGATGATATCCTTCATGACGGTGATGTAGTCCATGCCCAGGCTTCGGCCGGCTTCCATCTGGCCGGGATCGATGGACATGATGCCGCTTCGGATGATCTCTGCCGTGTAGGCGCCGGAGTTGATGCCCAGAGACAGGATCGCGACGCCCACCAGATTACGGCTGGTCTTGAAGATGACGAAGCCCATGATCAGGAGCTGGACCATCATAGGCGTGCCGCGGATGACGGTAGTATAGATCTGGCATATGGAATTGAGCAGTCTCAGCAGGATATTCCTGTCACTTCCTTTCTGCTGGTCATGCAGTGTGCGTATGACCGCGACAAGGATTCCGAGTATAATACCGATGCAAAGCGCGCCTAATGTTACGAGAAAGGAAATCTTGATACCGTCAAGATAGCGCTGCCATCTGTCGGCTTCAATAAAACTCTGCTGGAACTGAGCGCCCAGATCCTCAAAAAGTGTACCCACAATGTCCTCCAATTTCCGGAGCGTCCTGTCAAAATGATTTACGTAACACAGATAGGAAAATCCTCAAGGAAGTCCTGTTTGACGACTTTCCTATCTGTGATACAGATAAAAAAAGAGGAAACCGGAGGCGCTCCGTCACCGGTTTCCCCGTTTATTACTTGTTCTCCGTCAGCCGGAGTGCTCAAAAAGCATCCTGAGGCTGTTATGCGTTTGCGGGCGGGTTATTCGTTATGGTACACGCACCGCGCAGCGATTATTCACCTGCGTTGATGTACTTGTCGACGATCTGCTTGACGGTGCCGTCAGCAATGAGCTCGTTCAGGGCATTGTTGACTGCTTCGCACAGAGCGGGATTGTCCTTGGAGATGCCGATCGCATAGTTCTCGACGATGTACTCGGTATCGAGGATCTTCAGACCTTCGTTGGCAGCGACGAACTGCTTTGCGGGCTCGTTGTCGATGACGACTGCGTCGACCTTGCCGGCCTTGAGGGCTTCAATTGCCATAGCTCCATTGGGATAGCCATTAACGTGTTCTTTGCCGTAGCCGCCTTCCTCAACGGGGGCTTCACAGTAAATAAAACCGGTGGTGCCGTCCTGGCAGCCGATCATCTTGTCATTTGCCAGATCGTCAACAGTTGCGATGTCGGAATCTTCGGGAACGATGACGACCTGGACACCGGTTGCATAGGAATCGGTGAAGTCGACGTTCTGCTTGCGCTCCTCAGTGACGGTCAGGCCGGCCATAGCCATGTCAGCTTTGCCGCTCTGTACAGATATAATTACAGAGCTGAACTCCATGTCGTCGATGACAAGCTTGAGTCCGAGCTTCTCGGCAATCTTGGCAGCGACTTCGACATCAATACCTTCGAAATGAACATCGCCGGCTGCATCAGTTGCATAGCCTTCGCCGTCAGAGGTCATCTCGTAGGGCGGGAACTGGGCGTTGGTAGCCATGTGAAGCTCGCCCTCGGAAACAGTGGTGAGCTCAGCTGCAGTCTCAGCGGCTGCTGCCTCGGTGGTTACGGCTTCGCCTGCCTCAGCTTCAGCTTCCTCAGTGACGGCCTCGGCCTCAGCGGGAGCTGCATCCTCTTTGGCGGAACTTGCGGAGCTGCTGCCGCCGCAGGCTGCCAGGGACAGAGCCATCATGCCTGCCAGTAAAATAGCTGCATACTTCTTCATATCTTTTTTCCTCCTTATAATTCCGGCTCATACTTGGACAAGGCGAAGCAATTGTATAATGAATGTATATTATTCATACAGACATTTTCCTGCGCCGAACCGGGACTCTGAACGAAATCCTGAATGTGCAAAGGGTCAATCAGCATGTAGAAGAATCCGGTCGGGACAGGGCGCCTCACTTCAGTCATCTTTTGTATCAGCCTGAATAAAAATAAATGAATTTGTATACGGATATATACAAAACAGATTCTATTATATTCATTTTACTGATCAACTGCAACCTGTTTCTGTGACAGTTTTATTAAAAATGCAGCCTGACCGATAGACAAAGACGCCGCAAAATGATAAGGTATAAACGTTTGTGAGAGTTTGACCGGTGAAACCGGCCGGATTCCACTTTTAAATTAGAAAGAAATCCTGTATTTGATCAGAAAGAGACAGGTATTTGACTGATTTTCGCGGAATGAACGCGCAAAAGAAAGGTGGTTTTACAACTATGAGCTTACTCAAGCAGTGGCGCGACAAGGCCTATGACGATTCTGCCAATAAGGGTGATCTGCAGAGACTGTGGGCAGACTATTTTGAAAAGGAAAAAAATATCTATGCGGAGCTGCTCAAGAACCCCGATGAGGTGGTAGAGGGCACAGTAAAGGAACTGGCAGACAAATACGGGATCGAGCTGATGACCATGGTCGGATTCCTGGACGGCATCAACGATTCCCTCAAGAAACCCAATCCCATCGAAGAGATGGAAGAGGATACCCTTGTCAACCTCGGCTTTGACAAAGAGCTGCTCTTCAAGAATATGGTCGCCGCCGGCGCGGACTGGCTCTACGGCCTTCCCGAGTGGAACGACATCTATGATGAAGAGACCCAGAAGCGTCTCTACCACGAGCAGAAACAGTCCGGCACCGTCAAGAAGGGCAAAAAGATCTATCCCAACGATCCCTGCCCCTGCGGCTCCGGCAAGAAGTACAAAAAGTGCCACGGCAGGAACGGCGCAAACCGCTTCGAGAAATAATTGTCACGGGGACGGTTCCTTTGACAACTTTGGGTGTCACGGGGACGGTTCCTTCGACAACATTTAATTTCCTTTGTCAACCGGTTGAAGCCGGGGAGAAATACAGCCCGGGAAATATAGGATTTGTGTCAACAAAAAGGGGATGTTGATCAGCTGACAGGATCAGGCTGATCAACATCCCCTTAAAAATTATTCTTAAAACACTGAAATAATATTGTTCTTAAAACACTGAAACAGTGTTTTTTAAGATGCGGATATCTGCGGGATATTCGGGATATTACAGTGGTCAGGAGCAGGGTGCTTTTTATGATCCGGACCGTCTGTATCTGTTCTCAGCAGCGTCTGCCGCCTCCGCAGCAGAAGATGTTGCACAGGGCGTTCAGGCACAGATAGGTCGCGCACACACGCATGCACTGATTGCCTGCGGTGACAGGACTTCCGTAGGTCTGCTGCCTGGAGGAATACCAGCTGCTCCCGGACTGGAGCTGGGAGAGCATATTCCGGTAAATCTGATTATCCGGCTCCATGTTGACTGCCTGCTGGGCGTGTTCGAGAGCGACGGCGTCGTTTCCGATTCCGCTGTTGGCGGCTGCGCTGTAATAGTACCACTGCGCGCTGCGCTCCTCCATGGCATCGAGGACGTTGAGTGCCTCCTGGAACATACCGTGGTTGATGTAGCTTGCGGCCGCGCGGAGATGGATGGCCTCCTCACTGCTGTCCTGCTGGTAGGCGCTCTGGGTGCCGAACCCGTAGGAACTGAAAAACTCGTTCCAGAAATCGGAGAAGTCCTGGAAATTCCCATAGTAGGTATAGGTGGTCCCGTTTTCATCCTGCCAGGTCTGGCCGGAACTCTGCTGAGGAGAACCGTAGCCGCCTGCGCTGCCGGTGCCTCCCTGGGGTCTTCCATAGCCCGAAGTGCCGAAGCCGGAAGTGGAATAGGGGTGCTGGCGCTCATACATGACCTGCTGGTAGGCCTGCTGGACCAGCTTGAACATTTCCTCCGCCTTATCCTTGTCAGGATTGTTGACATTGGCATCGGGATGATATTTGCGGCTGAGCTGACGGTAAGCTTTTTTGACTTCGTCGTCTGAGGCATCCCGGGAAATTCCGAGAATCTTATAAGGATCTGACATGGTCGTATTTCTTTCCCTTTAAATCTGATCATCCTGCTGAGCGCTGCTCATCTGCCCGGCGGTCTCTCTTTCTGAGACTGTTTCGTTCGGGCCGATTTTCTGCAGGTCTTCTTCCTGCGGGACTATCCCCTCCGGGCTGTTTTCCTCCGGAATCTCTCCCTCCCGGTCTTTTTCCTCCGGGGATGCAGCGCCTGTCCGTTTGGCGTAGATTTCTTCGAATTTCGTCCATACGCCTGCGTAAAGTATATTCCGAAGTATATCAATATTTTCCACGATGGGCAATGCCTCAAATGCGCGTGTGCAGGAGGCCATGAGCATGGTCAGGAGAGCGCGCACGTAGGCGTCGAAGTCCGAGCCGCCTGCCTGCATTCTGGCGCGCACGGGCAGAAGGGGATTGAAACTCCCTGATTCCGCATCGTCTTCAAGATCGTCATAGGCGTCCAGAAGATAGATAAACTTTCCCAGATAAAAACCCATCCGGCGAAGGGGCTGCTCCCACATGTCCTGCCTGTAGGCGAAGAGCTCCGCCATGAGGTCTCCGAAGCAGGCCCCGGCCTCATCGGGCGTGGTATCCTGCTTCTCCAGCGCATGCAGGCGGTCCAGACAGTCGGCGATGACCTGCGCTTTTTCGGGATGACGCTCCCTGGCCCTGCGGAAGGCGCCGTGCAGGATGCCGGACATGGCGAGTCCGCGGATCTGCTGCTCGTCCTCCCAGTTGTCCCGCATGGAGTACCAGGACAGAAGGATGGTGAGATCTGCCGCATACTGCGTATATTTGTTGCGGCGTTTGGGACGTCTGCTGAAGGGGTGTACGATGCAGGAAGTCTGCTGCAGAGTCTCGTCTTCGGGCTCATAGAGGCAGGTCAGCAGCAGACCCAGAAACGAAGTGTCGTAATTGAGTGTGAGCTGCCCGAATCTGCCGTAGCTCTCCCGCAGGTCTTCGCAGAGGCCGCAATAATAGCTGCGGTACAGGTCAATCTCCCGCATCCGCAGCTCCGGTTCATTGATTACTATATATCCAAACATACATTTGCCTGTCATGCCGGAAGATCTTCTCTGTCACGGCTCTGTTTCCTGATGTTCAAATGATTCCTGCCCGGTTGATTTCCGCACAGATGGTCCCTGCCCGGGTCAGCTCTGCTTCATAAACTCTGTGCCGCATTTGGGGCAGCGCACCATGATCCTGCCTTTGCCTCGCGGGATGCGGATTTTCTGACTGCACTGAGGGCACTTGTAAATATGGTACTCTATACGCTGTCCGGCGCTGCGGCCTGTCCTGCTGAAAAAGGAGGAGAGCCTGCCGGCCAGGGAGAGAAACTTCTGATTCTCCGCGTATCGCCTGGGAATGTTTCGGGAAAAAGTGCGGAAATAGATGACAAAGAGCAGCAGTGCGTAGATGATGCCCGAGAAGTGCACAAAGACCCTGACTCCCGGAAATGCAAGAAATGCATTGGCGATCCAGTCAAATACAATGAGAAGGACCACCACAATGGAAAGAAAACGGGAGAGCTGATCGGTCCCGTATCTTCCCTGCATAAATATGGCAAAACGATAGCGAAGGTTCTTGAACATAGTTGAGTAAATCCTGTCTGTTTATTCTTTATCGCATCCTTATCGCAAAAGCCTCGAAAGCGGCTCCGGCAATGAAAAGAAGGCACTTATCTGCCCGGAAAGCGGTGTTATCACATAAATTGTAGGGGATTGCCCGGCAAATACAATGAACACAATCCAAAAAATCATTAAAAAAGGATGAACTGCCGGCAGTCTTCGTACAGAAAACATAAAATAACCGGCTTTTCCGAATAGACAGACGGCAGAAGCATGCGCATATGTCCGGACAGGATCATGTGTGCGGCGTCTTCAGAAGAAAAATCCGGTCAGAAATACTGTAGCGCAGCAGCTGATGGCGACCACAAACAGATCCCCGTTTACCCAGGCGACGATGAGGCCTACGACCAGGGCGGCCGCGCCGGACCAGACATTGTCCGTGACGGTGACGATGGCGGGGAAGGTCATGACTGCCAGAGTTACATAGGGTACATAATATAGGAAGGAACGTATAAATCTGTTGGTGATCGGCTTTCTGAGGAAGAGAAGCGGAAGCAGGCGGATCATGTAGACGGTCAGGCACATGATCAGCAGGGAAATATAAATATTCTCGGTCATGGATCAATCCTCTTGTTCAGAATCATTGTTGTCCTCGATCGGTTTGAGGGCCGCGGCGGCTCCCGCCAGAAGGATGGTCAGGATGATGACTTTGAATCCCGATGAGATGCCTTTGGTCAGGGGAAGGATGCTGAAGATCCAGCTGACTGCCATCGAGACCGCTACGAGGCCGCCGATGAAGCGGTTCTGCTTTGCGGGCGGGATGATGATGGCCAGAAACATGCCGTAGAGGGAGACGCTCAATGCGTTTACCGCGGCGGCAGGCAGGATATTGCCGACCAGAACGCCCATGACCGTTCCGCCGGACCAGCCCGCGACCGAGATGAAAGTGATCGCATAGCTGTAAAAAGGCTCCAGATATCCCGGTACTGCACTCGAGAGGCCGAAAATCTCGTCTGTGATGCAGTAGGCCACGCCGAAGCGGTGGATCGAAGGCAGGGTGCTTTTGAGCTTCTGGGAGAGGGAACAGCTCATAAGAAAATAGCGCAGGTTTACGATGATGCAGGTGGTGATCATCTCAAAAACACCCGCATGGGACTCGATGAGCATCAGGGCGGCGAATTCGCCGGCCGAGGCGACCATTCCTGTCGACATCAGAAAAGACTGAAAGGCGGACAGACCGATGCGCCTGGCCTCGATGCCCAGAGCGAATGCGACTGCAAAATAGCCCATACAGATCGGGAAGCCGTCGCGAAGACCGCGCAGGACCCAGCCCTTTCTGGTGGAGGGATATCCCGAAACACCCGTATTGTTAATTGATGAACTGTTTTCCATAAGTGCAGTACCCATTTTGATTCTTTTATGGTAAAATAGACAATTGTTCGGCACCCCGCGGCATGAAAACCTCTCAAAAAAGGTGTAAATGCAGGCGGTAACAGGGCCGGACTGTCCAGCATAAAAAAGATTTTGTGCTGACAAGAACTCATTATAACACAATGATTGTCACTGTCCACACCCTATCAGGCGGGACGATCACCGATCATTTCAAAGGGGGAAGAGAAATGCTGCCGAAAGATCCTCATATGCTGGCAAGTTTTCTGAATCTGAAACTCCGTGATTTTTATCCGTCGCTGGACGCGCTGTGCGATGACCTCGGCGTAGACAGGCAGGAAATCGTACAAAAGCTCGAGGCCGAGGAATATACCTACGATCCCGAGCGAAATCAGTTTGTCTGATGAGATCTGCCAAAGACCTGTCACTTTATCTTACATATTTATTATTCTGCAAATTCATCATATAGAAGGAGATTATATATATGCAGAGAGAACTTGCAAAGACCTACGATCCGCAGGGAATCGAGGACCGGATTTACAAAAACTGGGAAGAGAAAAAGTATTTCCACGCGGAAGTGGATCACTCCAAAACACCCTTTACCATCGTGATCCCGCCGCCCAATATCACCGGACAGCTGCACATGGGCCACGCCCTGGACAACACACTGCAGGATATCCTGATCCGCTACAAGAGGATGCAGGGCTACAATGCTCTCTGGCAGCCCGGAACCGACCATGCCAGCATCGCCACCGAAGTCAAGGTCATCGACGCTCTGCGCGAGCAGGGGATCGAGAAGGCTGACCTGGGCCGCGAGGGCTTCCTTGAGAAATGCTGGGACTGGCGCAAAGAGTACGGCGGCCGCATCGTCAACCAGCTCAAAAAGCTCGGTTCCTCCTGTGACTGGGACCGCGAGCGCTTCACCATGGACGAGGGCTGCAACAAGGCCGTCACGGAAGTTTTCTGCAAGATGCACAAGAAGGGATGGATCTACAAGGGCAGCCGCATCATCAACTGGTGCCCGGTCTGCAAGACCTCCATTTCCGATGCGGAAGTGCAGTACGAGGAGCAGAACGGCCATTTCTGGCATATCAAATATCCTCTGATCGAAGACGACGGCAGCATCTCCACGACCCGCTTCCTGGAGTTTGCGACGACCCGTCCCGAGACCATGCTGGGCGATACGGCTGTCGCCGTGCACCCCGAGGATGAGCGCTACGCCGATCTGATCGGCAAAAAGGTCTGGCTTCCTTTCGTTGACCGTCAGATCCCGATCGTGGCGGACACCTATGTCGACCGTGAATTCGGTACCGGCGTGGTCAAGATTACTCCCGCCCACGACCCCAACGACTTTGAGGTCGGACAGCGCCACGGCCTGCCTGAGATCAATATCATGAACGACGACGCCACCATCAACCAGAACGGCGGCAAGTTCGTCGGCATGGACCGCTATGATGCCAGAAAGCAGATCGTCAAAGAGCTCGAGGAGATGGGCCTTTTGGTCCGCATCGAGGACTATACCCACAACGTCGGAACCCATGACCGCTGCGGCACGACCGTCGAACCCCTGATCAAAAAGCAGTGGTTCGTCAAGATGGACGAGCTCATCAAGCCCGCCGTCAAGGCAGTCAAAGAGGGCGATATCCAGCTCATCCCCAAGAGGATGGAGAAGATCTATTTCAACTGGACCGACAACATCCGCGACTGGTGCATCAGCCGTCAGCTCTGGTGGGGCCACAGGATCCCCGCCTACTACTGCGACAAGTGCGGCGAAGTCGTCGTCGCGCCCGCCGCTCCCGAAAAGTGCCCGGTCTGCGGCGAGACACACTTTACCCAGGATCCCGACACACTGGACACCTGGTTCTCCTCCGCCCTCTGGCCCTTTTCCACACTGGGATGGCCCGAGCAGACCGAGGACCTGAAGTATTTCTATCCCACAGACGTTCTGGTCACCGGCTACGACATCATTTTCTTCTGGGTCATCCGCATGATCTTCTCCGGCTTCGAGCAGATGGGCGAGAAGCCTTTCAAGACCGTGCTCTTCCACGGACTGGTACGAGACGAGCTGGGCAGGAAGATGTCCAAGTCCCTGGGCAACGGCATCGATCCCCTGGAGGTCATCCGGAATTACGGCGCTGACGCACTGCGTCTGACTCTGGTCACCGGCAATGCGCCCGGCAACGACATGCGCTTCTCTAACAGCCGTGTCGAGGCCAGCCGCAACTTCGCCAACAAGGTCTGGAACGCCAGCCGTTTCATTATGATGAATATGCCCGAGGACGGAGAGATCCCCGAAGAGATGCCCGCAGGCCTTCTGCCCGAGGACAAGTGGATCCTGTCCGGCTTCAACAATGTCGTCAGGGATGTCACAGACAATATGGACCGCTTTGAACTGGGCATCGCCGTCCAGAAGGTCCACGATTTCATCTGGGACGAGTTCTGCGACTGGTACATCGAGATGGTCAAACCCAGGCTCTATGAGACCGAGGATGCACAGAGCCACACGGCAGCCCTCTGGACCCTGCAGACAGTCCTGCAGGGAAGTCTCAAGCTCCTGCACCCCTACATGCCCTTCGTGACAGAGGAGATCTTCTGCACCATCCAGGACAAGGAGCCCTCCATCATGATCTCCGACTGGCCCGTCTGGAAAGAGGAGTTCAGCTTCCCGGCAGAAGAGCAGGCCATCGAGACCATCAAAGAGGCGGTCCGCGCCATCCGCACCGCCCGCAACGAGCGCGGTGTCGCTCCTTCCCGCAAGGCCAAGGTCATCCTTGTCTCGGAGGACGAGAAGATCCGTCAGATCTTTGAAGAGGACAGACTTTTCTTTGAGCGTCTGGCTTCCGCTTCCGACCTGGTGCTGCAGGCCGACAAGGAAGGAATCGGCGAGGGCACAGTCTCCATCGTCCTTCCCTTCGCGACCGCTTTTATCCCGCTGGCAGACCTTCTGGATGTCCGGGCTGAGATCGCAAGGCTCACAAAGGAGAAAAAGCGCCTTGAGGGCGAGCTGAAGAGAAGCGCGGGCATGCTGCGCAACGAGAAGTTCCTCTCCAAGGCTCCCGCGGACAAGATCGCGGCGGAGAAGGAAAAACAGCAGAAATACGAGCAGCAGATGGCAGGCGTCGTCCGCGAACTGGAGGAGCTTTCCTCTCTCTGACCGCCTGAGCTGTGCTGTGACAGACAATAGTTTGACGGAAAAAAATAACAGATTTGACTTTGATGCAGGTGCTGTGCCGGGCGGCGTCGGTGACGTCTCCCTGCAGGGCACCTGTGTTGAGCGCTGAGTGCCTGACTGTGTTTATTCATCATCGCGCAGGATTCCCGAGCGGGTCCTGAATCGTACGGCACGGAGTAAGATATGATAAATTTTGCGGGGTTGGAATTCATCTTCCGTTTTCTGCCCATCTTTATGATCATATATTGGTTCATTCCTTCCGGATACAGAGATGCGCTGCTGTTTCTGGGAAGCATTATTTTCTATGCTTCCGGGGCGCATCTGTTTGTGTTCCTCCTCCTGGGACTGGTATTTTTGAACTATCTGTTCGGAGAAATGGTCTGGGTGATGCCGGGGCGGCGCAGAAAGGTGCAGCAGCGGCAGATGCTGATCGCCATCATTGCAGTCGATGTCCTTGTCCTGGTCGTCTTCAAGGTGCTGGCGCTGAAGATCAGGGCTTCGCTCCTGCCTCTGGGACTGAGTTTTTACATCTTCAAGATGATTTCCTATCAGGCGGATCTGTACCTGGGACAAATGCACAAGAGACCTTCCTTCACGCAGGCGGCAGCATACTTCACCATGTTTCCGCAGGTTGCGCAGGGGCCGATCATGAGGTTTTCACAGGGCTGGCTGGAGAAACCGACCAATATCAGACGGCAGACGGTGTACGCGGAGAGAACAGTCTCTCTGCAGAAAATCGAGGACGGCCTGACCTTTTTTGCAATGGGACTGGGTATGAAGGTCCTGATCGCCGACAGGTTGGGGATTCTATGGAATGAGATTGTCAAGATCGGATTCGAGAGTATTTCCACACCCCTTGCCTGGCTGGGCGCGGTCGGTTATTCGCTCGAACTTTATTTTGATTTCTGGGGATATTCCCTGATGGCGGGCGGCATCGGTCTGATGCTGGGCTTCCGCTTTATACAGAACTTTATCCATCCCTATGCCGCATGCGGGATCGCGGACTTCTACCGCCGCTGGCACGCGACGCTGGGAAGCTGGTTCCGCGACTACGTGTATATTCCCCTGGGCGGAAGCCGCAGAGGGACTGCTGCAGTCATCCGCAATCTGATGCTTGTCTGGCTTCTGACCGGATTTTGGCACGGCGGAACCCTCAATTTTATCATCTGGGGAGTCGTTCTGGGACTTCTGATCGTCTGGGAGAAATTTGTCGTCAGGGGACTGCTCGAGGCGGTACCTGTGATCGGCCATCTCCATGTGGTCATCCTGATCCCTCTGACCTGGGTGATCTTCGCGATCACTGATCTGAAGGAACTGGGCGTCTATTTCTCCCGCCTGTTTCCGTTTTTCGGCACGGGAGTGGCGGTCAATCCGGGCGATTTTGCAAAATACATGGGCATCTACTGGCCTTTTCTGGCGGCGGGTATTCTCCTGTGTGTTCCGATCTTTTACAACCTGCTGATATGGAAACGCAGAAATCCGATCGTGATCGCTTTCCTGCTCCTTGTCTTCTGGGTCAGCGTGTATTTTGCATCTATCTCCGCAGGCAATCCGTTCATGTACTTCAGTTTCTGAATCATCAGGGAATAACAAAAAATGTTGACAGTTTTGAAAAGGATCTTCCGGAGAGCGCCTCTCCTGGTACTGATCCTCTTGATCTGGCTCGTACTCACTGTCCTGGCGCTGATCGGGCGGGGGCGGGCATATAGAGAATATTCCACGCAGCATGGGCGGATTCCGGCCCTTTCCCTTGTCATGCGGGGAATTCACGACCATATCTATCCCTGGTCGGAGGCTCCCGGCAGGGCCGCGGCAGATGCCGACGGCAAAGAACCCAAGGGCGCCGCAGAGGATGGAACCGGGACGGCAGATGCAGCGGGGACGGACAAACAGGATACGGCGGACGCGCAGAAGACTGCGGACAGCGCACAGATACAGGACGGCCTACTGCAGACTCCTTCAGAAAGTCCGAAGAGCCCTGCACAGCCCGCGGAGCCGGTTTCGCTCACAATCCCGGAGAGTTCCTGCAGCAAGGTTGTAGGGGCAAAGGACTACGGTGTGGCGGACAAGTCCTACCTCTCTCCGGACGACACAGTCTACAACACGGATAAAGAGGGACTTTTTGCACCCGACGGGACCTATTACAGCCTGCAGGAAGTGGACGACAGCTATTTTGCGGACGCACTTATGATCGGTGATTCCCGCACAGTGGGTCTGTATGAATACGGTGATATGGCGGATGTGACATCTTTCCTTGCCCGGGAGTCGTCGACGATCTATGACCTGTTCAAAGACGATGAGAAGATGGAGTATACTCCCAGGGGAAAGAAATCCACAGAACGCACACTCAAGGACCTGCTCAAAAAGGCGAAGTTCAGCAAGATCTATATTTCTGTCGGTGTCAATGAACTCGGAGTTCCCGATACAAAGGACTACTATAACGAATTCCGCGAAGTCATCAAAAAGATCAACAAGCTGCAGCCGGACGCGATCATCTATATTCAGGGCATCATGCATGTCTCCAAAAAGATGAGCAGCTCGGATCCCGTCTACAACAATAAGGCGATCGTGCAGAGAAACAAGGCGATCTCAACCCTTGCCAACGGGCGCAGCATTTTCTATATCGACATGAACGCCGACCTGTGCGACGAGAACGGAGACCTGAAGCAGGATCTCACCGGCGACGGCATCCATCTCAAGGCCTCGGCCTGTGAACTCTGGCATAAGTTCCTTCGCAAAAATGCTATTGTGATCCCTGCTGCTGCAGGCGCGGAACCGGCAGGGCAGTCACCGGCAGGTCAGACGCCGGCAGGTCAGACACCGGCGGCAGAAGAGCCGGCAGCAGAGGCACCTGCAGGTCAGACACCGGCAGGCCGTCAGACGGAGTGAGGAACCATGCGTGAAATGGAGTTCAAGATGGAGCGGGAAGGGCTCCTGAAGGAAGGGCAGAAGGTCAGGATCACAGAGGGCGTCCTGCCCAGCAATTATTATTATACGATCGATCCCTCTCTGGCCATGAGCGGGAATTATCCCTTTAACCAGAGACTTCTGGCCCGGGAGGGTGTAGTGACGGCCATCCGTGAACTGGAGCGGGGGTTTTATGTCACAGTGAGTTTTGAGGAGGCATGAGTCTTTTTTCCGGAGAAACACTGATGTATTGTCCGGGAGAGGGAGGCATGCCTGCCGGAAGTGGAAACAGGAGTTTGGAATCGCCTATGCGCTTTATCAGAAATTTACTGCTTACGATCATCTGTATCGCAGCCATCGGTGCCGCAGTGATCTTCGGCTACTACAGGTTCCGGGGAAATCGTGAAAGAGGGCTCCTGAACGAGGGTCTGGCCCTGATCGAGCAGGGCAACTACCGTCTTGCCAGGGACAAGTTTGCCGAAGCACAGTCTTATGAAAACCAGATCACCAGATATCTTTCGTCCGATTCGCTCGAGGAGGATCTGTACAGGTATTCGGCCATCTGTGATTTTCGTCTGGGAGATATCGATGCCGCTTCGTCGATCTACGACCGTCTGCTCAGGATCCACCCCAAAGATGCTTCTCTCATGGAATCCCGCGCCACCTGCTATGCGGCACAGGGACAGATGGAGGAGGCAGTGGATCTTTTTGACACCGCGATCGCCATTGACAAGTCCAATTACCAGCGGATTTACACTGCTGCGGTCACGCTCCGGGAATACGGCGATGACAAGACCGGTCTGAAGTATTTCGAGGAGCTTCTGAAGGATCATGAGGCAGAACTGGATGATCTGACAAGGGGAGAAGCCCTGTGCTTTTTGGGACAGTATAAGGAGGCCGCAGAGATCCTGAGCAGGGTCGAGAGTCCGGGGATGGAGACGGTATTTCTCCTGGCCTGCGCCAAAGAGTACACCGGGGCCCACGAGGAGGCACTGGACCTTCTCAAGGACTACACGGAGGAGATCGCCTTTAATCCCGAGATGCTCAATCTCAGGGGAACAGCCCTGTGCGCGACCGGGGAGTACAAGGAAGCTCTGTCCTGTTTTGAGCAGGCTCTGCCCCTGTCCCAGGAGGGAACTGCCCTGCAGCGCAGCATCCTGTTCAACAGGATCGCCGCAGTTGAGAATCTCCGGGATTTTGACAGGGCCAAAGAACTGGCGGCCCAGTATGCCGAGAAGTATCCCAAGGATGAGCGCATGAAACGTGAGAATCAGTTCCTGCAGACCAGATGATCGGCCGCAGCAAAAAATATCGCCTTCGGGCGGTATTTTTTTATTTTTCACTTGACGAACTCCAATATAATCATTATGTTTAAAAAGACTTTTTAAGTGTCGCGTTTACTGTGCAAATTTACCATAAAGCCATCTGTGTGAAAATGTACGGAGAGCAGACGATCGGCTGCTCCGATGGCAGCAGACCGGCACCGGTACAGATTCAATAGAAAATGGAGCTTGCGTATGATTCAAAAACTGATGGATGAGATCAAGATCAAAAATGCGCCTGTTGTCGTAGGGCTCGATCCCAACCTTTCCTTCGTGCCGAAGCATCTGCAGGACGCGGCATGGGAAGCGGTCGCGGATGCAGGCTGTTCGGACGATGAACTGGCACTTCGGGCGGCTGCAGAGGCTGTCTGGCAGTTCAACAAGGCCATTGTAGATGCAGTGTACGATATTATTCCCGCCGTGAAGCCGCAGATCGCCATGTATGAGCAGTTCGGACTGCCGGGGCTGGCGGCCTATGACAGGACCGTTAAATACTGCAGGGAGAAGGGTCTTATCATCATCGGCGATGTAAAGCGGGGTGATATCGGTTCGACATCCGCCTCCTACGCAAAGGCGCATATCGGCAGGATCGGCATCGCCGGCAGGGACATTCCGGTATTTGATGTGGATTTCGCTACCGTCAATCCTTATCTGGGTTCTGACGGCGTCGAGCCTTTTGTGGAGGTCTGCAATGCCTGCGACAAGGGAATCTTCGTTCTGGTCAAGACCTCCAATCCCTCCAGCGGTGAATTCCAGGATATCCTGACAGAGGGCGGGGTACCCATGTATGAGCTGGTCGGCAGGAAGGTCCGCGAGTGGGGCGAGCGCTCCATGGACGGCCGCTACAGCAATGTGGGCGCTGTCGTGGGCGCCACATATCCCGAGCAGGGCGAGCAGCTCAGAAAGCTCATGCCGACTACCTTCATTCTGGCGCCCGGCTACGGCGCGCAGGGCGCGACTGCCAAGGACCTCTCCGCTTTCTTTGATGAGGAGGGTGCCGGCGCCATTGTCAATTCCTCCCGCGGGATCATTGCGGCCCACACAAAAGAGGCCTACCGCGAATACGGTCCGGAAGGATTTGCGCAGGCGGCCCGTGCCGCTTCGGTCGATATGATCGAGGACCTTCGGCAGGCAATCGCAGAGCGCTGAGGAACGGGATGCCGTCACGGCTTTATTCTTCATCGCGCAGGGCCCGCGAGCGGGTCCTCAATACAGAGAAATACACAGAGCATCCTGCCGTTTGGAAAGGGTGATGAGATCAGGAAGGGGCTACAGATGGAAGAATACAAAAAAGAGTTTATTGAGTTCATGGTTGATTCACATGTATTGAAGTTCGGTGAGTTCACGCTCAAGAGCGGACGCAAATCTCCGTTCTTCATGAACGCCGGTGCCTATAAGAGCGGTTCTCAGCTGATCAAGCTCGGCGAGTTTTATGCCAGGGCGATCCACGACCACTACGGCCTCGATTTCGATGTGCTGTTCGGACCCGCCTACAAGGGAATTCCGCTCACTGTTGCTACCGTCATGGGCATCAGCAGGCTTTACGGCCGCGACATCCGCTACTGCGCTAACCGCAAGGAGATCAAGGATCACGGCGACAAGGGAATTCTTCTGGGATCCAAGATCCGTGAGGACGACCGTGTCATGATCATCGAGGATGTCACCACCTCCGGCGCATCCATCGCCGAGACTGTTCCGATCATCAAGGCACAGGCGGACTGTGATATCGTCGGCCTCATGGTCTCTCTGGACCGCATGGAAGTCGGCCAGCAGGGAACAGTCAGCGCCCTGCAGGAGATCAAGCAGAAATATGGCTTCCCGACACATGCGATCGTCTCCATGAAGGAAGTCACCGAGTATCTCTACAATCGTCCGGTCGAGGGCAAGGTCGTTATCGATGACAAGATCAAGACCGCGCTGGACAAGTATTATGATGAATACGGCGTGAAGTGATTCGATACTGGATAAAACGGCCGCCCGGCTGCTGAAAATGCGGCCGGGCGGTTTTCCTATGCGGGGCGTCTGCAGGTATCCTGTGATTCTTCACCGTATTCTGCCTGCGCGAATACCCTTTATAAATTATAAATCTGCAAATGAATCTGCAAATGCGGAGCATGTGCTGCCGCCCTTCTGGACGGATGCCTGGTAAAGAGGGAAGATTTTTAAACCGGAAGAGAACAGCAGTTAGTTAGGAGTGAATAGTAAATGGGAATGAATTTTCTGATCGATAGGGGAGAAGGGGCTCTTCAGAGCAGTGAGTCTCTCTCAGGGGAGCGCTTCAGGCTGTCCCTGGAGCGGATCGGGATGATGGCAGAGGAGGAGTGTACAGCTGCCTGCTGTGTGCCCTTTTTCCGTTCCGCGGCAGAGTGGATTCTCCTGCTGCTGGACCATCGCAGGATGCTGGAGGACGGGTCTTTTGAGACAATGCCGCTCCGGGATCTGGAAGAGAAAAACCGTGCGCTGTACGAGGATATCCTCCCGGAGCATTATGAAGAGAGCTGGGCAAATCCGGGCTATGCCATCCGCGAGACAGGGGAGGAGATGGGTCCCCTGCTCAGCGCGCTCATGACGGAACTTCGCAGTATGATCTCCCTGGTCTATGAGGGAGATGCCGAACGTTTCCTGATCCGGATGGAGCTGCTGCTGGAAGTCTATTTTGCCTTCGTGACCGCCTGGAATGATGAGCGGGCAGATGAGGAGGCACAAGGGGAGCAGCCGGAGCCGCAAGGGCAGGATTCCTGCATCGGGAGGGACAAAGGAGACCTTCTTACCGGAAAGGCCGGACAGGGGATGCCTCCTGCGGGGCATATCCGTGACAAGATCCGGCAGTTTCTGGAGGATTACGCGGAGGAGGAGACCCTGGTCCGCGTGCGGAGGAGTCTGGTTGGCGGCAGTGTCCCGGAGAAGATCATCAATGAGTGGTACGTTCCGGGGGATCCGCGCTGCCTGTACAGGTACGGAGCCTATATTTCAGAGAATGAGAGGGGCGTTTTTTCTTATCTTGAGAGCCTGGATGAAGAGACAGTCGCCGGGATGGTGGACACCTGGACAGAGGGGTTCAGGATCGGCTTTGAAGTGACGGGCAAAGATCTGTCGATCAGGAAGAGGGCAGGTCTTATCTATCCTGTCGGCTTTGAGCGCGTCGTCAGACGTGCTGCACAAAACCTGCGCGGAACAGGCCTTGAGCCCGTGATCGCCGGACAGCTGGGCAATCTCTTTACTCAGCATCTGGGACGCGGAGGCGGCGGCATTCTGACGACACCGGCCAATAAACAGTATGGATACGATCACAGGGAGGATCTGGCGCTCTTTTTCAATGACGTTCTGCGGAGCAGGCGCTCTCAGGCCCTGCAGCAGGCCTACAGGGAACTTGCTGATCAGACGGTACTCTATGCCGGTCCGGCTGTGATGGAGACCTTCGGCGAGAAGCCCTTTTCCCCTGTCATGCACGAGGGCTATCCGCGTTTTTCAAAATCCCAGCAGAAGAAGATCGCCCGCTTCAGACAGGAGGCGGACCTTCTCTATGACCGCGCCGTGATCGGGCGGGAGAGGAGCTTTACCATCATCGCCTTCCCCATCCCGGAGATCACAAAGGGCTATGAGGGCAAGGAGCCGGACGCCTCCTTTGATGAGATCTTCCATGCCGTTATCGACATCAATACACTGGATTATGTGACCTACCGCGATGTGCAGGCGCGCATCATCGATGTGCTGGATACGGCCCGGAGTGTCCGTGTGCTGGGACGCGGGAAGAACAGGACCGATCTGACGGTGCGTTTGCAGACACCGCAGGATCCGTCCAGGCAGACGATCTTCGAGAACTGCGTGGCGGATGTCAATATCCCCGTGGGTGAGGTGTTTACAACACCTGCCCTTGAGGGGACGAACGGACTTTTGCATGTAACAAAGGTATATCTGGAAGGACTGCTCTTTGAGGATCTGGCCATCCGGTTTGAGGACGGGCGGATCGCGGATTACAGCTGCGGGGGATTCCCGACGGCAGAGGAAGGCAGAAAGTATATAGAAGAAAATATCCTCTTTCACCACGAGACGCTCCCCATGGGGGAATGCGCGATCGGCACCAATACGACGGCCTGCGTCCTTGCGGAAAAGCTGGGCTTTCTGGAGAGGCTTCCCATCCTCATAGCGGAGAAGACGGGCCCGCATTTTGCAGTGGGCGATACCTGCTACAGTCACGAGGAGGAAAACCGCGTCTACAATCCCGACGGAAAGGAGATCTTCGCCAAGGAGAACGAGTATTCTCTGCTGCGGGAGACAGATCCGGACAAAGCCTATTTCGGCTGCCACACGGACATAACGATTCCTTATGAGGAGGTCGGTCTTCTGGCCGCTGTGCGCGCGGACGGCACGCAGATTCCCATTATCAGTGAGGGCAGATTTGTCCTTCCGGGCACGGAACTGTTAAATGAACCCTTTGCCTGACCCGCGGAAAGCCTGCAGACCGCCTTTGATCGCGGGAGACGGTCATCGGAGGTCCGGGCGGACTGCTATGTGCGTCCGCAGCCCCCTGTTATGCGGGAGACAGACAGCCGGCAGCCGATAACAGAAGCCGGATAAGGGCAATAGTTACTTGCGCTAAATGATTTTTTTGATTAAACTACAGGCAAAGCCCGTATTTTGAGAGGCAGTTCCCCGACATCGGTGCCGGCGGACGGACCGGGGCTGTGAACACTGTTTTTGCATAGAATCGGAAAAAATAAACCGAAAACAGGCTGAAAAATAGAGCCGTGGATTTGCAATCATCAAATATGTAATGTATTATGTTTTCTGCTTTATTTCGGCAGGGTACAGGCTCTCTGAAATAACGCGCTGCGGGAGCACGGCTCCTGCAGGCGAGTCTTGGATCAGGAAGGAAAGGTACAAAAATGGCACAGGTAGGAATTGTAATGGGCAGTGACTCTGATCTGTCCGTAATGAAAAAGGCAGCTGAAGTTCTCGAAGAACTCGGCGTGAGCTATGAGATGAGGATCATCTCCGCCCACCGCGAGCCCGACGTATTTTTTGAGTATGCAAAAGGCGCGGAAGCAGCCGGCATGAAGGTCATTATCGCCGGTGCAGGCATGGCGGCCCATCTGCCGGGCATGTGCGCGGCAATGTTCCCGCTCCCGGTCATCGGCGTCCCCATGCACACCACTTCTCTGGGCGGCCGCGATTCCCTGTATTCGATCGTCCAGATGCCCAGCGGCATCCCCGTGGCGACCGTCGCGATCGGCGGAGCAAAGAACGCAGGCATCCTGGCAGCCAAGATGCTGGCCATCTCGGATGAGGCACTGCTGCAGAGACTGAAGGATTTCTCTCAGCGTCAGCTCGAGGAAGTCCAGAAAAAGGACGCGCATCTGCAGGAAGCCGGATACAAAAATTATTAAATGAATAGTGATTGAGATCAGAATAGTACAGGCGGCGGGGCTCAGACGGTGCAGTTTCCGCCCTGCCCCGGCAGCCTGTAAAGAACTGTTTACACGGAAGTAGAATACATAAGGAGACCCGCAGAACATGATGGATTACAAGAGTGCCGGCGTCGATATTGAAGCCGGATATCGCAGCGTTGAACTGATGAAAGAATACGTCGCAAGGACCATGCGTCCGGAAGTGATGGGAGGACTCGGCGGATTTTCGGGCGCCTTTTCTTTGGCAGGGATCAAGGAAATGGATGATCCCGTACTTCTGTCCGGAACGGACGGTGTCGGAACAAAGCTCAAACTCGCCTTCCTGATGGACCGGCACGATACTGTAGGCATCGACTGCGTCGCCATGTGCGTCAATGACGTGGCGTGCGCGGGCGGCGAGCCGCTGTTTTTCCTCGACTATATCGCCTGCGGCAAAAACGTCCCCGAGAAGATCGCCCAGATCGTCAAAGGTGTCTGCGACGGCTGTGAGCAGGCCGGCGCTGCCCTGATCGGCGGCGAGACCGCCGAGATGCCCGGCTTTTATCCTGTGGATGAATACGACCTGGCAGGATTCGCGGTCGGTGCGGCGGATAAAAAGAATCTGATCACGGGCGCGGACATCTGCCCCGGAGACGTCCTGGTAGGCATTGCTTCCTCCGGTGTCCACTCAAACGGATTTTCCCTGGTCCGCAAGGTCTTTGATGTCAATGAAGAGAATCTGCGGGAGTTTTATCCCGAGCTGGGCGAGACCCTGGGCGACGCCCTCCTTCGACCCACCAAAATCTATGTGCGCGCACTTCGGAGCGTGCGGGAGGCGGGCGTCACGATCAAGGGCTGCAGCCATGTGACCGGCGGCGGTTTCTACGAGAATATCCCCAGAATGCTTCCCGACGGCGTACGGGCCTGCGTGAAGAAGGACAGCTATGAAGTCCCCGCAATTTTCAGGCTCCTGCAGAAGCGCGGCAATATCGAGGAGCACATGATGTACAATACTTTCAACATGGGTATCGGCATGGTGCTGGCGCTGAAAGCAGAGGACGCGGACAAGGCCATCGCTGCGCTTGAAGCGATGGGAGAAAAGGCTTATCTGATCGGCAGCATTGCCGCGGGAGAAAAAGGAGTCGACGTATGCTGAGAGTGACAGTTTGTGTTTCCGGAGGCGGGACAAACCTGCAGGCCATCATCGACCGCATCCAGGACGGCACGATCCGCAATGCGCAGATCGTCCAGGTGATCAGCAACAACGCAGGTGCCTACGCACTGGAGAGGGCAGCCAAGGCCGGTATTCCCGGCATCTGCGTGTCCCCCAAGGATTATCCGGACCGGGAGGCCTTCAACGAGGCCCTGCTGGCCAAGATCAACGAAGTGTCTCCGGACCTCATTGTGCTGGCGGGCTTTATGGTAGCCGTACCCAAACAGATCTGCGCGGCTTATGCAGGCAAGATCATCAACATCCATCCCGCTCTGATCCCTTCCTTCTGCGGGAAGGGCCATTACGGTCTGCATGTCCATGAGAAAGCCCTTGAGCGCGGTGTCAAGGTTACCGGCGCCACAGTGCATTTTGTGGATGAGAATCTCGACACGGGACCGATCATCCTGCAGAAGGCAGTCGACATCATGGAAGATGACACGCCCGAGACGCTGCAGCGCCGGGTCATGGAGCAGGCGGAATGGGTCATTCTGCCCCGGGCAATTGACCTGATCGCAGCCGGCAGGGTCAGGATCGAGGGCCGCAGGACAAGGATTTCCTGATTCTCATGAGAGGACGGGCTTTTTGCATTTATGCGCAGAAAGCCGATCCTATATAGAAAGACAAAGATAAGGAGAGCGGAGGGCGCAGCAGAGGCTGCTGTCTCCGCTGTCCGCGGTTTATACGAAAACGAAGCTGCTCAGGCGGTAGGCATGGCCCAGGCAGACAGTGATTTGACAAGCGGATTTCGCAGGAGGAAAAAGACTTGGCAGAGAAGAAAATGAACATGAAGGTGCTGCTGGTAGGCGGCGGCGGAAGAGAACACGCGATCGCAGACGCGATCCTGCGCAGCGGACGCGTTGCAAAGCTGTACTGCGCTCCCGGAAATGCCGGCATCGCGCGCATCGCCGAGTGCGTCCCGATCGGGACCATGGATTTTGCGGCACTGACCGCTTTTGCGAAGGAAAAAGAGATCGACCTCACTGTCTGCAGCATGGATGATCCGCTCTGCGCGGGCATCGTGGATGCCTTTGAGGCAGAGGGACTGCGCATTTTCGGAACCCCCGCCAATGCGGCCATCATCGAGGGAAGCAAGGCTTTTTCCAAGGATCTGATGAAAAAATACGGTATTCCGACAGCCGCTTACGAGACCTTTGACGACGCAGACAAGGCACTGGCTTATCTTGAGACAGCTTCTTTCCCCATCGTTCTGAAGGCATCCGGACTGGCTCTGGGCAAGGGCGTCCTGATCTGCGAAGACCTGGCTTCCGCGAAGGACGGTATCCGCGAACTGATGATGGACAAAAAGTTCGGCGATGCCGGAAACAGCGTCGTCATCGAACAGTTCATGACAGGCCGCGAGGTCTCTGTGCTCGCTTTTGTAGACGGCACCCACTATCAGCTGATGACTTCCTCCCAGGACCACAAGCGCCAGGGAGACGGCGACACCGGCCTCAACACAGGCGGTATGGGAACCTTCTCCCCCAGCCCCTTCTACACCCCCGAGATCGATGCCTGGTGCCGTGAGAATATTTATGACAAGACCGTGGCGGCCATGGCGGCAGAGGGACGTCCTTTCCGCGGTGTCCTCTATTTCGGCCTCATGATGACCCCCGACGGCCCCCGCGTTCTCGAGTACAATACCCGCTTCGGCGATCCCGAGACCCAGGTCGTCCTTCCCCGCATGAAGACAGATATCATCGATGTGATGGAGGCCTGCATCGACGGCACCCTGGATCAGATCGATCTGGAGTTCTATGATAACGCGGCAGTCTGCGTCGTCATTGCCTCCGGCGGCTACCCTGAGAGCTACGAAAAGGGCAAGGTCATCACCGGTCTGGACAAGTTCGACGGACAGACACAGTATCGCTGCTATCACGCAGGCACCTCCTTTGACAAGGACGGCAACACCGTGACCAGCGGCGGCAGAGTCCTGGGCGTCGTCGCCATCGGCGATACACTCAAAGAGGCCCGCGCCAATGCCTATGAGGCCGCGAAGTATGTGCATTTTGACAAGATGTATATGCGCAGCGACATCGGCAGGGCAATCGATGCGGTGTAAGGCCCGAAAGATTTTATTCTTCATCGCGCAATACCCGTGACTTCAGTCGTGGGATACGCGCGCAAAAAGGAAACTCGCTTCATCGTGGGTACAATCCCGCGATGAAGAATAACGCTCCGCGAGGATGCGCACGGATGCGATGCGGAAGATGTTGACATGTCTTTGAAAAGCAAGACATGTCAACCCGCATCCGGCGCGCAAGACTCGCAAGCGAGTCTTGAATTACACGAAGTAAGTCAAGATTTTTCCCACAAAAGCATATACGGTGTTATAATGTTAGATGGCATTACTGTCGGACCCGGACCGTTCTGAAACAGTAGTGTACGGAAACTGAAAAATGCTGGATCAGATTATTGCAGCGTGGGAATCAACGTAAGCGGTGTTGCGGACGTAGGTTTCCTCTCGTCAGGAGAACGATACAGTGAACAGCACTGCCGGAGTCAGCGGCTCCGGCCTCGGAGGGAGATAATGAAAAACACAAGACTGGGACGCAGATGTGCCGTCAGGCTTGCATCAGCAGCTGCAGCACTCACAGCAGCTCTCATCCTGACAATGATGACTGTAGCAGCCGCTACCATCAATGCCACGGATGTCACCATTCGAAACACTGCAGAGGATAAGAGCGATTATTCCAATGCCATCGGCGTGCTGCAGCAGGGAGATAAGGTCACAGTCCTTTCAAAGACGACTGACGGTTCCGGGAACGAGTGGTTCTATGTAGAACTCGAGAACGGAAACAAGGGCTATGTAAAGGCCCAGTGGGTCGACAACGGAGACGCGGCTGTTCCGGAGGAAGAGACTGCGCAGCCTGAAGAGCCTCAGGAAGCCGAACAGGAGGCTGCCGTCGATGAGGAAGACGTGATCGATGATGACTGGAGCCCGGATGAGGCAGATGCGGCTGCAGGGACACCTGCTTCCGCAGACGGGTCTGGCACAGGCGTTTCCCCCGAAGATACTGCTGAATCCCAGGATTCCCCCGAAGTTGACAACGGACAGGAATATGATCCCTATACCGATCCGAATGCGCAGTTCAGCGTCAACTTCAATGCGGAGGAAAACGGAACAGGAAGCTGGTATATCTACAATTACGATACCGACAAGCAGATCCGGATCGGTGATCTGGAGAAGCTCAGTGACGCGCAGAACGCTGCACAGAAGAGCGCGGCTTCCGCAGGCAGATGGCGCACCATCGCCTGCATCCTGCTGATCCTTCTGGTGGCACTCCTTGTTTTCCTCTATATTGTCCTGCGCAGAAACGGCGGCGCTCCCGCCCCTTCGAGAAGGTCCCGCAGAGAGAGAAACCGTGCAGACCGTGCGCGCGCTTCCGGGGATGAAGAAGAGGACGAATTCGACTGGGACAGCGAAGAAACAGATGAGGACGCTTCTGGGGACAGCAGTCCCGAAGACGGGGATGACGATACGGCCGCCCCTTCCGACGAAGAGGATTTCGAGGAAGAAGAAGAGGAGGACGAGGACGAGGAGGAAGAGCCTGCGCCCCGCAAAAAAGGGACCGGTCTTTTCGGAGCCAAATCGCGCAGCCGTCAGAAAGCCCTGTTCGCTCCCATGGATGAAGATGAAGAAGAGGGCGAGGAAGACGACGAGTATTATGATGAAGGCCTCTACGACGATGAAGATGATTCCGACGAGGATGACGATGAGGAAGATTTTGACGAGGACGAGGAGAGAGCTCCCCGCAAGGGCGGATTCCTGAGTATGCTCAAAAACATCTTTTCTTCCAGTGACGATGAAGACGATTACGATGAAGACGAAGATGAAGATGAGGATGACGATGACGAGGACTACGACGAGGACGAGGATTACGATGACGAAGACGATGACGAAGACGAGGAAGAAGAGCTTCCTCCCGTCAGGAAACAGAGCAGACGCGCATCCTCTGAATCCAAACCTGCATCGAGACCTGCCCCCCGCCCCAGACCCCGCCCTGCCCGCAAGATCGAGTTTGACGAGGAAGCGGACTATCCCGAGGATGTGGATCTGATCCCTGCCGGCGGCTGGTCTTCTCCCCAGGACAACGTGGTCACCGAGACCATTGAAGAGACGGCAGATGCGGAGACAGAGACTGCAGCGTCTGCAGCTGCAGCAGCTGCGAAGCCTGCAGGAAAGCGGCCGGCAAAGGCAGCTCCCGCAGTCGAAGAGGACGAGGAGGAAGAGGAAGAGTTCTTCGCCGATGACGATGACGACATGGAGTATTCCTTCCTCACCAGCTCCAAGCGCGGCAAACGTAAATAAACTTCAGACCCTTTTAGCGCTGAGGCGCAGGGTACTGCATCTTGACAGAGCATGTCACGTGTTATATTATACATATAACAGTACATGCTCTGTTTTTATTTCATAAAATCCTGTCCGAATGATTTTGTGAAAGGGTATCCGCACGATCGGAACTGCCCGGGTTTTCGGCCCGGGGTTTCTGCCCGGGAATTGTCCGGAGGTTCCGCACAGAGCAGGTGGATGAAAATGGAGGGATATGCTATGCTAATCAAGATTGACTTCAGCAGCGATGAAGCGATTTACCAGCAGCTGTGTAATCAGATCATTCTCGGTATTGCGACCGCAGATCTGGAAGAAGGTCAGGCGCTTCCCTCGGTCCGGCAGATGGCGGACGACATCGGCATCAACATGCATACAGTCAATAAAGCCTACTCGATCCTGAGACAGGAGGGCTTTGTCAAAATGGACCGCAGGCGCGGCGCCATTATCTCTGTCGATGTGGACGCTCTGCGCGCAAGGGCGCAGCTGGAGAAAGACCTTCGCAAACTCCTGGCACAGGCCAGATGCCGCAATATGACCAGGATGGAGCTGCACCGTATGGTGGACAGCATCTATGATGATTACGAGTAAATTGCAACAGAGGGTATCGCTGAGAAAAAAGACTGAAAAACAGGGAAAGAAAACGATTCCATGAAGGATAATTACACCAAAAATGCTCTTGCAGCCCTTCGCGCGGCCAAGAGCGTTTCGAAGAAGGCGAATCAGAATTATGTCGGCACAGAACATCTGATCTTGGGCCTGGCACAGGAACCGGACGGAGTTGCGTCCAAAATACTCGCGGAAAACGGCGTGACTTCACAGCGCCTGGAGGAGATGATCGCCCAGCTGAATATTCATCCGGGCAGCCTTGCTCTTCTTGACCACGAAGGCTATTCTCCCCGCTGTCAGAAAGTGCTGCATATGGCGCGCCAGCAGGCTGACAGATACCGCTCGGACAAGATCGGGACGGAGCATATCCTTCTCGCGATCATTGTCGAGAAGGAAAATGTGGCTCTCAAGATCATGGAGGCCATGGGGATCAATATTTCCAAGATCTACTTCGAACTTCTGGCGGCGACCGGAGAGGATCCTGCTGCCCACAGGGATGATCTGCAGACCTCCGGGGGCGGTCCCGAACAGAGGGGGATCCTGGAACAGTACAGCAGGGATCTGACACAGCTGGCCTATGAAGGAAAGCTAGATCCCGTGATCGGGCGCGATGACGAGATCCGCCGCGTGATCCAGATCCTCAGCCGCAGGACCAAGAACAACCCTGTCCTCATCGGTGAGCCCGGCGTCGGCAAGACGGCCGTTGTAGAGGGCCTTGCCCGCAGGATCGTTGCGGGAGAGGTCCCTGCTTCCGTGCGCGACAAGCGCCTGCTCACACTGGATCTGTCCGGAATGGTCGCAGGAACCAAATACCGCGGCGAATTTGAGGAGAGGATCAAGCGCGTCATTGAAGAGGTGACGGCGGACAAAAACATCATTTTGTTCATCGATGAGCTGCACACCCTGATCGGTGCCGGCGGGGCGGAGGGATCTCTGGATGCCTCCAATATCCTCAAGCCTTCGCTCTCCCGAGGAGAAGTGCAGCTGATCGGCGCGACGACGATCACAGAATACCGCAAATATGTGGAAAAAGATGCCGCCCTCGAGCGGCGTTTCCAGCCGGTCCAGATCGAGGAGCCGACACCCGCCCAGACCATTGAGATCCTGAAGGGGATCGTCCATATCTACGAAGAGCACCATGGCGTCAAGGTGGAGGAAGAGGCACTGCAGATGGCAGTCGATCTGTCTGTCCGCTACATCAATGACAGGAATCTCCCCGACAAGGCGATCGATGTCATCGATGAGGCCTGTGCGGCTGTGCGGCTGAACGCCGGAGACGGCGGCGGAAACAAGGCGGTCTCCATGGAGGAGCAGATCCGCGACCTGGACGCCCGGCTGGCCAGGGCTTTTATGGAAGGTGATCTGGACCAGGCGCGCTCTCTGCGCAAAGAGCAGGATGCAATGGTCAGAAAACTGGAAAACTTCCATAACAGGAACGCGCGCGGACAGGCGGGCAAAATGCTTCCGGTCACTTCCGAGGACGTCGCCTCCGTGATCTCCATCTGGGCAAAAGTGCCCGTAACCCGCCTTACAGAGAGGGAGAGCGCCAGGCTCCTGCGTCTGGAGGATGAACTTCACAAGCGGGTGATCGGACAGGAGGACGCTGTGGACGCGGTCTCCCGCGCCATCCGCCGGGGCCGTGTCGGCCTGCAGAATCCCGACCGTCCGATCGGCTCTTTCCTCTTCCTGGGTCCCACCGGTGTCGGAAAGACCGAGCTCTCCAAGGCTCTGGCTGAGGTCATGTTCGGATCCGACAAGGATCTGATCCGGATCGATATGTCCGAGTACATGGAGCAGTATGCGGTCTCCAAGATCATCGGCTCCGCACCCGGCTACGTGGGCTATGAAGAGGGCGGCCAGCTCTCCGAAAAGGTGCGCCGCCATCCCTATTCGGTCGTACTGTTTGATGAGATCGAGAAGGCGCATCCGGATGTCTTTAACATTCTGCTGCAGATCCTGGACGAGGGTCATATCACGGACTCCCAGGGCCACAAGGTCAACTTCAAGAACACTGTGATCATCATGACCTCCAATGTCGGTGCCCAGCGCATCATAGCGCCCAAGACTCTGGGCTTTGCGGATAAACCGACCAAAGAGCAGGACTATGAGCGCATGAAAAAGGGCGTCATGGACGAGGTCAAAAAGATCTTCCGGCCGGAGTTCATCAACCGGATCGATGAGATCCGGGTCTTCCACGCCCTGAGCCGCGAGGAGATGGGACAGATCACCATGCTGCTTGCTTCCGATCTGGTCAACCGGGCAAAATCACAGCTGGGCATCGATCTCAAGATCTCGGCAGCCCTGCGCAATCACATCGTCGAAAAATATTCCGACGACAAGATGGGGGCCCGCCCTCTCAAGCGGGCGATCCAGTCCGTCATTGAGGATCCGCTCTCCGAGAAGATCCTGGCGGAGGAGTTTACCGCCGGATGCTCTGTCACTGCAGGGTTCCGCGGCGGCGAAGTGACCTTCACCTGCACCAAAAGACCTGCGGAAAAGGCCCCTTCAGCTGAGTAAATAAGCGAAAAGTATTATGGCAAAGAAGATCAGGACAGTTTTTTTCTGCAGCAGCTGCGGATATGAGTCAGCCAAATGGCTGGGCCAGTGCCCCGCCTGTAAAGAGTGGAATACCATGGTGGAAGCTCCGGCACCGGCAAAGACGGCGGGGGCTTCCTCTGCTGCGATGAGTGCCGGGCATTCCGGGATCCGCCGGAAGCCGGTGCCGCTCTCTGCCGTTGAAGAGACAGGAGAGGAGCGTTTTTCCACCGGCTTTTCCGAGCTGGACAGGGTGCTGGGAGGAGGTGTCGTCGCAGGATCCATGGTCCTTCTGGGCGGCGATCCGGGCATAGGAAAATCGACGATCCTGCTGCAGGCCGCGCGCAATATGGCGGCGTCCGGCATAGAGACCATTTATATTTCCGGAGAGGAATCCCTGCGCCAGATCAAGATGCGGGGCAAACGGATCGGGGAGATCTCGGACAGACTGCGTTTTCTGTGCGAGACGGATCTGGATGCCGTCACGGCAACCCTCCAGGAGGAGAAGCCCCGCCTTGCCATCATCGATTCCATTCAGACCATGTACAGCGCGCAGGTGCAGGCTTCTCCGGGCAGCATCACGCAGATCCGGGAGGCGACCGGAGTCCTGCTGCGCCTTGCCAAGGAGACAGGCATCACCTTTTTTCTGGTGGGACATGTCACCAAAGACGGCAATGTGGCCGGCCCCAGGGTCCTGGAGCATATGGTGGACGCCGTGCTGTATTTTGAGGGCGACCGCTATGCCTCTTACAGGGTCCTGCGCAGTGTAAAAAACAGATTCGGCTCGACAAATGAGATCGGGATCTTCGAGATGCGGGCGGACGGGCTCTCGGAAGTGCTGAACCCCTCCGAGTTTCTCCTGAGCGGACGTCCCCACGATGTGGGCGGCAGTGTCGTCACCTGCTCCATGGAGGGCACGAGGCCCCTTCTGCTGGAAGTGCAGGCCCTGGTCTGCCGCACCAGCTACGGCTATCCGAAGCGGCAGTCCACAGGAACGGATTTCAACCGCGTCAGCCTTCTCATGGCGGTGATCGAAAAGCGGCTGGGTGTCCCCATGTCGCAGTTCGATGCCTATATCAATCTGGCCGGCGGCATCCGTCAGACCGAACCTGCCCTGGATCTGGGCATCGTCATGGCGATCCTCTCCAGCTACCGCAATGTGCCGGCGGATGACCACATGATCGTCTTCGGTGAGGTGGGACTGAGCGGAGAAGTACGCGCCGTCTCCGTGGCGCAGATGCGGGTGCAGGAGGCAGCCAAGATGGGCTTTACGACCTGCGTCCTTCCCCGCAGCAACATGCGGCGTCTGCAGATCCCTGAGGGAATGCGCCTCATTCCCGTCAGCTCCCTGGCGGAACTGGTCGATATCTTATGATCGTTATAAACAAATTCCCGTCTCCGGGCAGCGGACGCAGGCGGGTGTCATTTATGATTTATGAAAGGAAAAAAATATGGCAATAAATCCCATGCAGGTCCTCAAACTCAAAGACCAGCTCAAAGCTTTTACGGGCAGACATCCCGGCTTCACTTCTTTTGTGCGGGCGATCCGCAGGAAAGGACTCCCGGAAGATTCTATTCTGGATCTGACCATCACCACTCCTGACGGAAAGACCATGTCGACCAATCTGCGTCTTTCCGCAGAGGATATTGCTTTTGTCCGAACGATCAGCGAATTGGGAAAATAAAAAAAATCCCCGCGGCGCATCAGTTTAGAGATGGCTGCGGGGTTTTTCTTATAGAGAGTGATCAAATCTTCAAAGAGAACGGATCAGCAGTCCCCCTGAGGGGTTCCGGATCTGCGGTTCTGATGAAAGACTCTGACCTGACAATACTGAGGAAAGATTCAGATTTATTGGTTCTGATCAATAGTTCTCAGCGTGGATCTCGAAATATGCCTGAGGATGGTTGCAGACAGGACATACGTCAGGAGCGGAAGGGCCGACAACGATGTGGCCGCAGTTGCCGCACTCCCAGATGCGGTCGCCGTCTTTGGAGAAAACAAGGCCGCCCTTGACGTTCTCGAGCAGCTTGCGATAGCGAGCTTCGTGCTCTTTCTCGATGGCCGCGACCATCTCGAACAGATCGGCGATCTCGTTAAAGCCCTCTTCGCGGGCGTCTTTTGCGAAGCCGGGATACATCTCGGTCCATTCCTCGTGCTCGCCCTCAGCGGCGATCTCAAGGTTTTCTGCGGTGCCATGTACGCCTTCAAGGATCTTGTACCAGATCTTCGCGTGCTCTTTCTCATTGGCAGCGGTCTGCAGGAAGATCTTGGCGATCTGCTCATAGCCGTCTTTTTTGGCTTTCGAAGCGAAATATGTATATTTGTTCCTGGCCTGGGACTCGCCTGCGAATGCTTCCATCAGATTATCAAATGTTTTTGTTCCGATCAGGTTTTTGCCGAGAGATGCATAATAATCTGTTGCCATAAATAGCCTCCTTTTATAACTAACAACTATTCAAGACCTGCATCAATGGATGCCGTTCAAGGCGCGGATCATTGACGCACTTCTATCATACCACAGACCGGTTTTTTTGTAAAAGACTGATGGGACCCTGAAGGAAATTCGAAGGAAATCCGGGAAGGGAATCCGGCAGGAGGCTGCAGTTCCGGGCACAAAAGAAAATACTTTTCCCGGATGAAAAATAGATGTATGATAGTAGTGATTGTTTATTCTCTGTAAACGAGAACACCACAGGAGGTATGCAATGGTCAGAGAGAAGACGGATCACACTGTTGCGAATGAAGGGCCGGGAGCCGGCGGCAGAAACGCCGCGGACAGAAGGCCTCTGACCGATCAGGGAAAACTTGTATATAAAGAAAAGAAGAGATGGGGATTTCTGGGACTTCCCTTTACTTTTACAACATATCTGCTCTACGAAAACGACATTCAGATCAAATCCGGTTTTCTGTCATCTGTGGAGAATGACTGCTATATGTACCGCGTGATCGACGTGCAGCTTAGGATCAGCTTCCTGCAGAGGCTGTTCGGTCTGGGAACGGTGATCTGTGTGACATCGGATGCGACCAATAAGACGATCACCTTAAAGAATATCCGCCACGCCAGACAGGTCAAGGATTTTATCTACCGTGCGTCCGAAGAAGCCAAGATCCGGAGAAGGACGGTGAACATGCAGAACATCGGAGCGTTCGAGGATCTGGACGGGGACGGTATGCCGGACTGAGACCGATGACGGACGTCGATTGATTACTGTCCCGGATGGATCTGTCCGCGCAGAGGGAGAGACACAATGGTTTTTTATGACAAATTGTATATCAGCCCGCTGATCCGGAATCCCAGGAAGATCAGGAGAGACCTGCAGAGAGGGAAGGGACATCTTACGATCTATGTTCTGCTGCTCGCGCACGGTCCCGGGGGCGGGCCGCAGCTGGAGATCATGCACTGCGCAAATCTCCAGACCGGCTACTACAAGGCTCATCCGCCCTTTATAGTGGGAATTGCCAGCGGCAGGGCTGACGCGGTGGAGATGGTCAATGACCTCACCAATGAAGCTTTTCACATGACAGGGCAGTGGAACGCCGCAAAGTACCTGGCGGACAAGACTGCTTTTCATTGATCAGTGTTATGTTAATGTTATGTTAATAGGAGAGTAACGGGCAATGGCAGTTTTTTTGACTGTGCTGAAGGTGCTGGGGATCGCGGTCCTGGTGCTGCTGGCATTGCTTCTGATTCTGATGCTGCTCGTCCTTTTTGTACCTTTCCGGTATTCATTTTCCGGCGGGATCAATGATCCCGAGGGAGATACCAGGGCTTTTCATCTGGACCCGAAAAAGGATATTTTCGCTGAGGGAAGTGTCAGGTGGCTTCTGGGCGCTCTGAACGTCACAGGAGCTGCAGGAGGTGAGGAAGGATCCGGCGCAGCCCGCGTGGAGGTCCGCATCTTCGGCAGGAAATATCCGATTGAGAAGCTGCTGAAAAAGAAGGAAGAACTGAGAGAGGAAGAAAAGGAAGAGAAGCCGAAAGAACCTGAAGAAAAGAAGACGCTGGAAGAAAAGATCGAGGCGGCTCTGCAGCGTGTGGAGAGACTGACCCGCAGAATAGATGACGCGCTCCGCGCCCTTCAGACGGAATACGGTGTTCGGGCCAAGGAAGTGATCATAATGCGTATTCTGCATATGATCGAACAAGTCATGCCGACCCAGTGGGGGCTGACCGGTGTGCTGGGACTGGGAGATCCCGCCCGCAGCGCAAAGGTCTTTGCCGTCCAGGGATATCTGTACCCCCTCACGGCGGGGCATGTTGCGATCGGAACCGATTATGAACTGTACCGGTATGATCTGCGGGGTGCAGCGAGAGGAAAAATACGGATCATAACCTTTGCGTACGGGGGAATCCGGCTTCTGCTGAGCAGGGATGTAAGGCGCCTGCTGCGCAGGCTCCGCCGCGGACCGGCCCCGGGTCATCGGTATACCAGAGGAAATAATAAGCAGGCCATAGCGGCAGGAAATGTTCAGGAAAGGATCAAATAGCGATGGAAGAGAAAAAGAACGGCAACGGCAACGGAAACGGCAATGGACTGAAGGTGAACGGATCCAAGCAGAACGGCTTTAACCAGGTTCTTGAATCGCTGATGGAAGGCGCGCAGGGAGTGCTGACTTCCAGGACCGTGGTGGGAGAGCCGATCACTGTGGGCGACACGATCATTATTCCTCTCTCTGATGTCAGCATCGGTGTCGGTGCAGGCTCCAACGGTGCAGACCGCAAGGATGGCGGCATGGGCGGGTTCTCCGCCAAAATGACTCCTTCCGCAGTTCTCGTGATCAAAAACAATATGACGAAGGTGGTCAATGTCAGAGACCAGACCAGCCTGACACATATTATGGACATGATCCCTGAGGTCATCGACAAGATCCGCTCCCGTCACACCGATATGATCTCGGATGAGGACGCTGCCACTGTCGCCTTCCCCGACAGGGAAAAGAAGTAAGGCAGGGCAGTCTGCCGGAATGAACCAAAGCCTGACAGAATGAACCAAAGGCTGTCCGGCTGATCCAATGACTTTCGGAATGATCCAGAAAAAAGGCAGAACAAAACTCCGGAGAATCTGTGCGGTTCCCCGGAGTTTTTTGCAGTAAAAAAGATTCCGGATCTGACAATCCGGAATCCTGAATTACACAGTTCATGTATTATGTAAGGCATTTCAGGCTTAGCTGAACAGGCCTGCGGAGCAGGAGATGAGAGTATTCCTGCTGTTATACGACGTGATTCGGGGCACGCCGCCGCCGGGTTCCAGAACCTTATGACAATGCCTTATGCACGCTCGACCTTACCGGAACGCATGCATCTGGTGCAGACATGAATCTTCTTGCTGCCGCCGGCAGTCTTCACAGCAATTCTCTGAACGTTCGCGTGCCAGACTTTATTAGATCTTCTATGTGAATGGCTGACCTGATTTCCAAAGAAAGCGCCTCTGCCGCAGATATCGCACTTGGCCATCTTAACACCTCCTAACTCTTTTAAATTCAGGTAATTATTCAACACCCCAACGGTCACGGGACCAGTACGGCTGATTGAGAGAGCACCGCACAGATGATCGGACCGCAGGCATCAATCATGGACGCGCATTCGCTATCGTGCCGAATAGTTACAAGTTCGGAAAAACAACATTAGTATATTATCAGAAACAAATGGCGATTGCAAGCAAAATATTTATGTGTTTTTTTAAAATGCTTTTCAATTGTATATTTTCTTTTTGCTTCCATTCAGTTATAATTTATCTGTCGATTTATGCGCGGAACTTTGCGCGGCCTTCCGAATGAGTGTGTATATGAGTATGGCACAATTATGAGGAAAGCACAAAGAGAATCGGCAGCGGCACAGCATTTAAGCCGTCTTATGTGAAAAATGCGAATACACCGCTTGTGCGGTAATGAAAGGAGAACAACCTGAATATGAAGTCTTCTTACATGAATACGCATATGGGCAATATTTCGATTGACAACGAAGTGATTGCGCAGTATGCAGGCAGCGTTGCCAATGAATGCTTCGGGATCGTCGGCATGGCCGGCGTCAATATGAAGGAAGGAATCGTCAATCTGCTCAAGAAGGATACCATGACCAAGGGCATTGACGTTACGCTCACCCCCAAGAACAAGCTGGTGATCGACTTTCACGTGATTGTCTCCTACGGCGTAAATATCACAACAGTGGCGGACAACCTCATTGAGAGTGTTCGCTATAAAGTGGAAGAGTTTACGGGCCTTGAGATAGAGAAGATCAATATCTACGTGGAAGGCGTCAGACTGATCGACTGATCAAAGACAGTCGTAAAGTATCTGATCATTTAATAGCAGGAGGAGTATGCGGTGAGCATGAATGAAAATAAACAAGCGGAGAACAAGCGGTCAATTGACGCGGCACGCCTGACTGACCTTTTCCTCGCAGGTGCAGCGAATCTCGAAGCAGGGAAGGAATGGATCAATGAACTGAACGTCTTCCCGGTCCCTGACGGAGATACCGGCACGAATATGACACTGACCATCAAGTCGGCCGTAGCCGAAGTTGAGAATCTCGATGAGAATTCCCGTTCCATGCGCGATGTCTGCAAGGCTATTTCTTCCGGATCCCTGCGCGGCGCGCGCGGCAATTCCGGCGTTATCCTGTCCCAGCTTCTGCGCGGATTCGGCAAGGTCGTGCGCGGAGAGCAGGAGATCACGGTTCCTGTGATGGCCGACTCTTTCACCAGGGCGGTCGAGACAGCTTATAAGGCAGTCATGAAGCCCAAGGAAGGCACGATCCTGACTGTTGCCCGCGGTATTTCCGAGAAAGCCAGAGAACTGGCTGATCAGGGCGTAGAGGATTTCGATACCTTTATTCCCGAAGTTCTGACCTATGGCGATGAAGTCCTGGCCAAAACGCCGGATCTTCTGCCCGTCCTCAAACAGGCAGGCGTTGTCGACAGCGGCGGCCAGGGACTGATCCAGTTCCTGAAGGGCTGCTATGACGGCTATCTGGGCAAGGAGATCGTCCCCGCAGCTGCTCAGCCTGCGGAGGAAGCCGGAGCGGAAGCGCCCGCAGAACCCGAAGAGCCCGAGCTGAAGTATCTGTACAGCACGGCTTTCACCATTGTTCTGGACAAGGATTTCAACAAGGCTGCCGCCAAGAGCCTGCGCAAGTATCTGGAATCTCTGGGTGATTCCGTGATCTGTGAGCAGGCTGAGGAGACCGTCGTTGTTCAGGTCCATACCAATGATCCCGGTCTTGCGATCCAGAAGGGTATTCAGTACGGCCAGATCAAGGGACTGGTAGTCGAGAACATGAAGCTCGAGAAGGCAGGCTCCGCCCAGGCCGCAGCCGAGACGGAAGCCCCCGCAGCTGCTGCCGGCACATCCGCACCTGCTGCAGAGCCCGAGGAAGAGATGCCTCACAAGGATACAGGCTTCATCACGGTATCCGTCGGCAAGGGCATTGAGGAGATTTTCCGCGGACTTGGCGTGGACTGCGTCATCTCCGGCGGCCAGACCATGAATCCCAGCACAGATGATATTCTCAGCGCTGTCAGGAAGGTCAATGCCGACACGATCTATGTTCTTCCCAACAACAAGAATATCGTGATGGCTGCCAACCAGGCTGCAGACCTCTCCGAAGACAAAAAAGTCATCGTGATCCCCACAACCACCATCCCCCAGGGCATCACCGCGATCATCAATTTCGCGCCTGATCTGGGCGAGGAGGAGAACCGCGAGAACATGATGGCCGGCATCGAGGCAGTCAAGAGCGCAGAGGTCACCTATGCGGTGCGCGATACGGTCATCAATGATGTCGAGATCCACAAGGACGATATGATGGGAATCGGCGACGCCGGTATCCTGGCGGTCGGCAAGGACCGCGACGAGACTGCTCTCGCCTGCCTGGAGAAGATGGTCGGTGAAGAGACAGAGATCATCAGCGTCTACTACGGCGATCAGGTCACCGAGGAAGAGGCGGAGAAGTTCCGCGAGAGCGTACTTGACCGTTTCGAATCCTGTGATGTCGAGCTGCAGTACGGCGGTCAGCCGATCTATTCCTACATCCTTTCCGCCGAATGATCGGATAGAAAGGACTTTGATCGGACCTTCCTCGGATCAATTAAATCGGACTTTGCTCTGATAGATTACAATCGGATTTTGCTCTGATGGATTACAATCGGACATTGTTCTGATTAATTATCGGACATTGTTCTGATTAATTATATGAAGAGAACTTTTTCAATACCGGCCTTGAAGGCCGGTATTGATGTCTATGGGAAAAAAGAAATGAGACTTGATACTTCTGTGCAGAAGCTGAAGGGCGTCGGCCCCAAAGCGGCGGAGGCTCTGGCAAAAAAGGAAATCTTTACCGTGGGGGATCTCCTGCGCTTTTATCCCGCCGAATATGACTTTTTTACTGAGCCGGAGACAGCTGCCGAAGCGCCGGCGGGGAGTTTCTGCACCCTGTGTCTTACCATGGTCGGAAGCGGGAGCACCTTGCGCAGGGGAGCCCGCGTCATCTCGCATTTTGAGGGATCGGACGGCACGGGCAAGGTCCGGCTGACCTTTTTTAATATGCCTTATGTCCGCCAGACCCTGACAGCGGGAGCCGCCTTTGTCTTCCGGGGAATTCTCAGGCAGACCGGCGGCGGGAGCAGGTATATGGAGCAGCCCCGTTTTTACACCCTGCAGCAGTATGGGCGGCTCATGGGGACCCTGCAGCCGCGCTATCGCCAGATCAGAGGGATCGGGGAGAGCCGCATGCGGACCCTTCTGAAAACTGCTGTCGAAGAGACCCGGGGACTTGCCGACGACCTCCCGCAGAACATGCAGGAAAAATATGATCTGATCGGACAGCGCGAGGCGGTGAGCACCATTCACTTTCCACCGGACCGCGGCAGCCTTCAGGCGGCCCGCCGCAGGCTCATTTTCGATGAGTTCTTTTCCTTTATTATCGGTGTCCGCAGACAGAAGAGTGAGGAGGGGGAGCGCAGCAATCCCCGCCCCATGAAGACCGGCGCGGCAGATAAAGGAACAGGTCCTGCCGATCCTTCTTCTACAGAATCTTCTTCTTTTCCGGAAGGATACACAGATACCTCCAAGGATATCTTCAAGGATACCTCCATGGAGGTATCCTTGGATACCCCCGTGGACAGCGGTTGGTGCGGCAGGCTTTTGCAGAGCCTCCCCTTTTCGCTCACACAGGAGCAGGCGCGTGCCTGGGAGGAGATCAGAGGAGATCTGACCGGTCCGCTTCTGATGAACCGGCTTGTGCAGGGCGACGTGGGTTCCGGAAAGACCATTCTGGCCTTTCTGGCCCTGGTCCTCTGCGCGGAAAACGGCCGCCAGGGCGCTCTCATGGCACCCACGGAAGTCCTCGCCCGTCAGCATATGGAAGGTTTTACCCGGTACATGGAAAAAGCCGGCCTGCCCGTCCGGGCAGTGCTCCTGACCGGCTCCCTTAAGCGGCAGGAGAGGAAAGAGGCGCTGCAGGCGATCGCTGACGGCAGCGACCATGTTGTGATCGGCACCCACGCCCTGTTCCAGGACGCCGTGGAGTTTCACGACCTGGGACTGGTCGTCACGGACGAACAGCACCGCTTCGGCGTCCTCCAGCGGTCGGGACTTGCTGACAAAGGGAAAGATGTTCCTGTTCTTGTCATGAGTGCCACGCCCATTCCCCGCACACTGGCCATCATTCTCTACGGAGAACTGCAGGTTTCCTCTCTGCGCCAGCTTCCGCCCGGGCGTCAGCCCATCAAGAGCCTTGCCATGCAGGATACCCGGCGGGGCTCTGCCTATCGCTTTATTCTCTCGGAAATAAAAAAAGGAAGACAGTGCTACGTGATCTGTCCCGCTGTGGAAGAGGGAGAGATGCAGGAAATCGAAAACGTCAGCGATTACACCGAAAAACTCAGTGCCGCCCTTCCCCCGGAACTGCGGATCGACTCGATGACCGGCCGCATGCGTCCGGAGGAGAAAACAGCTGTCATGGACGCATTTTCCGCGGGCAGCATCGATATCCTGGTCTCCACCACAGTCATCGAAGTGGGCATCAACGTTCCCAATGCCACGGTCATCCTCATCGAGAATGCCGAGCGCTTCGGCCTCTCCCAGCTCCATCAGCTGCGGGGACGCGTCGGCAGGGGACAGGAGCAGTCCTACTGCATTTTCCTCTACCGCGGCAGGGAAAAACCCGAACGCCTGGCGGTCCTGGAACAGAATTCCAACGGCTTTTCCATCGCAGAGCAGGACCTCAAAGCCCGCGGCCCCGGCGACCTCTTCGGCGTGCGCCAGAGCGGCCTGCCCCAGTTCACTCTGGCGGACCTCTATGAAGACGCGGATATTTTGAAGGAAGCTGCCGCCTGCGCGGATGAGATCCTGCGCGAAAATCCCGGATACCGGTGCGCGGAGGAGAGGGTGGTGGATTATTCGACCATATGAGTATGCCGAGCAGGGAGGGGGAATTGTGTAATGGAAGCAGGAGTCAGTGCCTTCGCGGCATACATCCTGGAGGAGTGAATATTTGTGAGCATCTGGAATTACTTGGCGAAACTGATAGCAAAGAGAGGGTAAAAAGCCCGTCTCACACAGACGGGCTTTTCAGGGCCACCTGTCTGAGTAGGCCGCATCTTCAATGCGGCATACGAGTTTGGCCCGGCCCTCTCTGCGCATCAGTGAGACTTAGTAATTCCATGCGAACAAATCCTGAACTCCAAAGGATGTATGCCGCGAAGGCGCGTCCTTCAGCTCTGCAATAGGGCTGCAATCCCTGAACTCCAAAGGATGCATGCCGAGCAGGCCCGTCCTTCTTAAACCGGTCTGCACCCGATAAATATTGACTTTCCGATAATCAACAGATATTATGTACTTTAACTGTGCCGTAAAGTGCATGGTATTTGCAGAAAATATGTTTTCTGACACAGGCTGTGCATCAGGCTGTGCTGCTTTACAGGAGGACAATGCAATGCCTAGAGTGGCTGTTATCACAGACTCCAACAGCGGGATCACCCAGATGGATGGGAAAAACATGGGAATCAGCGTGCTGCCCATGCCCTTCACCATCGATGATAAGACCTATTATGAAGATATCAACCTCACCAGAGAGGAATTCTTCCAGATGATGGCGGACGGCAGGGATATTATGACCAGCCAGCCCTCTCCCGGAGACGTGATGGATCTGTGGGATAAGGCTCTGGAAAAAAATGACCAGGTTGTCTATATTCCCATGAGCAGCGGTCTGTCCAGCTCCTGCCAGAATGCGCGTATGCTGGCCAATGACTATAAGGGACGTGTTTTTGTCGTCAACAATCAGCGGATTTCCGTCACTCAGAAGAGATCTGTCCAGGATGCCATGAATATGGCCGAGAACGGATACGACGCTGCGAGGATCCGCGATATCCTTGAGCGCGAGCGCCTGGACGCGAGCATTTATATCATGCTCGATACCCTCAAATATCTGAAAAAGGGCGGACGTATCACTCCTGCAGCGGCGGCGATCGGCACACTGATGCGGATCAAGCCCGTTCTGCAGATCAAGGGAGAGCGTCTGGATGCCTTCTCCAAGGCACGTACCCTGGCGCAGGGCAAGCAGACCATGATCAATACCATTCATCACGATATCGATACCCTCTACGGAGGTATTGAGAAGGGTGATGTCTTTACCTATGCTGTTCACGCGCAGGTCCCGGAGGCATTCTCTGTTTTCAAAAAGGAAGTGGAAGCGGCTTTCCCCACTCTGCCGATCGAAGAGGGCCAGCTCTCTCTGAGCGTCTGCTGCCACATCGGCCCCGGCGCCCTGGCAATGGCCACCGTGAAGAAATGTAAGTATCTCAAGTAATCAAAGATGCCTGTACAGCGGTGAACAAGCGTCACCTCTCAGGAGAATTTAATTTATATGGCAAATCAACAAGAACAATACGGGGCCGAAAGCATCAGAGTGCTGGAAGGCCTTGAAGCTGTGCGCACAAGGCCGGGAATGTATATCGGCAGTGTGTCCACACGAGGTCTCAACCACCTGATCTACGAGATTGTCGACAACTCGGTCGATGAGCATCTGGCGGGCTATTGTGACACTATCACAGTGACGCTGGAGGCGGACGGTTCCTGTACGGTCTCCGACAACGGCCGCGGCATCCCGATCGGGATGCACGAGAAGGGTGTCAGCGCGGAGCGCGTGGTTTTCACCACGCTGCACGCGGGCGGCAAATTTGACAACAATGCATACAAGACGAGCGGAGGCCTGCACGGCGTGGGCTCCAGTGTCGTCAACGCGCTCTCTGAGAAAATGATCGTTACGGTCACCAGAGACGGATATGTTTATCAGGACCGCTACTCAAGGGGCGAGCCGCAGCTGGAACTGAAGGACGGACTGCTGCCGGTCATCGGAAAGGCCCAGGGGAGCGGGACACGGATCAATTTCCTTCCCGATCCGGAAATTTTTGAAAAGACACGATTTAAGGAGGAGGATGTCAAGAGCCGTCTCCATGAGACCGCTTACCTGAATCCGGGCCTTACGATCGTTTACAAAGATCTGCGGGGCGAAGAGCCCGAGGAGATCACATACCACGAGCCGGATGGAATCGCCGGCTTTATTC
>CAMKEX010000004.1 GCA_946411695.1 uncultured Lachnospiraceae bacterium
TTTAATTTTTGTTGGGTTTATTTTTATCTATTTTCAGGTGGGCCTGAACAGTAACTTCCCTGCCTTTTTTGAACTGTTTTGATCAGATGTTTCGGCTCAGTCCCTGCAGGCAGGCTCTGCCGCCGCGGAACAATAACTGTGTGCGGCCCGTCAGCTGAACTGCCGGACCGCACACTATAAACTTTCCTTATTTGTTTTCCCGGGAAGAGATCAGATCTGTCTTCCCCGGAAGAAATCAATCTTCCACTTCTCCGTTATGAACTGCGCAGGCAGTAAGTTTCCTGCCGTCAGTGCCGATCTCAATGGTATCGCCTTCAGATACCTCGTCTGCCAGGATCAGGCGCGCGCCTGCTGTCTCGACGTTTTTCTGAATATAGCGTTTGAGAGGACGGGCACCGTAGGCCGGATCGTAGGCAGCTTCCGCGACAAAGGATTTGGCCTCGTCGGTGAGGCGGATGCTGATGCGGCGCTCTGCCAGACGGAGGTTGAGGTCTTCGATAATGAGATCGATGATGCCCTTGATGTCGCTTCTGGAGAGCGGGTTGAACATGATGGTCTCGTCCAGGCGGTTGAGGAATTCGGGGCGGAAGGTCTCACGCAGCAGCTGCTGTACTCTCTCCCTGGTATAGGAAGAGATCTCCCAGTGTTCGGGATCTTCCCGGAAGGTTCCGGAGAGTCCCTCTCCTGCTTCCTCGTCGTCAAAGTTGAATTTCACCTTATCTCCGCTGACGCCTGCTTTCTCACGGTTTTCGATATCCGAAAGGATCTCCTGTGCACCGAGGTTGGAGGTCATGATCAGGATCGTGTTCTTGAAGTCTACGGTTCTGCCCTGGGAATCGGTGATCCGTCCGTCATCAAGGACCTGCAGGAGGACATTGAAAACATCCGGATGGGCCTTTTCAATTTCATCGAAGAGGACGACAGAGTAGGGTTTTCTGCGGACTGCCTCGGTCAGCTGGCCGCCCTCCTCGTATCCGACGTATCCGGGAGGCGCTCCGATGAGGCGGGAGACCGAGAACTTCTCCATATATTCACTCATGTCGATGCGGACCATATTCTTTTCGTCATCAAACAGGGCAGCGGCCAGGGCTTTGGCCAGCTCGGTCTTGCCGACACCGGTGGGGCCCAGGAAGAGGAAGGAACCGATGGGCTTATCGGGATCCTTGATCCCCGCCTTACTGCGGATAATGGCCTCTGTGACACGGGTCACGGCTTCGTCCTGTCCGATGACGCGGCGATGCAGCTCATCGCCCAGATGCAGGGTCTTGGAGCGCTCGCTCTCGGTCAGCTTGCTGACCGGGATGCCGGTCCAGCGGGACACGATGCGGCTGATCTCGTTGTCTGTCACACGGTCATGGACAAGGGAATTGCCGCTGCTGTGTGCGGCCTCCTCGCTCTGGGCCAGTTCTTTTTTGAGCTGGGGCAGACGGCCGTACTGGAGCTCTGCCGCGCGGTTGAGGTCGCCGTTCTGCTGTGCGATCTGGATCTCGCTGCTGACCGCGTCGATCTCCTCACGGAGCTTAGACAGATTGTCGGAACGGTTTTTCTCATTCTCCCACTGGGCTTTTTTGGCCGCGAAGGAATCCTTGAGTTCCGCCAGTTCCTTCTGAAGATCTTCGAGACGCTCACGGCTGAGTTTATCCTCCTCCTTTTTGAGGGCTGTCTCCTCGATCTCCAGCTGCAGGATCTTGCGCTGCTGCTCGTCGAGTTCAGTGGGCAGGGAATTCATCTCCGTCTTGATCAGGGCACAGGCCTCATCCACGAGGTCGATGGCCTTGTCGGGCAGGAAACGGTCGGAAATATAACGGTTGGAGAGCACGGCTGCACTGACCAGGGCATTGTCGAGGATCTTTACACCGTGATAGACTTCGTAGCGCTCCTTGAGGCCGCGGAGGATGGAAATCGTATCTTCCACTGTGGGCTCGTCCACCATGACAGGCTGGAAACGGCGCTCCAGAGCGGCGTCCTTCTCGATGTACTGCCGGTACTCCTTGAGGGTCGTCGCACCGATGCAGTGGAGCTCGCCGCGGGCCAGCATAGGCTTGAGCATATTGCCTGCGTCCATCGCGCCCTCGGATTTGCCTGCGCCGACAATGGTGTGCAGCTCATCAATGAAGAGCAGGATCTCTCCCTCACTTCCCTTGATATCTTCGAGGACTGCTTTGAGCCTCTCCTCAAACTCTCCTCTGTACTTGGCACCCGCCACAAGGGAGCCCATATTCAGGGAGAAAATCTTCTTGTTCTTAAGCCCGTCCGGAACATCGCCGCGCGCGATCCTCTGGGCAAGTCCCTCGACAACAGCGGTCTTGCCGACGCCGGGTTCGCCGATCAGGACAGGATTGTTCTTGGTTTTTCTGGACAGAATGCGGATCACATTGCGGATCTCCGCATCCCTGCCGATGACAGGATCCATCTTCTGCGCCTTGGCCTTGGAGACAAGCTCCTCGCCGTATTTCTCCAGGGTATCATAGGTCGCCTCGGGATTGTCGCTGGTCACACGCTGGTTCCCGCGCACTGTGGAGAGCGCCTTGAGAAATGTCTCGCGATTGATCCCGTAATCCTTGAAGAGTCCCTTCAGAGTGCGGTCGGCATTCCTGATCAGGGACAGGAAGAGGTGCTCGACACTGACATATTCATCGCCGAGCGCTTTCGCCTCGCTCTCGGCGCCCAGAAGCGCCTTATTCATTTCACCGCCCACATAGACCCGGGAATCGCCTCCATGGACCTTTGTGAGCCCCTCAAGGGCACTGTGAACACGGTTGGTGAAAGAGCCCGGATCGATACCCATCTTCTCGATGAGTTTCAGGATCAGACTGTCCTCCAGAGTCAGCAGACTGTACAGCAGATGCTCCTGCTCGATCTGCTGATTCCCGTATTCATACGCCAGCTTCTCACACTGGTTGATCGCTTCAATCGATTTCTGCGTAAATTTCTGTATATTCATGGGATTACCTCCTTTCGTGAAATCATGAAGGAAATGACCTTAATTTCAAAAATACTTTAATAGCGTACAAGCTGTTGTTTATGTTGTTCTATTAGAACTATAACACATATAATCCAGATGTCAACTGTTTTTTATTCAGCTTACAAAATAAGAATTGCATGATCGGGGAACCTGCTCGCCGGGCATGCAATCCTTATTTTGAGTTAAGCCCGGGCTTGAGCTGTGAGCGATGCCTTTGCGTCGCAAAATGACAAAAGGGCACAGGAATCATCTCCTGCGCCCTTACCAGGCATTTCTCCAATGCTCTTTTATCCTCTACAGTTCCCGGTAGTCATCTGCATCCGCATCGATGATCTCGGGACCGGAAGTATCATAGCGGGCTGTCCCTCCGCCTTCTGCTCCCGCGCTCCTGCTGCCGCCGGATGAGCGGCTGTTCCTGCGCCTGCCGCCTGCGTACTGGTCTACACGGCGGCTGATCCACAGATCAGAGGCACCGTTGAACAGAAGGGCAATACCTCCTATTCTCACCATGGTCTCCGCAATACCCAGGGCATGATTGATCAGGATCAGTCCCAGGACAATAGTCATGAGCGCCGCCCCAAGGGAGACCCACCATTTCCTGTAATGCGCCCTGGACAGGGTAAATGTCTCCAGAAGGTTCACGATTCCGCTGAAAGTGATCAGATAGCCGACGGCGGTCGGTATGATCGAGGCGAAATTTTCCGGATTCACAAAGATTCTGGCGCCCACAAAAGTAACCACAATGCCGATCAGAAGACCCCAGATCGATGCCGGCCTTCCTCTTCTGCTGCGGAACTGAGACATGATCGAAGCAAGTCCGCCTGCCATAATGATCAGGCCCACAGCATATGCCACAAGCTTTAATGCGCCTTTGGGCCACAGAAGAAGCAGGATGCCCGCAATGAGAGATCCGAGCGCATATATCTTTCTGCTATTGGAATACTGTCTCATGTTTCACCCCCTTGTGTCTCTCTTTCATTCTGCCCGTATAAAAGCCTCTTCTTCCCTTCCCCAAAGGAAGAATCAGCCCGGCTGTACGGAACTCCCGGTTCCGGACAGCTGCCCGCCGTTTTCCTGCCCCGGTTCTGCCGTTTCCCCTCCGGCCACCGGCCCGTCTTCAAGGAAACTGTCCAGCACTGCGTAGATCTCCTCCCGCCCGCTCTTCGTCTGTCCCGACCAGGGAATGATCCGCAGAGGCTGTCCATCGGCCGCAGAGGCCTGCATGCGGCTCTCCTCCCGCAGGGTCCTGCGAAGGAGGGCGATCTGTTTCTGGATCTGGCTTCTTTTGACCTTGTCCGCCTTGGTGGCAATGATAACAGGTGTAAAGCCCGCCTGGAGGATCCAGTCATACATCATCACGTCCTGTCCCGTGGGTTCGTGGCGGATATCAAGGAGCAGGAAGACTGTGCGGAGCTGTCTGCTGGTGTGCAGATAGTTTTCGATCATTCTGCCCCACTGTTCTTTTACCTTCACATTCGCTTTTGCGTAGCCGTAACCGGGCAGGTCAACAAGGTGGAAGGCCTCATTGATCTCATAATAGTTGATCGTCTGTGTTTTTCCGGGCTGGGCACTGACACGTGCCAGGGCCTTGCGGTTCATCAGTCCGTTGATCAATGTCGACTTTCCGACATTGCTCCTTCCCGCAAATGCAAATTCCGGCAGAGTACCTGCCGGAATTTTGCTGGTAACCCCGCAGACGAGTGCAAGATTTACTGTTTTAATAACCATAATCTATCTCTTATAGAATACCACATATCGCATCTTTATGCGCGTACAGCTTTGCGTTTGCGGTATTGTCTGTCGGATTTTTCGCTTTTTTTCGATTCTTTCTTCTCAGGAAGCGGGGGCTTTTCGCCGTGAATCAGTCTGGGCTCCGCTTTTCCTTCTACAGAATCCTTAGTGATCACACAGGAGACAATGGTCTCGTCAGAAGGAATGTCGTACATGACATCCATCATCGTCTTCTCCATGATTGAGCGCAGACCGCGGGCACCTGTTCCCCGCTGCAGAGCCTTGTCTGCAATCGCGTCCACTGCATCGTCCTCGTACTCCAGATTGACTCTGTCGTAGGAGAACAGCTTCTGATACTGTTTGAGGATGGCGTTTTTGGGCTCTTTGAGGATGCGGACCAGAGCTTCCTTGTCCAGTTCGTCCAGAGTGACCACAACGGGCACACGGCCGATGAACTCGGGGATCAGGCCGAACTTGGTCAGATCCTCGGGAAGAACGTTCTTGATCACATTGCCGAACTTTTTCTCCTCTTTTTCGGCGATCGCCGCATGGAATCCCATAGATCTCTTGTCCATACGGTTATTGATGATCTTGTCCAGACCGGAAAATGCACCGCCGCAGATAAACAGGATATTGTTGGTATCGATCTGGATCAGCTCCTGCTGGGGGTGCTTGCGGCCGCCCTGGGGAGGTACGGAAGCTACCGTGCCCTCAATAATCTTGAGGAGGGCCTGCTGAACACCTTCACCGGAGACATCCCTTGTGATAGACACATTCTCGCCCTTCTTGGAAATCTTGTCGATCTCATCGACGTAGATAATTCCCACCTGGGCCCGTTCAATATTGTAATCCGCAGCCTGGATCAGTTTCAGAAGGATATTTTCGACATCTTCGCCGACATAGCCTGCCTCGGTGAGCGTCGTGGCATCCGCGATCGCGAAGGGAACATTGATGATTTTGGCCAGGGTCTGGGCGAGATAAGTCTTGCCTGAACCCGTAGGGCCGAGCATGAGGATATTGCTCTTCTGCAGCTCGACATCATCGTCCTCTTCGACGTCCTTTGCGCGGACAACACGCTTGTAATGATTGTAGACAGCAACGGCGAGGACTTTTTTCGCCTCTTCCTGCCCGATGACATACTCATCCAGAAACCGCTTGATCTGGGCAGGTTTCAGGAGCTTGATGCCGTCTGTATCGAGTGTCGAGAGCGACATGTTCTCATCTCGTTCCGACTCCTCGAGAATATCCATGCAGATCGTGACGCACTCGTCACAGATATAGATTCCCTCCGGTCCGGAGATCAGACGGTTCACCATGTTCTCCGTCCGGTTGCAGAAGGAGCATCTGCGCATACCGGGATACATTCTCTTATTGTCTGCCATACATTCCTCACTGTACTGTTAAAGTACCGACTTACTGCTCAATTTCCTTGCGTGTTGTATAAATATGGTCGATCAGGCCGTATTCCAGAGCCTGTTCGGGAGTCATCCAGTTGTCACGGTCCGTATCCAGTACGATCTTGTCGTAGGGCTGTCCGGTGTTTTCGGAGAGCAGTCTGCTCAGGCGTTCCTTGGTAAAGGCCATGTGTGCAGCCTGGATGGCGATATCGGATGCCTGTCCCTCGGCGCCGCCAAGGGGCTGATGGATCAGGATCTCACTGTGGGGAAGAGAATATCTCTTGCCCTTTGTACCGCCTGCCAGCAGGAAAGCTCCCATGCTCGCCGCCATACCGACACAGATCGTGGAAACATCACACTTTACGAAGTGCATCGTATCATAAATAGCCATACCCGCTGTGACAGAGCCGCCGGGGCTGTTGATATAGAACTGGATATCCTTCTCCGGATCCTCTCCCTCGAGGAAGAGCATCTGGGCAATGATCAGTTCAGCCGAAGCATCCGTGACCTGGTCTCCCAGGAAAACAATGCGTTCTTTCAGGAGACGCGAAAAAATATCGTAGGAGCGCTCTCCCATACCGGTCTGTTCAACTACATAAGGGATAAAATTTGCCATGCTGTTCCCTTTCATAAAGCGAATACGAAGGCCCGGCTGAAACTCCGGCCGGTTTGGCGCCTGCCGGAGTTCCTGTCGACCCTTCGATACTTATTCACTGATTATCGCCTGCCGCAGAAAAGAGCCCGCGTACAGGTATTTTTCATTTCCAGCCGTGCCGCCCCGCCGGAGCGGCAGCACATACTCCGCATGCCCCCGGGCACCGATGCTCAGGAGAAGGGAGAAGGTGCAGATACCGTCATTTTTCTAAAAATTATTCAGCCTTCTCTTCCTCGGCCTTCTTTTCCACTTCGACAGCATTGTCAGCGACGAAAGTGATTGCCTTCTGGACTGCGATATCATCCATCATGCTCTCTTTGCGCTCGACGAAGTACTTCTTGATGGTCTCGACATCCATGCGGTATGCATCGGCCATCTTCTGCAGTTCTGCCTCGAAGTCCTCTTCGGTGGCGACAATATTCTCTTCCTTTGCGACCTGCTCCATGACCAGACGGTACATGATGCGGCGCTCGGCCTCTTCCTTCATATTGTCAATGAGCTGCTCTCTGGTTGTCTGCGCATACTTGAGGTAATCCTCAAAGTTCATGCCCTGGGACATGACCTGCTGCTCGAGCTCACCTGCGAGCTGCTCCTGCTGTGTGCGGAGCATAGCTGCGGGGATCTCCACGTGTGCATCCGCGATGACCTTCTCGACTGCCTGGTTTTCCTTGACAGTCTGTGCGGAGCGCTCTTTGCGCTCTTTGATGTTCTTGCGGACATCCTCTTTGTACTCGGCAAGCGTGGAGAACTCGGAGACTTCGTCTGCGAACTCGTCATCAAGCTCGGGAAGGACCTTCTCGGTGATCTTCTTGACAGTGCACTTGAACATAGCGTCCTTGCCTGCCAGATCGTCAGCCTGATAATTCTCGGGGAAGGTTACGTTGACTTCCATCTCTTCGCCGATGTTTGCGCCGACCAGCTGCTCCTCGAAACCGGGAATAAAGGAACCGGAACCGATGGTCAGGGGATAGTCTGTGCCCTTGCCGCCCTCGAAAGCGACGCCGTCACAGAAACCTTCGAAATCAAGAACGATATCATCGCCATCCTTGACGGGACGGTCTGTGATCTCAGTCTTGGAAGCGTTCTTCTCCTGCTCCTTGCGGATCTCAGCATCCACTTCTTCATCAAAAACAGTGACTACCTGCTTGTCGACCTCGACACCCTTGTATTTGCCAAGGGATACGGGGGGCTTGACTGCGACTTCCGCTGTATATATAAAAGGCTTTCCTGCCTCGATCTGAGTTACATTGATCTCGGGATTGGAGACGATCTCCTCGCCGCTCTCTTTTGCGGCATCGGGATAAGAGCTGTTGATGCAGTCGTTTGCAGCATCCTCATAAAAGATGGCTGCGCCGTACATCTTCTCAAGAACCTTCCTGGGAGTTTTGCCCTTGCGGAATCCGGGGACGTTCATTCTGCCCTTCTGGCGGTTATAGACCTTATTGATCGCTTTATCAAAATCCTCGGCACTCACTTCGATCGTGAGCTTTACCATGCTGTTTTCAAGTTTTTCAACGCTTACACTCATTGTTACCTAGACCTCCAAACAAGTTTTACAGTATCTCTATACGCTGCACATTGTCCGGGACAACGCTGCACATGCCTGTGCACGAAGATCCGGACTAAAAGGCGTTCGCCCAATCGCGCAGCGATCACAATGCTCCGCATTGTCAGAATCGGCGAACGCAAATGCAGCCGGTTCACGGCGTGAACAGCCACATTTACACAAGTACATTGCATTATAGCACAGGTGCCAGTCCATTTCCAATAAAAAAATCGGAAAATCAGACAATTAATTCACTCTCACAGCAGAAAAAACAGGACGGGGAATGATTCCCCGCCCTGTAAAAAAGTCCTGTATTCAGCTTCCGCTGTAAAAGATTATTTCAGAAGGCATGTTTCATCCATGTGGCCGTCGCGGTACATGGAGAACAGATCCATAGGATAATCCTTGAGGTTTTCAAGAACCTTACGTCCGTCAGCCTGCTTGATAAGTCCTTCACGGGCACGCTTGATCTCCATCTCGGTTCTGTGCCTGGAAGGTCCGCCTACGCAGCCGCCCTCGCAGATCATGCCCTCGACGAAGTCCTCGGGAAGTCTACCGGCCTTGAGCAGTGTCAGGGTCTTCTTGCAGGCATCGCCGCCGGCGACCTGAACGAGCTTGATACCGGATGTATCTTCACCGCGCTCCTGCATGCACTCGAGAACCGCCTTGGCAACGCCGCCGGATGTGGCAAAGCGCTTGCCCCATACGGAGGACTCCTGATAGGAGTTGTCGGCCGGTTTGACCTCAACGCCCTTGGAGCGCATCAGTGCACGGAACTCACCGTAGGTGATGACGTAATCCGCATTATCGGGAATAGTGGGATCCGCGGCTTCGGACTTCTTGGCAATGCAGGGTCCGAGGAAGACGGTGATGCAGCCGGGACGTGTCTTCTTCAGGTAACGGGAAATCGCGCACATCGGGGAGACGATGCTGGAGACGTTCTCCTGGAATACCTTGGGGAAGTGCTGGCGCTGCATATTGATGAATGCAGGGCAGCAGGAAGTTGTCATCTTTTTGCCTTCGTGGGCAGCTTCCGTCCACTCAAGGGACTCATAGGCAGCTGTCATATCGCCGCCGAGACCTACCTCGACCATATCTGCAAATCCCATCTCAAGGAAAGCGTTCTTGATGGAAAGCATGGTGATATCCGGGCCGAACTGTCCTTCTGTAGCAGGAGCGACCATGGCAATGACCTCATCGCCGGCCTTGATGTGGCGGATGATGTCGACCAGATAGGTCTTGGATCCGATCGCGCCGAAGGGGCAGGCGTGGATGCAGTGACCGCACTGGATGCACTTGGACTCATCAATGTAGCAGATGCCGAACTCATCATACTGAAGGGCGCCGACAGGGCAGGCACGCTTGCAGGGACGTACCAGATGGGCGATTGCGCCGTAAGGGCAGGCATTCGCGCACATGCCGCACTCTTTACACTTAGAAGGATCGATCCTGGTCCTGTGATCGCCGATCGAGATCGCACCGAAACGGCAGGAGTTGATGCAGGCTTTACCCATGCACAGACGGCAGTTGTCTGTCACGGTATAGGCTGCCAGAGGACACTCCTCACATGCAGGACGGATAACCTGGACAATATTCTTGGAATCGCTGTCCGGATCCGGATTCTGTGCCAGGGAAAGGCGGATTCTCTGCTTGGAAACTTCTCTTTCCTTGTAAACACAGCATCTATAATTTGCAACGGGTCCAGGACTGATCTCTAAAGAGAGCTGTTTGAGGGACTCTTCATTGATATTGTCCTCCCATGCAAGTCCGGCCACTTTTTCCATAATACTATGTTTAAGTCGAACTAATGTAGCATCATTGGTTACCATACTCATTTCCTCCTGAAAAACTCTGCCCCCTGCCAGTTCCATTCATGACAGACACGAAAACCCACCTTCTTCCGTGCCGTCTGCCTAACCGCAGAAAAAGCTACTTCACGGTTTGTCAATATTGTATCAAACAAGAAGCAAAATAACCACTGTTTTTTACATAATCATCAGCCTTTTTCATTTCCATTAGACGTTCCGCAGCAGATGCGGTACAATAGAGTAGAAAAAACACTGATCAACCCATGTAGGACAGGGACAGGATGACCTGTACAAGGGAAAGGAGTATTTATGTTTGAAGCAAAAACCGATTTGAAAACCGCTGTATTTTTTGCTGACGGCTGTGAAGAGATTGAAGGTCTCACCGTCGTGGATCTGCTTTACCGCGCAGGGATCCCCTGCACAAAGGTCTCTATCAATGACACTCCTGAGGTCACTTCTTCCCACGAGATCACTTTCCGCACGGACACCACCGTCGCCGAGCTGGATTTTGACGAGTATGATATGCTCATCCTTCCCGGGGGCGTGCCCGGTACCCCTAATCTGCGCGCCTGCCAAAGGCTTATGGAAGAGGTCGTCTCCTTTTATAAAAAAGGAAAGCAGATCGCCGCGATCTGCGCAGCTCCCGGCATTTTTGCGGAGCTGGGCCTGTTAAAGGGAATTCCCGCCACCTGCAATCCCACCCGCGATGAGCTTCTCATAGAGAGCGGCGCAATCCTCAAACACGACAAAGTGGTCGTCAGCGGCAATATCATCACCAGCCGCGCAATGGGGACCGCGATCCCCTTCGGCCTCGCCATCGTCGCCCACTATCTGGGAGAGGACACAGCCCGCGCACTGGGAGAGAATGTCCTCTACAGCTGATCATACAGTAAATATCACAAGTACAGAAAAAGCCCCCGCGCCGCAGCGCGGAGGCTTTTGTCATGTCACGGACAAAGCTGCCCCTGCAATATCGTACGGTCGTCCCTGTGTCATGTTCCGCGGTCAGCGTCGGCATGAAGTCAGAGAAGCCATCATAAAATCAGCAGGAAATCAACGGGCGTAGATTCTGGCATAATTCAGGAGTCTGGCAGACAGCTTTTTGGTAAATACGTCAGAGCGCACGCGCCATTTCCAGTTATCTCCGAGTGTGGAAGGCGTGTTGATCCTCGCCTCGCTTCCCAGATTCAGGTAATCCTGCAGGGGAATGATGCAGATATCGGAAACACTCATCATAGCGGTGCGGATCATCGCTTCCACAGTGTCTTCCCTGGAAGAAACCCCCAGATACCGCATGGCATATTCCCTGACATCCGTTTCAGTGCTTTCTATCCACCCGCGGGAAGTATCATTGTCATGTGTCCCCGTATAGACAACGCTGTTGCGGGTAAAGTTGTGCGGCTGATAGTCACTGTCGGATTTTGCGTCAAAGGCAAACTGCAGCACCTTCATGCCGGGATATCCTGTCTCCTCCAGAAGTTCGTGTACCTCCGGGGTAAGGAAACCAAGGTCCTCCGCGATGACCTGACGGTCGCCGATCACATCCTTCAGCGCGTCGAAGAGTTCCATGCCGGGTCCCTTCACCCAGGTGCCGTTCATGGCTGTATTCTCCGAAGCAAGGATCTCGTAATAGGACTCAAAGCCCCGGAAGTGGTCGATCCTGACAGCGTCGTAGAAAAAGAAGGCGTGCTCCATCCTTGATTTCCACCAGACATATCCCTCTTGTCTGTGTTTCTCCCAGTCGTAGATGGGATTCCCCCACAGCTGACCGGTTGCCGAGAAGGCATCCGGCGGGCAGCCCGCGACCACGGAGGGACGGCCGGTTTCATCCAGCTTAAAGAGTTCCGGGTGGCTCCAGGTATCTGCACTGTCAAGGGCGACATAAATGGGCAGATCGCCGAGGATACGGATCCCCTTTTTCGCCGCGTATTCCTTTACCGCCTTCCACTGACGGAAGAACATATACTGCAGAAAACAATAGAAACGGATTTCATTTTTCAGTTCCAGACGCCATTTCCGCATGGCTTCGGATCTGCGCAGCCGGATATCCTCATCCCATTCCGTCCAGGCCGCGTTCTCAAAACGGCCCTTCAGGGCGCTGTAGAGGGCGTAATCCTCCAGCCACTCATTGTTGTTGGTAATATAGGTCTCAAATGCATAGCGGTCACGGTTGTGCGACGCGTCCGACCACCTTTCATTGGGATGAAGGGCATAAGGACTGTTTTCATAGGCGTGATGCAGAAGAAGATAGCGGACCTGATAGATCCGGTTGTAGTCGACATAGGAAGGATTGCTGCCGAAATCATATCGGTCTGTCTCTTCCCTTGTGATATACCCTGCACCGATCAGCTGCTCAAGATCGATAAAATACGGATTTCCCGCAAATGTAGAAAAGGATTGATAGGGCGAATCTCCGTATCCCGTCTGACCCAGAGGAAGGATCTGCCACCAGGTCTGACCGGATTCCTCAAGAAAGTCAACGAAACGATACGCTTCCGTAGAAAAGCAGCCGATTCCGTATCTGGAAGGAAGACTGGCGACCGGAAGCAGGACACCGCAGGATCGTTTCATGGCATTTCCTCCTGAAAAATAGCAATAGTTGAAATCCCGGATACACGGGAGCGGTTTCATATGCACAATATGATACGCCCCCGTCCCTACATCATCTTACTATTTTTGAATTACGTCAATATTTTTGTTATTTTGCCGACACTTCTTTTTTGTTCTGTCTACTGCTGCCTTTCCGGCGCGCTTCCCCACTGAATCTTGCGGACCATATTTACGAACTCTCCGTTCGTGCGGGTCCTTGAAAACAGATCCAGCGCCTGTGTCACAGCCTGTTCGGCACTGAGCCCGTTGAAGGCGCGGCGGACGATGCCCATGGCGCTCTGTTCGTCCGGTGTCAATAAGAGGTCATCCCTGCGTGTACCTGAGCGGACAATATCGATCGCGGGGAAAATACGTCGTTCCGACAGACGGCGGTCAAGCACCAGTTCCATGTTGCCGGTACCCTTGAATTCTTCAAAGACAATATCATCCATCTTACTGCCGGTCTCGATCAGGGCAGTGGCCAGGATCGTCAGGCTTCCGCCTTCGCGCATGTTTCTGGCGGCGCCGAAGAAGCGCTTGGGCATATGGAGCGCTGCGGGATCCAGGCCGCCCGAGAGTGTGCGGCCGCTGGAGGGCTCTGTGATATTATAGGCTCTGGTGAGACGGGTGATGGAATCGAGCAGGATCATGACATCCTTTTTGTGCTCGACGAGACGTCTTGCACGCTCAATCGCCATCTCGGACACTCTCTTGTGGTGCTCGGGCAGTTCATCAAATGTGGAGTAGATGACCTCTGCATTGGGGCCTTCGATCGCCTCGCGGATATCCGTGACTTCCTCGGGGCGCTCATCGATCAGAAGGACGATCAGATGGATCTCCGGATTATTGTACTTGACGGAGCGGGCAACTTCTTTGATCAGGGTTGTCTTGCCGGCTTTGGGAGGAGACACGATCATGCCGCGCTGTCCCTTGCCGACAGGGCTGATCAGGTCCATGATCCGCATGGATACGCTCCCGCCGGAACGCTCGAGGCGGATCCTCTCATCCGGAAAGACGGGAGTCATATCTTCAAAATTGTAGCGGCGGGTCGCCTCCTCGGGTGAAAACCCGTTGACACTCTTCACATAGAGCAGTGCGCTGAATTTCTCTCCCTGTGTGCGCACGCGGATATTTCCGACAATAATGTCACCGGTCTTAAGCCCGAAGCGGCGGATCTGGCTGGGTGCCACGTAGATATCATTTTCGCCCGGCATGTAATTGGCGCAGCGGATAAATCCAAATCCGTCCTGCATGACCTCCAGAATGCCGTTTGCCATCTGGCCGCTGTCCAGCTCCGCATTGAGTTCGTCCTTGTGAAGGACCGGTGTGTCCGGGCGCCCCGGCTGATAGAACCTGGAGAGCCTGGTGCCGGCCTGCTCCTGCTGTCCCTCCTGAACGGCAGGCTGGGCCGCCTGTGTCTGCACTGCCTCCTGCCGGATGCCCTGTCCGGTGAGTTCTCCCTCCCGGAAAATCTGCGCCCTCTGGTAATCCGCATCCGGCTCACGGACCATGGCGGCTGTTTTCTCAACAGCAGCCTCTTTGTAAGCATTTTCGGATTTCCCGGATTCCTTTGCGGGCTCAGGCTGATTGTCGCGGCGCTGCTGATACTGGTCTCTTGTGCCGCGCTCCTGGTGCTGGTCTCTTGCCCCGCGTTCCTGGTACTGCGACGCGGCCGTTCTGGTCCGGTCCTGCGGCTGCCGGCTGTTCTGTCCGTTTGCGCGGTCATCTCTGCGGGCACGGCCGGTCTGTCTGCGCCCCGCTGCGTTCCCCTGGCTGTAGGAAGCGGAATTCTGACGTCCCCGCTGCTGTCCCTGACTCCTCTGCCGGGACTGGCCCTCGGCTGCCGCTGCACCGGTATCCTGCCGGTTCTGCCTTTCCTTCCGGTCCGCATCGGCACGGCTCTCCTCTTCCGGCGCAGTCTCCTGCCGGCTCTGTATCTTCTCCTTGCGGAGGATGATCGCCTCCTCCTCGTCTTTTTTCAGCATCGCATCGATCAGATCTGCTTTTTTGAGAGTTGAAATTCTCCGCATCCCTCTGTTCTTGGCAATTTCCCGCAGATCATGCAGGGAGATGGACTCATAACGTTCTCTTGTCATTCTTTTCCTCCAAATATATGATCGTCACAGTCCGGAAGCCGGGAAGGTGCCGGAATCCCCCTTCACCTGCTCCCCTCTGCGTTTAAAATGCATAAGGCGGTATTCGGACCCGGGGCCCTCATGCTGTCGGAATCCCATAAAAAACAGTCTGCTCAGCGAAAAGAATCTGTGCGGGACAGCTTGAAACGACAGCATAAAACAGGCCAATCCGCTATGCGGATCGTCCGAAAATAAAACCAGATATTCATCGTCTCAAAAGGTGTTCGTCTGAAAAATGTACTTGTGCCCACAGCGCACAGCGCCGCGCAGGCACACAAAAAAGTGTCTGAAATAAAAAAACGAAAATATGGAAATCTATGCCGATTGATGAAATAAACTGACAAGTCGCGCCAACCCCCGTGATCCGTCCTGATCCCCACCGGCGCCCTGCCGCAGATTTGTACTGATTCAGCGGCAGACCGGGCCGGTCTTCAGGATCTTCCAGGATACGCAGGCAGCTGCACGGCATACGTATGATTTGATCAAAGATTCGGCAGGAAAAACTCCATCCTGTCATTTTGATGATGTACTTTAGAGCATTATAGAACAGTCAAAACATATTTTCAATCAGGTATCGGTAGATGTCTGCGTTTTTTTCCTTCCACCTGCCTGCTATTTTCTCCGCCGATGCGGCATCGGGGACGGAAATCTTCACTTCCAGGATCGTGACGTCCTTCTCCTTTACGGACATGCGGACTTCGTACACGCCGGAGGTCATTTTCTCATATACGGCATTCACTTCCCTCTCCTCGCGGATCCGGCGTCCGTTTTCGACCAGCCAGCTGTCCGCCTGACTGCGGATTTGGGAACTGAGCTGTCCGCCGAAAAAGCCCAGAGCCTGCTCTCCTGCCTCTGTCAGATGCAGAAATTTCTTGTCTCCGCGCATAACAATACGGACCAGCCCCTGCTTTTCAAGCTGGTCATAACTCTCGGCAAGAGAGACAAAATTGGCATAGCCGCCTTCCAGAAGGAAGGACGAGAGCATTCCCTGTGTGACGTCCCCTTCCGCGCGGTCAAGCATATACAGGATGATCAGTTTATAGACGGTAAATACCGTATCCATCATAATGCCACCCCCTGACGTACTATCCGTCACGGCTCACTTTGAATCGGGCAGGCAGTTTTGCCTTTTTCCTGCCTCCCCGCATGTCACTGCTCCCCGGCCGCAGTTTTCCGCACCTGTCACTGCTCCCTGTCCAGCAGTTCTTCCGGTCTGCGGTAGCGCTCATCTCCCGTCAGGCGGTAGAGGCGGTCCCGGATCTGCTGTTCATATCCCATTTCCGAAGGCTCATACAGTCTTGCATCCCTGATCCCCTCGGGGAGATAGGGCTGTCCGCTGTAGTGTTCCCGGTAGAGATGGGCATACTGGTATCCGATCCCCCGGCCGAGCTTTCCGGCTCCGCCGTAATGGGAATCCTGCAGATAGGGAGGAACAGGCAGGCTGCCTGTCTTCCTCACCAGTTCCTTTGCGGCAAAAATCGCGTTGGTCGCGGCGTTGCTCTTGGGGGCACTCGCCACATAGGAGGCCGCCTGCGACAGGATGATCTGTGCCTCCGGGAGGCCGATCCTCTCACAGGCCAGAGAACAGGAGACCGCGACCGTGATCGCCTGCGGATCCGCATTTCCCACATCCTCCGATGCGCAGATCATGATCCTGCGCGCAATAAACCTGGGGTCCTCTCCTGCTTCCAGCATGCGCGCCAGATAGTAGACAGCCGCGTCGGGATCCGATCCCCGCATACTCTTGATAAAGGCGGAGATCGTGTCGTAGTGATTGTCACCGCCCTTGTCATAGCGGGGCGCCCGCCGCTGGATACATTCCTGGGCGATATCCAGAGTGATCCTCACCTTGCCGTCCGCCGAGGGCTCTGTCGTCAGAATGCCGAGTTCCACTGCGCTGAGTGCCCGCCTGGCGTCCCCTTCGGAGACATCCGCCAGAAAATCCGCCGCATCCTCGTCGATAGCGGCCTTGTACATGCCCATTCCCTTCTCTGTATCATAGACGGCGCGCATGATCAGGGTCCGAACATCCGCCTGCGAGAGAGGTTTGAGCTCAAAGACCGTTGATCTGGAGATCAGGGCCCCGTTCACCTCAAAATAGGGATTCTCTGTAGTCGCTCCGATCAGAGTGACCGTGCCGTCCTCAACAAAGGGCAGCAGATAATCCTGCTGGGATTTATTGAAGCGGTGGATCTCATCAATGAAGAGGATAGTCCTTTTCCCGTACATTCCCAAACGGTCTTTCGCCGCCTTTACCGCCTCTTCCATGTCTTTTTTGCCGGAGGTCGTGGCATTGAGCTGGACGAACTCCGCGCTGGTGGTATTGGCGATCACCCGCGCCAGGGTTGTCTTGCCCGTCCCGGGAGGTCCGTAAAAAATCAGAGACCCCAGCTTGTCCGCCTGGATCGCCCTTCGAAGAAGACGTCCCCTGCCGATAATATGCTCCTGCCCGACCACTTCGTCGAGCGTGGAGGGCCGGATCCTGGAAGCCAGCGGAGATTCTGTCTGCTGCTGTTCCTGCCGCATGTAATCAAATAAATCCATAACTGTATGATCTCTCTTTCAGCTGCCGCAAAATCCGGCAGAGGGGCCGGATCTGTCAGCAATATTCCATTAACGAACGGCACTCCTCCCGCCGCAGGCGCAGCAGAAGGAGTGCCTTATTTTACTTGTAAGGATCGACCCGGTTAAGGGATTTTCATGAAACCTCCCCGTGGTCAGGGTACGTACATCTGCGAAGCAGCCATCGGCGATGCCGCATCCGCCGCCGGTCATTCAAGACCCGCCCGCGGGTCCTGTAAATACAGCTTTGATTATAGCAGAATGCGCAAACGCGGTCAATGCACGAGACTGACAGGCAGAAAGAGCGGACACAAAGAGCGGCAGCGGCCCGAAGCCCGGACCAAGTCCCGGTCATTCCCCGGCAAATCGATTGCGGACGCATATGATCTGGATCATGAGGATTCCGAGAATGCTGACTGCCAGTCCCGGAATCAGTCCCGGCGTCCTATAGCGGAAAACCACTTCGTGGTCCCCTTCAGGGACGGCGACAGATGCACACAGATAGTTTGCCTTCATGCATTCCTTCTCTTCTCCGTCCACATAGACAGACCAGCCTTTACTGTAGGGGACAGGAAGGCACAGGATGCCCTCCTCTTTCATAGAGGCCCTTCCGCTGATTGCATTTTTCCCGAAACTGACATCCTGCATGCTGTTTTCAGACAGCAGGCCGGCGTCTTTTTCATAGCGCTCCAAATCGTATGCGTAGAATTCCAGCGCATTGAACATACATCCGGGAGCGCCCGATAAATGTATTTTGTAATTTATCGTTCTCTCTTGTCCTGCTTCAGTCGTGTCGATCAATGCGGAAAAATCTTCCTGGCCGTATGCCCAGTAGCGGTCTCTTGCGAGCAGAGTCTTCTCTGTTTCATCTTCCCGCTCAAAGCGCAGCTCCAGTTTTTCCTCTCCATCGTATCCCTTCATGCGGGCATAGATCTCACTGTGTCCGGGAGCCTTTACGGAGACATGGATCCAGGGGTCTTCCGCGTCTTCATCCACAGACAAGGTGCCGTCCCTCATAGAAACACCCTTACTTCCTGTCACCGTATAGGGAATGGCGGTGACTCCGGTCTGTACAGATCCGGTCGGAACGACAGGGACACTGCTGTTTTCAACAACTGCTCCCTGCAGCATCAGCGACTGCTTTTCTATGCCGTTTCTCTGCTCCATGTCCTCGGGACTAAAGGTCCTGTAATATACATATCCGGGAAGAGGTGAATATTTACTGTCATAAACGGTATTGTCTCCGTCTCTGTACCCCTCTTCATATCCGTAAGGCGGTTTTTCCGTATCCTCGGGGCTGGTTATATAATAGCGTACGGCACACATCTGCAAAAGAGCAGCCCTTCTGTCAAGACCGTGGATCGAGAAAGGCGTTGTCATCATATTATTCTCTGTCTCCACCATAAATTCGGAAACTGACTCAGGAATGATACTCGCATAGGTGTGTGCCGATGGAATCTGCAGTACCGACGAAGTATTGAAAATACCGGTCATCCCGAGTTCTGTCCGATAAAGCGGATCATATCCCGGATCTCTTTTTATGATGCTGTAAGGGGACTGATCTATCCTTTTTTCCACATTCAGATCTGTATACTCATGCACTTTGTCAAACCAAAGAGGACTGAAAAATACGGACACATTGACTATACACTGCAGACAGATCAGACCAATGCAGATAATGGTCCGCACCGGTTCTCCGCACGGCCTGAAGGAGATAAACAGGAGCAGGGCCCCTGTGACGGCAGCTGCCGCAAAGAGGACGGAAAATTTCGCAAAGGGATCATAATTGATAAAGGAGGCCGCAATTGCAGCTGCCGCCGCGATCACAAAACCAATCTTCTGACCCGCCGATGCCCGGACAAGGTACTCCGAAATGTCTGTACAAAGATATACCGCCACAAGAGACAGGGCAAAAAACCATCTGAAATTGGGCATGGCGATTCCGCTCATGAAAACCGACCAGGCGGGCAGAAACCACAGGACAATGCCGGTCAGTGCCAGGATCCCCGTCTCCTGCTTTCTCTGTCCCGCCAGTGCAGCCGCTATGCAAAAGAGACTGATCACAGAGAAACTCAGGCTGTTGCAGGAGGGACTGAGAAATACTGCTCTGGAATATAATTTCACCAGTGTCGGGATCGGATAAAGGAACATATTCTCCGGAAGATCTGACGATGTTCCTCTGAGGCTGTCCATAACCCCCAGAAGAGAGGGAAGAAGAATGAAGCAGGACAAAGCCAGGCCGACCATATAAAAACCAAAGCTCTTTGCAACGACCTTGGCCGCTTGGGCCGCCGCCTTTTCTCCGCCGCACAGAATCTCCTTCCTCCGGCAGACAAGGCGCACGACCGCAAAGACCAGCATGCTGATGCTGACCATGAACAGGAAGTAAAAGCCGACACATCCGGCAAGGAATATGGAAGTGATGAACAGGGCAGGGGATCTTCGGTAGAGAATTTTGTCGATCCCCACGACTGCCATGGGCAGAAGGATCAGAAAATTGATAAAGAAGGGATGTACGGAAAAAGCATACAGGGCCCAGCCGCTGCACAGGTAAAATAAGGCGCAGAAGGGAACTGTATAATTGACTTTCCTGAAATGAAAGCACATTCCGATAAATGCGGAACCTGCAAGAAAAGGTCTGAACTGTACAAGGAACTGATAGTACTGCAGTACATTTGTCTGTTTGAAAAAGATGACCGGAAAGCTCAGCGGATCCGCCAGTCCATAATAAGAGAGGACCCTGACCGGATCCATACCCAGGCCCAGCGAATAATCGAACATCTTCAGGTGAAAATCACCGTGCAGAAGATTATAGATCAATTCTCTGTAATACAGATTCAGATATTTCAGAAAGGGAAGATACTGGTCTTTAGCGTCAAAGATCTGGACAAGGGACACTCCGTAATGGAGTACGATCACGCGAAAGGCGATCGCCCCTGCAAGATAGGCACCGGCATAAATCAGCAATATATTGCGTTTGATTTTCCCGGTATTGGCGTAATTAAAAACAGACTGATCAAAGGGTGCGCGTTCTCTGCCCATTGCTTGCTCCTTCCATGCTGACTGAAATCTTCGAGTATAGAGTCAAGCCGCACTATCACTAATGCCCAGGCTAAGACCTCTAATAATAATGTTGTATCTGCTGTTTATGTATATATCTTTTTATTTAATTTTTTTTATTAATATATTGATTTATACCCGCTTCCTTTTCGCAGGCCTTTGGGGTAGTGATTTTTCAATATTCCTCCGTTGGCTTTCCCCCATCCTATACTGCATCCGTCTATGGAGACGAGCGTCCATCCCCGATCACGGTCTGCTCCTGCAGCGACAGACTCTCCCCGGATCCAGGCATATGCCTGCGGTGAGTCTCCTTCAAACTCAGCATACCTGCATACTTCACTCCGGTCAAGTGCCATAGCAAGGGCATGAGAAGGTTCGAACCGCCCTCTGTTCACCGTTCCCAGGTGAAGTCCCGCGCGCAGAACACGGAGTCCTTCCAGCGACAGGCCTGCCGCCGGCGCCGGGAGTCCGAAAAGCGCGCCGCCGAACATGCACAGCCTTTCCCCTCCGATATCTGCCACAGCATCCGGCACGTCCGCGGAAAGCAGATTGTCCCTGCAGAATTCCTCCCACATATGCTGCGCATCCTTCAGTGACAGGTCCCCGCTGTTTCTTTTCCCGCTTCTCTGAGTTCTGTTTTTTCCTTTTTCTTTTTTCTTCCGTCTTTCTTCCTTTTCCGCATTGCCGGCCCGGGTCCTGCTGTCCCGGCTGTCAGCCCGCGCATCGGTCCCCGCCCGGGCATCAGCCGCCGCTGACAGCAGACCGTCTTTTCTCAGGACAGCGGCAAAATGCCCCTCTCCGTTTAGAAGATGAGGCCAGAGCCGAAGGGTTCTGCGAAGCTGTCCGGCCGCCTTCAGACCTTCTTCTCCGAAACAGTCCGGTTCGATTCCGGCATAGGGAAGCCACTCCGGTCTCCCGCAGGCAAATCCCCATTCCTCTGCCCTGATACCGGGCAGATCCGGAATGCTGACAAGGGAAAAGCCGGGGTGTTCCATGAGAAAACGGAAAATCACACCCTCGTTCTCCTCAGGAGAAAAGGTGCAGGTGGAATAGACAAGCCTTCCGCCGGGGCGGAGCATGGATGCCGCTTCCTCCAGGATCTCTGTCTGTCTCTGCGCGCACATCCGCACATTCTCCGGACTCCAGTTGGACAGGGCCTCCTCTTCCTTGCGGAACATGCCCTCCCCGGAACAGGGGGCGTCGACGACGATCCTGTCAAAAAAGCGCGGAAACCGTGAAGCCAGCCGCTGCGGAGATTCATTGGTCACCAAGGCATTGCGCACGCCCATGCGCTCCAGATTGGAGGAGAGGATTCTGGCACGCTCCGGATGGATCTCATTGGCGACAAGGATCCCCCTGCCCTGAAGAGAGGCAGCAAGCTTTGTGCTCTTACCGCCCGGCGCCGCGCACAGATCCAGCACGCGTTCTCCGGGCTGCGCATCGCAGAGCACAGCGGGAGCCATGGCGCTGGCCTCCTGGATATAGTACATGCCCGCCTCGTGCCAGGGCAGACGCCCCGGTCTGAACCACTCCGGATAATAGAATCCGTCAGGTTCCCAGGGAACGGGCTGCAGCTCCGGGCACTGCGGGAGACGGTCTCCTCCCTGCTCTGAAGCCTCTGTTTTGATTTCTGATGATGCCTCGGCAGCCTTCCCGAGAAGCTTCTTTGCCTCATGGCGGTCCGCTTTCAGCGAATTCAGGCGCAGTGAATAAAGGCGTTTTTGTCCGTAACAGGACAAAAACGCCGCGTATTCCCGCTCTGTCAGAAGCTGCCGCATCCTGCTCAGGAATTCATCCGGAAGCAGGCCGGAGTAGTTTTCAGCACTGTCACACATAGCAATTTCTTTCCACGAAAAAGTTGAACGGAAAGCTGAACTTTCTATTTCCAGCCGGAATCTCCCCTGGCGATCTCCGCGATCTGCTCTACAGCATCGACGGCACCTTCTTCTATACCGCTGCCGTCTGCTGACCGGGGATGCAGGGCCAGGATCCGCTGGTTTCTGCTGCCTCTGTATAAAAGAGTGATGTCCTTCTCCGCCAGAAGGAAACGTCCGTCCACAAGGACATCGATCAGAGACAGCATCTCGTCTGTATGGGAGGTGTGTTTGTCTCCTCCGTGAAGCAGGTCTCTCTCATAGGTATAGCCGGTGTAGCACCAGACACTCTTATTGGGATAGATCTGTTTCACTTTCCTCAGAAGGCCCACCAGGACCGCCTGGTTCTCCGGTTCGAAGGGCTCGCCGCCCAGCAGGGTCAGTCCTTCTATATATTCCGGCATCAGGAGCCTAAGGATCCGGTCCTCGGTCTCGAGGGTATAGGTGCGGCCGTATTCGAAGTCCCAGGTTTCAGGATTGAAGCATCCCGGGCAGGCATTGCGGCAGCCTGATACAAACAGGCTGACACGCACGCCGGGGCCGTTCGCTATATCATATTCCTTGATTTCGGCATAATTCATTGACAGAGATCCCTTTACTGAGAAAGAATTTTCTCGGAAGCATCCAGAGCCGAGGCGATGACCTGGTCCATGTCGTAGTATTTGTACTCACCGAGACGGCCGCCGAAGATGACTTTGTCCTCTCCTGCCGCGAGCTCTTTGTACTGCTCATAGAGTTTTCCGTTCTTCTCGTCATTCACAGGATAGTAGGGCTCGTCGCCGGGCTTCCAGGTGGAACTGAATTCACGGCTGATGACAGTCTTGGGAAGATCGTTTCCGTCGTCATCCTTGCCGAACTCAAACCACTTGTGCTCGATGATCCTGGTCCAGGGAGTCTCTCTGTCCGTGTAGTTGACGGCAGCGTTGCCCTGGAAATTGGGCATATCCAGAGTCTCCGTCTCAAAGCGGACACTGCGGTATTCCAAGGTGCCCAGCCTGAATCCGTAGAATGCGTCGATAGCTCCGGTGTAGATGACCTTGTCCGCCATGGCATCCCAGGTTTCGCGGTCTTCCAGATAGTCGCATCCGAGACGGACTTCGATCCCCTCAAGCATATTGGCCACCATTTTTGTGTAGCCGCCGACAGGGATTCCCTGGAAGAGGGCATTGAAATAGTTGTTGTCAAAAGTCAGGCGGACCGGCAGACGCTTGATGATAAAGGCGGGAAGCTCTGTGCAGGGACGTCCCCACTGTTTTTCGGTATATCCCTTGACCAGCTTCTCATAGATATCTGTGCCGATCAGGCTGATGGCCTGCTCCTCGAGGTTTTTCGGCTCTGTGATGCCGGCTGCCTTTTTCTGCTCTTCGATCCTGGCCGCCGCCTCCTGCGGTGTCACCACGCCCCACATCTTATTGAATGTGTACATATTGAAAGGCAGGGAGTACAACTCACCGTGATAATTTGCCACGGGCGAATTCGTGAAGCGGTTGAATTCCGCAAAACGATTCACATAGTCCCATACCTTGCGGTTATTTGTGTGGAAAATATGCGCACCGTATTTGTGCACATGGATTCCCTCTACTTTTTCGGTATAAACATTTCCGGCAATATTGGGGCGTCTGTCGATCACAAGAACGCTTTTTCCCGCAGCCTTCGCCTCATGTGCAAATACTGCGCCGAAAAGGCCCGCGCCCACGACCAGAAAATCATATTTGGTATCTGCCATAGCACATTCTCCTTCCATAATCAATAAAACCTGGCCGATTGGCCGTAAGCAATCATGATAATCTTTGCAATCTGTTTGGGCCAGAACCGCGACATAATCTCCAGTTCTTCGTCGTATCTTACATTTGTCTCTTTTAATAATTTTGCTGTTGTATTATCTTTATCCATCCGATGGTAAAGAAGAACGTCTTTAATATATACAAATTCGCCTCTCATCTTTGACAGACGTTCCCACAGATCCCAATCCATGGAGGCACGATATTTTTCACGGAATATTTCCTCAGGAAGCCTGTCCATTACACAAATCACTGTCGGATGCGTAATGGGATTGCCCAGACACTGCCCCAGTCTCTTCATAAAGACTGTTTTTCTTGCCACCGGAATCCTCATTGGCCAGACCAGCATTCTTTTTATCAGAATAAGAGCTGAAGGTTTACGTTCAATATTTCCGTCCACCATTTCCAGATAATTGGTAAACGACAGAATTGGATCTGTGGCTCGATTAAGTGCATGCAGACTTTTTTCTACAAACAGAGGATGAAGAATGTCATCCTGATGAGCAATCATGCCCAAAGGTGTCTTTATCTGATGTAGAGCGAAGTTATAATCATTAACATGTCCACCCTCGGGATTGACACAGACAGGTATATTAAAACGTTCTGCAAATGATTTTATATAATCATTGGGTGTAGAGGTTGAAATCATAATCTTCGGCTTTACCGACTGGTGAAGAATTGCCTGAATACTTTTTCCAAGTGAAGGGCACTCTTTATATGCACAGATTACAACTGTCAGGTCCTCTCCCGTATATGCTGATGTCTTCTTCATATGATTTGCTCCCGTCAGACTGTTTGATCTGCTTCCAGAATCTTCTGGATAATCGTATTGTCTCCATAAATAATTTTAGAATCGTAAGGACGTTCCGGAAAAGCGCCGTATTTCAGTTTGATATCCAATCCCTTCTCCGCGATAAAATCATTTACCTTGTCCTTCAATGAAACCGGCGTCCCGGAGCAGACATTTATAATTCCTCTATATTCGGACTGTGTGGAAGCCGCAACAATCTGTCTGGCAAGTTCTTTTATTGTGATGAAATCATACTTGTTTTCTCCGGTGGTAAAGGGAAACTCCTTTTTCCCTAATTCTTGTGCCTCAAGAAGCTTTGTAAAAATAGAGCTGTTTCTACCGTCGTCTCCCATGATATAAAAAGCCCGGAGCCAGTAGATGTCCACTCCTTCTTTTTCACCAAGCAAAAGCAGGGACTGCCGGAGCGCATTTTTGGCGACTCCGTATTGAGAAAGGGGGTTGCAAGGGGTATCCGCAGTGACACACCCCTCCCAGAATCCCACCTCATGCATAGTACCCATTACAGCTATTTTCCTGCAGCCTCCTTCAATCATATTCTTAAGAAACAGAAAATGATTCGAAAGATTTTCCATATGCTTAGGAGAATTATGAATAAAACCGTCCTGCCAGGCAAGATGAATACATAAATCAGGTCTTCCCAATTGTGTATAGATATCTTTGTCCCCTGAGAAAATATGAGCGTCCGAAAAAACCGCGCGGGAATCAACTTCCTTATAATTCAGATCGACAGCTATTACTTCATGTCCTCTGGATAGAAGTTCTCTTACTACATATCGCCCCATGTATCCGCCTGCTCCGGTTACTGCTACTTTCATTTTATTCCTTTCCGATACATAAGTACCTAATCTGCCTGCCGAATTCGCAACACTCATCCTACTGTCCTGGACCGGCAATGTTTTTGAATGAGACTTTACAAAAATGTGTCACTTTATGATAAAAATAATTCAGAATTACCGGCACACAGACGCCTACAATGGTATAAGCGAGCCACCATAATCCCCTGTTTCCAAACAAATGCGGGAATGCTGCAATACAAAAAGCGGGAATTCCATAGTACCACGCGATCACAGCAGCAACCAGTTTGAAAGCAAGGAAGTGAAAAATCACTACGCTCAATGTCCTTTCTCCGATTTTCAGCAACGGTTTTTTAATTGCCGGAATATACTTCAAAAAATAGGACATACTATAGAGCATAAACCATCCCAATAGTGACGCCATCAGCATAAATAAGGGATTGCCGTACCTGACCTGTGCAAAAGAAATGGAGCCGGCTAAACTCATACCGTATAATGCGGCAAATGAGAGTATACCTATAGGAAGCCAATGAAACCATTTCATTCGCATAAATAAATCAGTTTTGCGAGAAAGCATATGCCCTAAATAATACAGACAATAAAATGATGCCACTTTGGCCAAGCCATAGATATACAGCCTCTGTATACTACAATAGTACCCATAGCCCAGCAATAATCCCGAAACTAATAATTGATACAAATCAACATATTTATCAGTAATTTTCTGTAAGATATAATCAATAGTCAAATATAATAACTGTATGCAGAATAAAGTGGCCAGAAACCAGAAAGCACCTGCTATCTTTGAGCCTTCGATCAGGATAAATCCTTTTCTGATAATAAGCAGCATCTGAGCCAGAGACATATAATTATTGACCCCGGCATATTTTTCTTCAACATATTCAGCCAGTGCAGGATTGTCAGTGTATACATTTATCCTGATAAAGACATTATTTAGAAGAATAAAAATAGTATTCCAAAATATATACGGAACCCATATTTCTTTTACCTTCTTCAAATAAGACCGCCCTAAACGTCTTAATGAAGATGCATTCTCAGCTTTGAAAAAAAAGCCGGACGCAACAAAAAATACCGCCATATGAAACATATAGATGAAATGCTCAAATGGCGCGCCACAATGACCCGCGGCAACACATATGATTCCCAGTCCTTTGAGAATATCTATCTCGTCAATTCTCTTCTTTTTTTTCAAGCCGGACTTACCCTTTGCTTTCCAATCAACAGCCTTCTTCTGTAATTTCAATTTCTTCCTTCAGTTCCTTTTCCAGCAACGCGATCGTCTGACTCATTCTGCGGACACTGGAAGTTACTTTTGAAAGCGCGACAGTCAATGTAAAGATAATGACAAGAGACAACAGAAATCCTAGAAAGAAGATCATATTCATGGAGGACTGAATCCCCAGCAGCCTGGTAATCGCTTTGATTAACCCCGGGAACAAAACAAGAAGAACCAGTACAATATCAGCAAACATCCATGCCAGGACATATTTCAGCTCCAAGACCCGTTTTCTCACCATATTGATTACAACCATCATTCCGATCGCAAGCAATACAAGAAGTATAATCTGCAGCCGCAGTGACATATTCTCACCTTAACCTTTCTATCAGAATCGCCAAAGTCACTTTAACCATGTAGTACACCGATTTTCTCATAGAGATCGATGAGGTTCCGGTTTCCCGTTCCTTCATGATCACGGGTACTTCTACGACTTTGTAGTGCTTGCGCAGAAGACGGCATACCGTTTCGGGCTCCGGATAGTCTCTGGGATAGTCTTTCACAAAAAGCTCGATTGTCCGTCTGTTGCTCATACGCATACCGGAAGTGGCATCTGTAACTGCCTTTCCGAAAAGAGTTCCCGTCAAAAACCTGAAAATACCGATTCCGATCCTTCGCACACCAGAGGACTGAAAACCTTTTTTCTCTATAAACCTTGATCCGATTACCATGTCAGCATTTTCCCGCACTAAGGTTTCTTCCATATCCTTCAGGTACAGAGCATCATGCTGACCATCACCGTCCATCTGGACAGCGATATCATAATGATTCATCATTGCATACAGATATCCTGTCTGAACTGCCCCTCCTATTCCAAGATTGATCGGAAGATCGAGCACAGGAATATCGTTGTCTCTGCAGATTTGAAGAGTATTATCCTTTGAGCAGTCATTGATAACGATCAAATCATAATCAGGGGCGCATTTTTGAATATTCCGTACAGTATGTACGATGCTTTCGCTTTCGTTAAAGGCGGGAATGATTACCAGTTTTTTCATTTTTTCATTCTTTCCATACAATAGTTCTGCAATATTAGTTTCAAGGCTTAATCATAAACATATATTTTCTGCAAAAACGATTTTTCGACAGTATTGCTATGAACAGAACACTTCCACCTACAGATACAACTTCATAAAACAGCATCAGGAGCGCCGGATTCCATGACACAGACAATGCAGCAATAAAACGGACTAAGATTTCCATTATGATAATATGCACAAAATAGATTCCGAAAGAAATCTGCGACAAATATACTATCGGTTTTCTCAAGAATCCCGGCACATCCTTTACAAGAAGAATCAATATAAACAGGCCGACTCCACATAGGGCCACACCAGGTGAGTTGTATCTTAACACATAGTCCATTTCTTTTTGAAAAGCGTATAGCTGATAAGTACAGACAACAGCAAAAAGAAGGATCCAGAGTATAAGCATATTTCTAACACGGACAAGTTCTCTGATACGTTCGCGGTTTTTATGAATCCAATACCCTGCCAGCACATACACAAAGAGATAATGAACGATCCCTTCACCGCCAAAATCCGTATGAACAGCGAAAGGAATCTCATTCATTTTGAAAAAAGCGCTTACCGCAGGAATGAGATATTGTGTATAGATGATTATTCCGGTAAGGGGTATAAGCCATTTGTCAAAACCTTTATGCAGAAAAAGAGAGAAAACGGGTAAAAGCATATACATAGGTATAATAATCTGCATATACCACATACTCCCCAACGTCTTCTGACTCACAAATAATTGATTCAAAATGCAGCGCAGAAGAAGCTTCGGTAATGATTCAAGCCTGAACATATCCGGCGCAGATATCGCCATAATGATCACGAACATAATGAAAAACCAGATTTCTGCTGTGATAAACAGGTTCAGCCAATTTGATTTGTAAAAATGGCTTATATCCTTTTTTGTCTTATACTCCCTTGTAAGCATAAGACTTCCCGTAATCATCAGAAACAAAGGGACTCCGATTCTGCTAAAAACAGCCGCTCCCGTCTTGATCACGTTCAGATAGAGTGGAAGCACGGCTGTCTCTGCCGCCTGCCCCTCCTGAACCGCAAATGCACGATTCACTGCATGATTGAGAGAAATGGAAATGATCGCAATAGCCCGGAGGAGATCCAGATATAGGATTCGCTGTTTCTGACCTGATTCTTTATTCATTATACACCTACGGATTTATACCCTTCGAACAATCTGTTTGTTGCTGCTCTTCTGTCGTTTTTTTAAGGCAGTGTTGTTCTTTCACCCTCCTGCAAAACCCGCAGGTTTTTGTGTGCCCGGAATGCTTCCATTACTCCGGAAATCGCACAGCTGACTTCCGGTTCAATTCCGTAAAGAATGTGTTTCGTTGACATCGCCCTTGCAAAGGCAACTAATTCATAACGTATTCCTTCTCCGTCCAGTTGATAAAAATACCGTCTGTTTTCAGCCGGATTCTCATACCGAATCTCAAAATAATCTGTTTTCCACCAGGGAGCGGGAACCAGAATATAGCCTTTCGTCCCGGAGATGATCATCTCCCCTTCCGATTTAACCTGGTTTCCAACTTTAATTGACGCAACTGCATCCTGATACTCAAAGATAATTCTGGTAAAAGTATCAAATCTTTGTTCCCGGTCAGCAAACCGTGAAGTAATACGCATATCACAGTAATTCGGTCCTAAAATCTGAAAGACCGGCAATAGTGCTGTAGGTCCCCATTCACTCATACTGTCCCACTTGCCGGACAGTCCTTCCGGATCATTCGGATCCACCTGCAGAAGGCTCGTGCATGTGGCATCTACCGATGTGACTTTTCCGATCTTGCCGTTTTTGGCAAGCAGCAGAAGCCGCGAATAGGCCGTTGCATAGGCAGTCTTTAATCCCTCCATAAAGACGAGTCCTTTTTCCTCAGCAAGTTTGTACAGCCTTCTGCACTCATCTACAGAAAGAGCAACCGGTGATTCACACAGTACATGCTTTCCTGCCATCAGGGCTTTCTCTGCCTGCTCAGCGTGAAGTTCCGGGTGTGTCCTCAAATAAACTGCATCTGAAGCTTGCAGCAGTTCATCATACTGCCGTGTCATCACCGGAAGGTTCCGCAATGATTCAGATAAAATCTCCGGTTTTTCCGTACATACTCCGGACAGATGCAGACCGTTGACCAGCTGGCATTCTCTCTCAACTTTATTGATGTAGGCGGAATTACCGACGAGACCGAGGCGGAAAGACTGATCCTGGGATCTGAGCTCAGTACTGGATATTCCTGCAGTACGATCCAGATAAATCACCCTGCAGTATTCATTCAGGTAATCAAACTTTCCCTTCCAGTCAGATCCGATTGCAAAAATATCTACTCCATAGCGTCGTATATCGTCAATTTTCTGACCTTCGTATTCTTCTATGACGACTTCGTCGGCCAAGCCGGTCGCCCGAACCGCATCAACCCGCTCCATTAAGGATTGCTGAACATTGATCTTTCCACGGCTTTTATCAAAATCCTCCGCCGTGACGCCGACGATCAGATAATCCCCCAAAGCCTTTGCCCGTTCCAGCAGCCTCACATGTCCGTAATGAAGAAGATCAAAGGTCCCGTATGTGATAACTTTGATCATATGATCCCTCGTTTTCGCATATCCAGAAAAGCGTCAATCAGAACATCATAGTGCTCTTTTTTAAGATCCCCAATATGTCCTACTCTAAAGACAGTATCTTTCATCTCACCACCATTCGGACAGACCCAGATTCCGTATTCGTCTTTCATGGTGAGAAAAATGTCATAGGCAGAAGCTGTCAGCGGATGCAGAGGAGTCACTGCATTGGACATTGACTCAGATACGATTTCAAATGGCAGCTTTTCCTCCTCTATACGAGTGCGGAAGTATTGGGCCAGATCTGCTGTGCGGCGGATCTCCATCTCCGCCCCGCCATGCTCTTTAATCTCCATAAGCCTTGTATGAATCTGACGGAGTGTACCCACTGCAGGTGTAAAAGGGGTCTGTCCCCTTTCTCCGTTTTTAAGAGCAAGATTGAGATCCAGATACATACATTTACAATGATTCTCTTCTACCCTCTTAATGCTCCGCTCAGACAGAATAATCAATGACACTCCGGGAGGACAGGCCAGCGCTTTCTGCGATCCTGTAATCATGATATCCACACCGAGTTCTTTCATGTTGAAAGGGTCAGTCAAAAAAGCGCTGATTGAATCCGCAATAAACAGACAACCGTTGCGTTTGCAAAAAGCACTGATCATGGGCATATCATAGAGTACGCCGGTAGAAGTCTCATGGGTATTCACCACAAAAGCAGTGTATCCCTGTCCTTCAAATTCTTTTAATCTCTCTTCTCTGAGCGCTTCCCCCGGTTTCATCTTTATAACGGTATGAGGAATCTCATGTAATTCCAGAAGTTCTACAAACCGATGGCCAAAGCTGCCTCCGTCGACAACCAGAGCCCGGTCCCGGGAAGTAAGCACGTTCATGATCACAGACTCCATAGAGGCTGTACCTGAACCGGTTATAAAAGCTACTCTGGCATTTTCCTCCGCACCGGCAAATTCCTTTACCAGCGCCTCGTTCTCTTTCATCAGCGCTGAAAATTCTTCTGTCCTGAAATAAGGTACCTGCTCTGCGCCGACTGCCCTCACTGCCTCACTGGACATTACCGGGCCTACTGTAAAGTTTAACATCTTTTCGCTCCGTAAAAATGTTCTATCATTTCTATTATTTTGATAGTTGTGGCTGTCTAATTGTCCCTCATCATCTTCATGGTACGGCGGATTCCCTCTTCAATTCCGAACCGCGCCTTCCAACCAAGCTTCTGAAGCTTTGTGCTGTCAAGCCGGGCTTTCGTCGCCTTGCTGAATCCTGCCTTTTCGACTTCATCCGGGAGATCAAATACAACCTTTTTTCCGGCCTCTTTTGCTATGATTCCTGCGAGGTCCTTCAGGCGGATATCAGATGCAAGGTCGGCGATATTGTAAGCCTCTCCACATTCGCCCTTCAGAAGCACAGTAAGCAGACCGGAAACAGCATCTGCTACATAGGTGTAGGAGTAGTACTGTGTTCCTTCGCTTTTAAGAACTATATCTTCTCCGGCAAGCCCTTTACGCAGAAACTGCGTCAGAGCCTTGGTATCCGAGGAAAGCAGTGTCGCGCCGTAGCTTCTGGTCAGTCTGGGAATGACGATGTCCATATTCTTCTGGCGGATATATGCCTGGCAAAGCGCCTCACCGCATCTTTTGCTCTCCGGATAACCGGCCCGCAGGGTATTACAGTCAATATAGCCGCAGTAGTCCTCTTTAAACAGCTCGGTATCTCCGCGATTTTCTCCGTAGATCTCGTTAGAGGAAGCAAAAGCAAACCGTTTACAGTCATGAGAATGAGCAAACTCCAGAAGATTTCTTGTGCCGATAATATTGGCAGTGATCGTTCCGATCGGATCCGTCGCATAGGCGACCGGATGGGTGCTGCTTGCCAGATGAATGCAATAATCCATAGATGGAAGATCCGGGAAGTTGCCGATATTGATGTCCATCTCTACGAGATGGAGAAAAGGGCTGTCTTTATACTCAGAAAACCGCGCCTGCAGCTTTTCCATGGATCTTCCGGTCACGTAGAGATTACACCGGAGACTTTCCTTCTCATTTTTGAACATCAGCACGTCTGAAAGAAACCGCCCGATCATACCGGTTGCACCAGTAACGAGTATCTTGCTGTCCTGCAGCTTTTCCCAGGGAAGAGGCAGTCCGGCGACATATTTCAGATCTTCATAATACAGCGCTTCATTCATCTCTGATCCTTTTCCTTCTTTAAATAGGCCTTGAACATCTCCAGGTCATCTTTGGTAGTCAACTTGATATTTTTATCAGAACCGGACGCAAAGTGCAGCCGCTCTCCAAGCTCCACCATCATAGTGTTTGTGTAGGAAGAACCATAGATGCCGATTTCTTTCTCAAAAGCTTCATGATAGGCAGAATCCAGTTTATTGAACTCATATGCCTGCGGAGTGGAAACACGTCTAAGGGTCTCGCGGGGAATGTACTGAACTGTAGTTGACGGATCATTTTCGTCTACAACAAAAATCTGCTCGTTGTAAGGCAGTGATGTAACTGCATTTCCATATTTTTTACAGGTCTGAATCACATCTGTCAGAACAGAAGCATCTACAAGAGGTCTGATTCCATCATGAATAATGACGGTGTCTCCCTCTTTGCAGATACCTTCCAATGCGTATACACCATTCCTGATAGATTCCTGTCCTGTTTCTCCTCCGGAGATGATTTTTTTCAGCTTCGTTATACCGCACTGTTTTGCGTAAGCCCATACAACATCATGCCATCCTTCGATGCAGACTACTACAATCTCATCAATCATCGGGTGGGACTGGAAACCTTCCAAAGTATACATCAATACAGGCTTCTCATATACATTGATAAACTGTTTGGGAATATCCATTCCCATCCTTCTGCCGGAACCTCCGGCAATAATAATCGCAACGTTCATCCTTGTTCTCCTATCCGCTCAATGCCAATCTACTGTTTTTAAATCACTTTTCCGGAAACTGCAGTATTGCAGGCTTATGGTTCTTTCTGGCTTCCATGGGCGGAAGCTGCATATAGTCACCGTACTGCTCCCGCAGCAGTTCATCATACCCAGTCGGGATCAGGATGGTGCCCTTTCCAAAGGGTACTTCCAGAATCGGTTCCAGATCCTCTTTTCGGATCATATTGTCAAATGGCCTTGTATCACAGGAAAAACCATAGATTCCCGAATCGGTTCCTTCATCAATCCGGCACCAATGTCTGCATGCGAGATACAGCTTTCTTCTGTTTAACCTCAAAACAGACAGACCGATATGACCGATTCTGCAGACTGCCATAATTATATCTCTCTTCAGGCCTTTACCCGCAACATAGGGAGCTCCTATTTCCCGTAAAATGCGGATCTTTCCGATTGCCCATGCGTGTTTCATATGTTTTTCCCTGATTTTACGGTCAGGATGGAGCGTATCGAAAGGAAACAGATCCAGGTAGATGCCGAAATCACAGGGGATATCTCGAAACTGCTCTGTCACAAAACGAGTTCCCTTCATGGTAAATTGTCCGGTCATCAGAGGATAGTGATCATTTTCATCCGCATCCAGAATCATATATTTATCGGAATAGTCTTTTTTGACAATTTTCTTCAGCTTAATATAATCCTTTCGCAGAATTGCCAGATCAATATCGTCATCCCAGGGAATCATGTCTTTATGCCTGACTGCACCGAGGAGCGTGCCCCCGATTGCAAACCAGGTCAGATGATTCTCCTTGCAGATCCTGCCGAAATCCGCGAGCATCTCCTTCTCCAGATTTTGAATTCTTTCTAAAACTTCCGGTTCGTAACTGCTCATATATCTCCTCTCAAGGATATATAAATATCCTGATCAATTGTCAGCGTATTTTCCAAAATCAAGAATCTCCGGGCTATGATTGATACGCTTTTCCGGCGGGGGTACCTGCATATAGTCTCCAAAGCGTGTTTTAAGCATCTTATCGCAGTCATTGACTATGCTCACTTCAATGTCTCCGAACATTGCCTTTTTCAGCGGAAACAGATCTTTTTTTCTGATGATGCAGAGTCTTGCCGCGGGATCTCCTAAAATTGTATAGGTGTTGGTTTTCCCTGTATACTGCAGCGCCAGCTTTTTGTATCTGCGGTATATTTTTTCCGGAGTAAGCCGGCTTACCTTCAGACCGCGATGCACACACCCGCACAGCAGATAACGCAGCTTCTTTGCGAATTCGACATCTTTGACAAAGCGGAAATAATCAATGTTTGAAAGTACATACAGGTCATGGAGACGCTGTGTCTTTCGGATCAGTTTCTCAGCCTTGACCGGATCATCCGGTATATTTTCAAAGACAAAAATATCCATAAAGATTCCTATTTCGAACCTGTCCCTCGCAAGGTCAATAATAAATCTTGTCCCCTTGAGACTGAGATTAGGAATCAGATTGTAATAAGGTCTGGGGGTATCCGGACCATTTACGAGGTATTTTTCGCCGAGTTCTTTGGGCGCGATCTTAAGAAACTTCTCGTAGTCTCTTCGCAGCATACCGACATCAATATCATCGTCCCACGGAATCATATCGTGGTCACGCATGGTCCCAATCGCTGTACCGGCGATAACAAAATATTTAATATCATGTTTCTCGCACAGGGCGATAAAATCGCGAAACATGGTTTTTTCAATTTTCTGCAGTCGATCCAGGACTTCAGGATCATATGTTTTTCCACCCATTGGTAATCCTTTCAACAGTTTCCCGCAATTATCGATAATAAAAGCAGCTGACCGTATCTACTCTGCCCTTTACTTTCTCTTTTTCAGATAAATCAGGCGGTATAAAAGCATAAGCTTCTTTTTTTGAAAAAGATTCCACATCAACCATGTTGTGAATCCCTGCTGCAGCAGATATTTCTGCTCCCGCCTTCCTGTACGTATCAAAAAAGCCTTTTCTTCCCGAAAAGTTTTCAAAGTTGACATGATTGTCTTTTTATCCAGCCATTCTATACCCGGACGCAGCCGGTCATACAACTCTGCAATATAATCTTTTGTCAGCCAGAGCTGCCATTCACCGGGCAGTTCATTTTTCACATTATATTTACGGACTATTTTTTCTTCCTTGTGCAGACATCTGATAATCGAGTCATACACATTTTTCGAATATTTACCGGTTGTACTGTGTTCCAGCCTCTGCAGCCATCGGTAATATACGCCCGGATTCAGAACAATCGTGCCTCCGGCCTCATAGCATGACAGATTAAACATGACATCTTCATATCCGAAACGCATGCTTTCGTCAAATCGGATCCCGTGTTTAATCAGATATCCCTTCCTGTACATGCCAGTCCACACTCCGGACCTTGCCTTTTTGATTTCCCCATACTTACGTCCAATCTCTCCTGCACTGATTGCCTGCAGAGAAAATCCTCCTGTCACAGTTTCCGTGATAACTATCCCGTTATATGTTTCTGTTTTTGCCCTGCAGAATCTCACTACATCAGCATTCTCCCGCTTTGCAAGCGTGTAATTCTCTGATATTAATCCGGGCAAATACTCATCATCATTGTCACAGAATGTGATATACTCTCCCCTGGCAAGATCCAGTCCGGCATTTCGGGCAGAGCAGATGCCGCCGTTGGGTTTATGAAGCACAACCACACGTTCGTCCTTTTGGGCAAGCCTGTCACATATTGCACCGCTGCCATCCTTAGAGCCATCATCAACAACAATCAATTCGAAGCCGTCAAATTCCTGTCGAAGAACAGAATCCACTGCATTTTCAATATATGCCTCCGAATTATAGACTGGCATGATCACACTTACCATTACACCATCACTCATTACTTTTTCCTTAAAAGTGGAATATTTCTGTGAGTACGCTCCACTTCTTATCCTTTTCGCTCAGATTCAGCGGAGTGCCGTCATCCATTACATATCCTTCACTGTCAGCTGTCCCGAGGTATTCGCCCTTGATCTGAGGCCAGTTGATATTGATCTCAGGGTCATTCCATGCAAGTCCGCCCTCATCCCCCGGGTGATAAAAATCCGTGACCTTATAGCAGAACTCCGCTGTATCACTCAGAACAAGAAATCCATGCGCAAACCCTTCAGAGATGTAAAACTGTTTCTTGTTCTCTTCAGACAAAACGATTCCGTACCACTTTCCAAATGTGGGACTCCCGGCACGAAGATCGACTGCAACATCAAAAACCTCTCCCTTAATTACACGCACAAGTTTTCCCTGTGGATACTGCTTTTGAAAGTGCAGTCCCCGAAGTACACCTTTGACAGACATACTCTGATTGTCCTGCACAAAGACCATATCCAATCCCGCTTCACGCATATCATTCTGGTTATAGGTCTCCATAAAATATCCGCGTTCGTCTCCGTGTACTGTAGGTTCTATGACATAGAGTCCGTCTATTTCTGTCTTTTCTACACTGATCTGTCCCAATTTCATCCTCCATCTATCAATCGTTTCTCTTATGAAGTAATCAATGCATCAAGATATCTGACAAGAGCATTTTCCCAGGTCGGAAGCGGTGTAAACCCGCATTCCACAAGCTTTGATTTGTCCAGGCGGCTGTTAAATGGACGAGCCGCTTTAGACAGTCCATATTCCTGTGTAGTCACAGGCATCACCTTTGTGCTGTATCCCGCCTGCCGGAAAATCTCACAGGCAAAATCGTACCAGGAGATATATCCTCCTTCATTGGTGGCGTGATAATAACCATATTTTTCTGTCTCAATCATATCGACCAGAAGCCTTGCAAGATCGATTGTATAGGTAGGTGTTCCGATCTGGTCGTTTACCACTCTGATCGTGTCGTGAGTTTTTCCAATCCTAAGCATCGTCTTGATAAAATTATTGCCATTCAATCCGAAAACCCACGCGGTCCGGATAATGAAATACTTTTCAAGGGCGCCTGAAACAGCCATCTCACCCTCGAGCTTTGTCTGTCCATAATGATTTAATGGTTTATAATCCCTGCACTCCGGTTTCCAGGGTTCCGAACCCTGTCCGTCAAACACATAATCCGTACTGATATAAACCATTTTGCAGTCTTCTTTTTTACAGGCGTCCGCAATATTCTGTGTTCCATGGACGTTGATCAGGCTCACCTTTTCCATTTTATCAGGATCCTCAGCCAGATCCACAGCTGTCCAGGCCGCACAATGAACTACAACGTCAGGATGGCATGTGCCTATTGTTGCAAATACCACGTCACGGTCAGTAATATCCAACGAAACATAGGGCATGGTTGTCACAGCGGTATTATCCTGTATACCGGAATATACAGGAGCCAGGTCACTTCCAATGCCTTCATACCCTCTGCTGTACAATTCATTCATCACATCGTGGCCAAGCTGTCCGCCGACCCCGGTTACTAATACTTTCATATTGCTCTGCCCTTTCCCACAGCAAGCCGCTGCGGTAATAATCTATCTACAAGATAACTTCCTTACTCCCAGGGAAATCATCTCCTATCTGTCTTTATACATTTTTTCGTAGTAGTTCTGATACTCACCGTCTATGATCGGCTGCCACCAGGCCTGATTGTCGAGATACCATCTGATGGTTTTTTTAATACCGTCTTTAAACATTGTCTCCGGCAGCCATCCGAGCTCATTGTGAATCTTGGTCGGATCGATTGCATAACGCATGTCATGTCCCTTGCGGTCTGTAACGTAGGTAATCAGGCTCTCCGGCTTTCCAAGCTCTTTGCAGATCAGCTTTACAATATCAATGTTCTTCATCTCATTGTGTCCGCCGATATTATATACTTCACCGACACGGCCTTTTCTCATGACCAGATCAATCGCCTTGCAATGGTCCTCTACATAGAGCCAATCACGCACATTAAGACCTTCTCCATAGACCGGAAGGGGCTTGTCATGAAGCGCATTAATAACCATTAAAGGAATAAGCTTCTCCGGGAAATGATAAGGTCCGTAGTTATTGGAGCAGCGGCTGATGGAGACAGGAAGGCCATACGTTCTGTGATATGCAAGAACAAGCAGATCCGCTCCTGCTTTAGAACTGCTATAGGGACTGCTGGTGTGAATGGGTGTCTCTTCAGTGAAGAACAGATCGGGGCGATCGAGCGGCAAATCACCATAGACTTCATCCGTAGATACCTGATGATAGCGTGTAATACCGTATTTGCGGCATGCATCCATGAGCGTGGATGTTCCGATAATATTTGTCTGGAGAAAAATCTCCGGGTTTTCGATAGAACGATCCACATGAGATTCCGCCGCAAAGTTTACCACGATATCCGGTTTCTCTTCTTCAAACAGTTTATTGATCCCCTCCCTGTCACATATATCCATTTTGACAAAGCGGAAATTCGGCTTGTCCATCACCGGTGCCAGTGTGGAAAGATTTCCTGCATAAGTCAGCTTATCGATACAGACAATACGATCTTCAGGATGTTTTTCCAACTCATAAAACACAAAGTTGCTTCCGATAAAACCGGCTCCTCCGGTCACGATAATTGTCATTTTACTCCCCTTTCTTTCCTGTTTACAAATAAGGAATATTTAACAAATTATAACTGTAAAACCTTTTTAATTGTTCCAGAACTGACCATCAAAAACAGGAAAACCAGCACACCGGCGGCAACCTGTATGGCGAGCTGCAGAATCGGACCGACCGGCAGAAGATTGAGTCCGCCCACAATGACACCCATAATAGCAGCTGCTATACTGATCCAAAGTATCATGCTTGCAATATGAAAGCTGCCAAGATCCCTTCTCATATAATAATACTGGATCACAAAGGCAAAAATCTCCGCACAGAGTGTTCCCAGCACAGCCCCATACAATCCGATAACGGGAATCAGGATAATATCTATAATCAGGTTGGAAACAGCAGCAGTCACATAAGACAGCGTCAATTCCTTTTTTCGGTCCAGGGCAACCAGGTATTGAATGCCGGTCACATTACTGAATCCAATAAAAATCATGATTGGACAGAAAGCAATGAGGAGAGGATAGGTATCGGCAAACTCTTTCCCCAAAAACAAAAGGTCAAAGTTTTTTGCCACCGCCATCAGTCCGGTACAACATGGAGCAATAATCAAGTATATACTCAGGAACGCCTTTCTTATAAAGGCTGTTACTCTGTCCTTGTTTCCGCTCTTAAACTCAAACGCAATTCTTGGCATCAGAACCGTGGATAATGCAGTTGCGAGAATAAGCGGCATCTTTGCAATCTTTTCGTTTTCTGTGTAGAAAGAAATGAAAGATGGGTCCTTTAGCATATATTTTATAAGTACTTTATCACACTGAACGTAGATCTGCGTTGCTGCCTGCGGCAGAAAAAGCGCCAGAGAAGGAAGAAAATGGCGGTAAATGTTCAGCCCCCGGAAAGAAACCCTTGTTAATCTGGATCTCAGGAAAGGAAATATGACAATTGAATTTGCAAACATTGTCAGACTGGAGAGCCAGATAAATACAACCATATCATCCCTGTCACGGATCAGAACAAACAAGAGAACCGTTGAGATGATGCGGACTATATAATTCCGGATTACTACCGGTTTCATTTCTTCAATGCCTGTAAAAAACCAGCTGGTATCCAGAAATGTACCCATAATATAGAATACATAAATCGGAAATATATCCCGGTATTCCGAACGCAGTGTAATAGCGCCAAAAACTACTAATGTACATACCATTAGTATAATACGCATGAAAAATATTTCCCAGAAACAGCTCGAGAGGAGCTGTTCATTCTGGCGATTGTATGCCACTATGCGATTGGAATACCAGACCAGCCCCAAAAGGCCGAATACTGTCAGAATCTGCACAACAGATTCCGTGTATCTGGCAATTCCCAGATTATATGAGCCCAGCACCCGTGTAAGATACGGAATCGTTGCCAGGGGCAGAATGGTCATGACAATCTGATAGGAAACATTATATAGATAGTTTTGTAGTATTTTCTTTTCGTTATTCAATACAATCAACTCACACCGGCTCATCAGCCGGCCCTTTTTCCAGCATTCAGGGCGTTGCGAAAGTCATCTTACATTAATAATTTAAAGCTCTATGGCCGTGCAGTAAAATGCCGAAGCAATCAGACATATATAGGCGGCAAAAAGGACAATACCAGCTGCCCAGATCAGGGTTTGCTTTTTTGATTCACCGGTATGTATGATCTTTCGGTTTCGAAGAGCAAGAATCGGCAGAATAAAGTAAGGAAGGAAGTACCTGCCCTGCATTCCCTGTATTGTGTCGCTGGTGTTCTCTGTCCACGCAAATAACATGGAAAGGGCGACCAGGCCAATCCCGATTACTGAAACGATAATCACAAGAATCTTCTGCCGCTTGAAAAAGACAATATTATCGTCTTTACTCGAAAGCATCGCTATCAGCAGCAACAGAACAAACGCAATAACAATAATCCAGCCTGAAAACATGCTGCGCTGTCCCATAGTCAGGCCGATCATATCACCAAACAGATCCGCCACACGGATAAAAAATGTATTCTCAAATATACGCATTAATTTTCCGGGATTCAGGATAAAATCAGAAACTGTATATAGAGCCTGCCCTCCTTCACCTCTCTGTGCTGTTCCGGAAGCCTGGGTAAACATATTGAGAAATCTAGGCACAAACTTAAGCAGTATTACAATAAAAGCGGAAGCAATCATACCAAGGCAAATCTTTGCCCATACTGTTTTCTGGTTTTTTCTCACAAAAGGTACTGCGAGGAGCATAATCGTCAGCGGTACATAAACTCCTCCTTTATTACAGGCAATAAACCAGGCGCTGAATACCACAACCATCAGATCTGTCACAGTGATATTCTCTTCATACATAATATAAAGCATGTAGGCAATAAATACAAAGATTGCGCCGATCATGATCCCGTCATAAGAACAGGAGATAATCTGATTGATCATCTTCGGCAAAAGGCCTATTATCCCGAGCACTGCCTTTCCCATAGGAGCCTTACGAATGGCAGCATACATCAACAGGACCACTGTAAGAAAGATACCCCATCGTGCCATCATAACAGCTGTGAGAAGGTTCAGGTTCAACAACCTTGCCAAGGTAAATCCGATCGCTCCAGGCATATAATTCAAAGCAGTTACGTTATTCAGACTGTTTCTCGCATAGCCAATAGTCAGTTCTCTGTCTTCTCCGGCTTTATCAAATATACCATTATACAAATCACGATACATATAGGAAGACAATTGCATTGTATTGCTGATTGAAAAATCAACATCACATTTTCTCCTGTAAATTCTGCCGGGATGCGGAGATTCTTCTATGCCCAGAAGTCCGTTTGACATTTTGTAGATAGTATCAACATGTGTTCTTTCATCCGGAACACAATAGGGTGGGATTGCCAGGCTGAACAAAAAGCCCATACACAATGCAACAAGCAGGAAAACAGTCTCCTCCCGAAGTGTAAAGCATCGGATCAAAACTCCAATTCCCGTAAGCGATACGATCATCAGGATTGAAATAATAAAAAACCAGCTTGCGATGCCATTATTATTATCGTAAACAGTTGCAAAGCACAACGAAGATTTTTTGGTTTTTCCGTCTAAGACGAGCGTCCCGTTGGTTTTAGAAGAAGATGCCAGGCGGATTCCGTTCTCTCCTGTATCCCTTGCAGTAATCCTTATCCGGTATTCACCGTTCTCGGACTCTCCGATTGTTTTCCCGAATGCAAAATATACAAAACTGTCTTTCCGTGTTCGTAAATCGACCGATTTGAGATCTTTGAGCAATACGGTATTGAGCGACTTCATATATCCGACTTCGTACTCGTTTTCCGCCAAAAGCTCATCCGTTTCATTGTCATATAATTCGACGGTCAGATAACCTTTTACGTTTTTTACGGATGCCGCAACATTTTTAAGACGCTGCTTCTCTTTTTCCGAAGTATAAAATGCCTTTGCATCTTTTCCGTCTTCTTTATCAGAATTATTCTGAATATCGAGTCCTATACCGCAGAGGCCGTCTTTATCAGACTGAAATACCTGTTCTACAACCGTGTCCTCCTTGACTGCAACCCGGGTATCTAAATCATAATCATCCACCCAGAGAATATCTCCATCATATCGGGAGGAAACAGGCTTTATGGCAATGTTAAAGGCAAATTCCACTCCGATTCCCATAAGGATTACACATACCAGAGCAAAAAACAACAGAGAACGTCTGTTGAAAGCCTTTCGGGGAGGAAGAATGATTCCTTTCTTCTCCCGATCTGATGCCCATAATGGGATTCCGAGTATGCGTTTCACACAAAAGAAAGCAGCCCCGGCTCCGGCTTCAAGCAAAAAGAAGAGAATCGGAGTCAGAATATCGATCTTCCTGTCCCGATAATAGAAAGAAGCGCAAAGAGTCTGGTCTAAAACATCTTCTCCTACAATCGTTTTGTTCTCTGCCAGTGCGGTGTCCGACACTTCATAGAAGACGCCTCTTTTTGTCAGTCCTTCAGAATGTAGTTTCAGACATATCTCTTTTCCCCGGGGTATTTCCCCATCGATCGGAAAATAGGTTCCTGTCTGGTCAATTTTCGGCGGCTGATTTTTGAGCAGGAAAGTCGATTCCGAAAGCACTTCATCGGTTTCGGTATCCAGAACGCTTAAAATCAGTTTCTCATCTTTAAACAAAAGATTGACCGCATTAATATATCCGTCAATATATACCCCGCAAAGATTGTCATCGGGAACTGTTGTAATCAATTCAAAGGACTGCTTATCATTGATTTCATAAACATCATCCCCTTTGCCGCTCAGATCCTGTCCATGAAAAGAGTTCATTCCGGAATGCAGAAGCTGAAACACAAGAATAGCCGTTATAATGATAAAATAGGCTTTAAAAAGCCAGCCTGTTCTTCCGTGGAACATCTCTTTTATCATCTTTTTCGAAGATTCGGTGACCACCATAAGATCTCTCCGTTCTTACTCTGAAATAATACTCTGTTATTCTGTCAACAATGTCATACATGACTGCAAAAGCATTAAGCGGTACAAGTCATAAACCTTAGTACTATACATCATTTAATGCAGTCCTGCAATCATTTTTCTTTCTGCCTGTCATTTAGCTTCCCATGAACGTTACTGCGGAAACACATTGTTCAGCCCAGATAATGGAGCAGAATCTCAAAGAAGGTCACTGCCAGAAGGAAATCCGCTGCATACAGAATGGTCGTGTCCCCGATTCCGTCTCTATGGACCAGTCCGTTTTCAAGAGCAAGAAGAGGAATCGGTGCCAGGGGAAGAAAATATCTTCCCTGCAGTCCATCAATGTACCCCATGTCCTTGGAAGTAAAAGCAATCAACATGGACAAAAAAATCAGGGCTGCGCTTAGGGCTGTAATCAGCAGAATCCAAAGTCTTCCGGTCAGTCGTAGATGATTGGCTTCCAAATGATCATCTGTTTCTGCACCTGTCTTTCTCCCCTCAGGTTTCTGGATGGATCTGTTTTTTCGCAGCATTCCCAGAAACGCGAGCCCAAGAAACGCGTAGACAATATACCATTTCTGCGAGAGATTCTTCCCTACCAGTTCGCCAATAAGGCCGTCCAGACGCATGTGAATCGTATTAAGATAGATCCTTATCAGCTTCATCGGAGCGTGAATAAAATCTGAAAGGGTGTACAAGGTTTTTGTTCCTGCCGCAATTGTGAATGATCCGGACGATCTTCCGAACATTCCTGCAAGCCTTGCTACATATTTACCGGCGAAAAGTAAGAATGCGCCTGCAATCGCGGAAATACTCACTATCCGCCAGTGTATACCGGCTTTTGCATACTCTGCAGATCTGGCAAGCGGAATCAACAGTACCATTCCCAGAACCGGTAGATAAGCACCGCCTTTACAGGAAGAGACAAAAACCGATGCCAGAACAAGGGCCAGCAGGTCTGCGATACATACCTCTTCATCAAAAGCCGCTGTCAGGCAGAGAGCGATGAAGAGATACGTGCCTGCAATAATCATTCCATCATATGAGCAGGAAGACATTTGCTGGAGTGTTTTGGGGAACAGACCAATGACTGCCATAGCCGCTGCCCCATATGGCATACGCCGCACCGCCAGATATGTGACCAGCACACTGGCAAACAGGTTCAGCCAGCGTGCCATCATTATCATTGTGATCATGTTTCTTCCCAGAATTCTTGCCGCGGAAAAGCCAATCGCTGCGGGAAGATAACATAAAACAGGTACATTGTCAGCAGCATTCCTTGTATAAGCCGCGATGTACTCTGATTTTGGCGCCGCGTCAAACAGATCTTCTTCCACGGCTTTGTACCTTTCGGCAGTTACAGGCATTGTATTAGCGATCGAGCTGTCGTAATCACAGGATCTTTTCAGAAGTCGGCGCGGTCCCGGTGAATCACTGATTCCCAAAAGATGATTTGATAGAACATAGACGGAATCAATATGTGTCCGCTCATCGGAAATGGTATAGACCGGTGTCATGAAGCTAAACACAAGTCCCATACAAAGCGCACTCACCAGATACATCGCGGCAGTCTGTCGTGCATCTTTTTTCTCCTGCTCAGCAGCGGAACGGGCAAAATGACGTGCCGCAAAATACAAGACCGTAATCATTACAAGCAGAACAATGCTCAGACGGGCAAACAACCCTCTGATAAAACCGTTACACTTGTAGGTTCCCAAAAGACACATTTCCAGATCTGATTCCGTCTGTGTGCCCCCTATGGTTTCAATTCTACCGTTGGTGTCTGAAACTGCACGCAAATAAACAGTTTCCTGCTCTGTTGAAGGAACACCGATCTCCAGAACATACTTTCTTCCCTTCGACTCCCGTTGCGGGCTGTCCAGCGGCAGCAATACACTCTCGCCGGCAGCAGTGAGAATCTCTTCATCCGCAATATCCTTTTCGAGTATTGAAACCGCTTTCTTTAATTCCCCTGTCTTACCGCTGCCACCAGTCAGAACGGCAGTACCGGATTCATCCAGAAGCTTCCATTCCAGGACTGTGTCCGGGGATGGAATTCCTTCATCGACAGAAACAGCGGATCCTTCCTCATCTGAGAAACGAATACCGATTCCGGAGAAATCGTTTTTTCCTGCTGTTACCGACTGCCGCACTCTGGTACCCGGCTCGATTGCAACAATATCTTTAGAAAGAGTTCCGCCTGTCAGCAGATCCGCCGAAGAGGATCCGACAGTCCGCCTGATGACACTCAGATAAGTAAGAAGCATCGGGACCATAAGCAGAACAAGCAGGGCAAAAGGAATCGCCATCTCCCGGATCCGGAGCAAAGGAAAACGCCTGCTTTTATTTGTGTTCCCTGTATGGTCTGAGCTCTGAGAGGGTATCTGATCGAATCCGGATCTTTTTTTGCGGCGAAAAAGCGGCAGCTTTTTCTCTCCGTACAAAAGAAGACTGCCCAGCCCCACAGCAGCTTCCACAAGAAAATACAATACAGGCAGAATGGGATTCCAGACCTTTTTTTCATAGAACAGTCTGGCAACAGCCACATTTACGTCCTTACCCTTGCTGCTTTTTTCTCCGCACAGACCAATTCCGTTTCTGTTCATTCCGGAAGTGGTAAAACGCACTTTCAAATCCCATGGCATCCGATCAGCCACTGGCTCAGAAAGAGCTACATAAATCATTGTTTCATCATTCTTGTATCGTGTCTGATTTTTTAACAGCAAGGTTCCTTCACTGATGATTTCCCCGGTACGGGCGTCAATCACATACGCCTTCAATGTCTCATCGGAAAACAGCAGAGAATGGATATTCTCATATCCAAGAAGAGCAACACCGCGCAGGCGGGATTTTTTCTTTATGGATGAAGAGGGATCCTCCGGAACATTGACTTCAAGCTGAATGCCATCCTTCAACTCCATCTGGACACCGGTCTCCTGAGAAACTGTCATTTCATCTTTCCCGGACAAGAATGCATCAACCCCCATCCAGGAATACACCGTACAATTGAAAAGGCTCCACACAAATGCCACAGTAATCACACAAAAATAGACCGCAAAAAAGGTTCTGGCTCTTGTTCTGTTAATCAGTTTGTTTTTTGCTTTTTTCATAATTGCCTCTGTATACCATTCTCGAGAACATATTCCTGCGGCACCAGAACCCGAAGTGTCTTCGGGCAGTTCTTCAGGGATACAGTTTTGTGAGATCCCGCATATTCACCATCACGTGTCCACGAAACACTCTCATCACAGGACAGAGTAACCTGTGATGTCTTAAAATTAATTACCATTTCCGATTGCATTGCCGGGTTTCCAATCGCCATCAGGATTTCACTCATTTCCAGAGGATTCTTGGGCATCCTGATAAGGGTTACTTCAAAAAGACCGTCCTGCAGATCAACTTCCCTGCCGGTAATATTGGAAAAGCCGCCGATCGAGTGGGAATTGGTAATCATACCGTAGGCGTAATCCCCTTCTCTCACAATTCCGTCCGATTCCACCCTCATGTGATAGGCGCGCATATTACTCAGTTCAGTCACTCCCTGCAGAATGTAGGCAAGGTGGCCCAGCTGATTCTTGAGTTCCTGCGGTGTCTGGTAGGAGGTCCCTGTGAAAAGACCGAATGCCGCAACATATGTGAAATAATCTTTCTCGTTGAAGAGGCCCAGATCGCATCGGAAAGTGCGGCCGTTTGCGACAACCTCTGCGGCCTTCTTCATATCGGAAGGAATGTGCAGACTTGAGGCGAAGTCATTGGTCGTTCCGGCGGGTATATATCCGATCGGGACAAAGGGCTTATCGGGATTCTCCATCATGCCGCTGACGACTTCGTCAAGAGTCCCGTCTCCTCCCGCACAGACCACATACAGATAGTCGTCTTCCCTCTCCCGCACGATACGCCTTGCGTCTCCCTGAGACCGGGTCGGATAACAGACAACCATGTAGTCCGCCGCAGAAAGTATTTCAATAATCTCCAGAAGGTGATTCCGGATCAGTGACCTTCCCGCGACAGGATTAAACACGAAAAGGATTTTCTTCCAGGGTTTTACATCGATGTTTTCTTCGTTTCCCGTATTTACTCTAATCATTTCATTCATAGTCAGACACTTCTTTTCATCCTGTAATTCATTATCGAGTCGTAAGCCGGAATGCCGCAGTTATTTTAGATTATATCATAAACAGGGAATATTATCCTCTCATTGCCTGCAAAAATAGCCGGAGCAGTAAAAATCTGCTCCGGCTCCTGTGAGAGATGTCGTATTGAAATAAACGATATATCAGCGCTTGTCGCGGTCCACAAAGCTCAGGGCCAGTGTTCCGAGCGCAATGCAGATCAGGGAGATGACCACCATGATGACCCAGATCCTGAGGATATTCCCCGCCTCTGCCTTCTGCCAGGGATTGTCCTTAAAGAGCGGACTCATCTTTATCTCATCTGTCGTCAGCGCTATGGACATCAGCCCGTTCAGTCCCCATTTACTGACCGTGATATTGGAGAGTTTATCCGCAGCGCCTTCGAGTTCGAAGACAACGCCCGCCATGATCAGCTGTACGATCAGCACGAAGGGCATCACTGTCATGGCCGAGGTACTGTCCTTGACTACGCAGGAAACGAGGATCGCCAGCATATCGGAGGCAAAAATGGTCAGATACAGGGTGATGTACATATCGACCGCCATCGGAAAGACCAGGCCCGACTCGGGAAGATGCTCACTGTTTTTGATCAGGACGACCGCCAGCACGATCAGTGCCTCCGCAGCGCACAGGAGTGCCTCAAAGATCACATGGGCGCCGATATAGGAACTGATATGCAGTCCCGTGCGGTGTTCCCTCTTGATAATGCCCCTCTCGCGGCAGATCGACTGGATCGAGTTGAAAATACCGACCCAGATGCAGGCGCAGATGATGGCAAAACAGCTGTTCTTGGTCTGCACAAAATCCTCAAAGGTTTTTTCGCTGGTCACGAAAGAGATCAGCACCGTGATGATCAGGGTCGACACCAGATTTTTCCACTGTCTCTCGTTGATAAAGAGCCGCCAGCATTTGCCGACGTAAATGCGTGTCTGCTGCCAGCGTCCGATTCTGTTTCCCATTTACTTGATTCTCCGTTTTTACCTGCAGGACTTACCTGCACCCGCTCTCGTACTTCCTGATATATTCGTCCGCAAGTCCTTCTCCGCCCTCATCCTTGCGGTTGATGCGGCCGACGATTCCCTCCAGCGTCTCTGTGCCGAAAAAGCGGCATGCATCAGAGGGGGATCCGTAATAGACCAGATGGCCGCTGTCATCTCTGGCGCTCTTGGCGAGCACGATGATCTTGTCAAACAGGTCAAATGCGCGGTCGGGCGCATGGGAGATCACCATGACGATCTTGCCCTGGTCTGCGATCTGACGCAGATTGGTCATAAGTTCCTTGGCCATGATGCCGTCCAGACCGGAGTCGGGCTCATCAAGGAAGAAAAGAGACGGATTTCCGATATACTCCACCGCAATGCTCAGGCGCTTGCGCTGTCCGCCGCTGAGCTTGCCGACAAGGGAATTTTTCTCGCGCGACAGGCCGAACATATTCAGGGCATGCCCGACTGCCTTCTCGCGCTCAGCCGCAGAGACGGAATCCGGAAGACGCATCTGAGCAGCGTTGTCCAGGGTATCATAGACCACGTCCTCCATGCGCAGCAGATCCTGCTGGGGCACATATCCGATCTCATATTTCATTTTTTCATATTCGCGGTAAATATCAGAGCTGCCGTAGGCAATGCTGCCTTTCGCGGGCTCATATCCCATCACGGCGTTCATGAAGGTCGTCTTTCCCGCGCCGGATCCGCCCAGGATCAGGACCAGGGATCCGCTGCTGATCTGCAGATTGATATCTCGCAGCAGGGTCTTTTTGCGCAGACGGTTCCAGGCATTTCTCTCCTCGATATGGATTGACAGCATCCTGCCGCCTCCGGCCGGCCTGCGGCCGGCTTTTCCGGGCATGGGCACCGGTCCCCCGGGTATCCCGCTTCCGGCTTCCGGCCTCACAGGTCCCCGTCCGGGCCTTCTCCCGTCCCTGCGGTCCGGATAGCCGGGCATGCCGCCCGGATAAGGAAGGGCCTCAGGTCCTGACAGCGCAGATCCCATGGCACCGGCTTCCTGGAAGAAGGATCCTTCCGCAGCAGGACGCAGACCGCCCCCTCCGGCAGGGATCCGCGGCTGGTCAGCCTGAATGAGAAGGCTGTCGCCCCGGAAGATGAAGAGGTGGTTCGCAATCTGCACCACATCCATCGGATGCAGCAGTTCCGGCTCGCCGACTCTTCTGCCGTTCAGGAACACACCGTTCTTGCTCTTGTTGTCTATGATCGCCCAGCCGTTTCGCGCAAGGAAGAAAGTTGCATGATGCCTGGATACGGTTTCATCCTGCAGAAAATAGCCCTCACCGCGTCCGATCTCCAGAGAACGGATATCACCGGTCAGGGAAATTTTTCTCCAGGCGGACTTCTGGGGATACTCCGTCGAATAGACAAGAACAACATCCTTGTCAGAACCGGATGCATTCCTGGCACGGATCCGCAGTACATCCCCGCTCATCAGCGTGGTTTTCATGCCGTTGTGCAAAACGGTATTGCCCGCCAGCGTCCCGTTGGAACTGCCTATATCCTGATAGACAGTCACACCTCCGGATGTGACGAAAAGACCGTGTCTGCGGGAAACGATCCCGACAGGAATGTCAATGTCAGGCCTGTTGTCCGACGTCTGACGCCCCATCGTCTGCCGGCCTTCGAGAGAATACTCCCGGATCATATCGCCCTGGATCACAAAGAGCCTGGGTCTGAGATTCTTTTTCCGTTGATAAATAGTTGTCTCTTCCGAATACATTACCTGCTCAGTTCTCCTCTGCCTTCCCGGAGGAGGATCGCCAGCGCATGTGTCACCCGCGCTGTGACGCCCCAAAGGACAGGCAACTGCACCCCGCTCCTGTCATCAAAAGCGGTATTGTCCATGTTCTCAGGCTCCGGTCCCGGATCCCTATCGGAACCCATATCGCCGCTGTGTCCCTGTCCGGAAAAAACAGCTGCATCCGCAGTCTGCTTCCCGGCTGCCGCAAACAGGGAGAGACCTGTCGGAAGCTGCGGGTAAAAAGGAACAGAGTAATACTGGTCCCTCCAGCGGTAGTCCCGGCCGCCCGGAACATATTCATAGGGAAAATCCTCCGGCATCTCCCGCATGAGCCTGATCCTGTAGATCTCGGGGTCATTTGTGAGGATCCAGTCCAGGGGCACCGTGAACACTCTGTCCACCTCAGCGCGCGACCATGTCCCCGCATAATCATGCAGTACTCCGATATAGGTAAAAAGCGGGATTGCCCCCGGTCCGATGGTGTCATCAAGTGAACCGACGATCTCTATCCCGGTGCGGTCAATACACAGTTCTTCCGTCGCCTCGCGGACAGCTGTCTCCAGAGGGGTCTCCCCCTCTTCAATACGGCCGCCCGGAAAGCAGATCTCTCCGGGCTGTGAGCGCAGCTTCGCGGCGCGGACCTCATAGAGCACGTGGCAGACGCCGTCCCTGATCAGGAAAGGGATCAATACAGCCGAACTCCCCCTGGGATAGGTCCGGCTTTTCCTCTCCCGCGCCCTGCTGATCCAGGAGCGCAGGCCGTCCGCACTGACTGCTTTGCAGCCTCTGTCTTCCAATCCGGCAGCTATATCCTGATAATCCATGCGTTTTTCTCTCTATTCATTGCCTTTCAGGAAACCAAACGGCTCCTGATCCACCAGAAAGTGCATCAGCTGGTAGGCGGTCATGAGTGCGACCCGCTCCTCCTTGAGGATCCTGCGGATCTCATCGCGGTCGGCCAGAATGATCTGAATATCCTCGCCTTCCTCCAGATACTTGCGGCTGGGCTCTCCGGAAGCATGTCCGTAGACCATGCAGCAGGATTCATCTGTCAGACCTGCCGTCGTATAACGAGGCGCCTCATACATCTGATCCGCATCAACCGGGGTAAATGCAAGCCCCGTCTCTTCATGCATTTCGCGCACGGCCGCCGCGCGATAATCCTCCCCCTTGTCGACCAGGCCGGCAGGGAATTCATAAATATAGCAGCCAAGAGGAATACGGAACTGGCGGATCAGGACAACACGGTCCTCTTTTTCTCCGTAGAGCGCATACATGATCACTCCGTCGGGATGGTTTTCTCCGCTGACTGCCTTGAGGTTTTCCTCTTTATCTGCACGGGAAGCCACAAAATAGCGGAAGTCGTGCCCCACCTTATTGGTTCCCCTGTATTCAAACATGTTCAGAAATTTGTTCTGTGTCTGTCTGATGACTTCTTTGATCTCGATCATTTATCCGACCTCCTCCTTCCCGAATTCTCGCTTCTTACCAATAGACAACTACCGGCATCTTGTCTTCGCAATAGGAATAGAGAGCCTGCGCAGCGTCCACAGGAAGATTGATACATCCGTGTGAACCGTTGCCCTGATAGATCGAGCCGCCGAAAGCTGTCCTCCACCAGGCGTCATGGAAGCCGCACCCATCGTAGAAAGGCATCCAGTATCCGACCTTGGTCTCATATTCATATTTGCCGTTTGACTGCATGACACCGCGGAGAGTTGTATCCTTGAGCATGAACATGATCCCGAAGACACCCGTGGGAGTCCCGTGGCCTGTCGTTGTGTCTCCGCTGACAAAGTCACTTTCCACCATCAGCTGACCGTCTACATAGCACCAGAAATGCTGGGCGCTGAGATCTGCCTCTATATAAGTCGTGCCGATGCCGTCATTCTCGGTCTGATCATTGTAGGGCGTGATATAGTAATCCGGTTTCCGGGTCTCCTTGGTCTTTTTCTCAAAATCCTTGACAAGCTTATCGTGTTCGGTGACCTGATTGACCATGTATCCGTAGTCGCCTCCGCTGACCGTGATCATGCCGCGGAGCGTGGACTTAAACTGACGGTCCATGCCGATCGTATTTGTATTGTAAGCCAGCTGCTCCAGGAACTCCCAGAGCTTCTCGTCCCAGACCTTCTCGTCTTTGACCAGTTTGCCGCCGTCATCCTTGACCAGCCAGTCTTTGGTCACATCGGAATTCAGACGCATGGTATCCCCGTTCGGAAGCTCATAGGTGATACTTGCCCCGACCAGATCGTTGAGATCGTCCCTGCGGGCGATGATCTTGGCATTGTCAGACTTAATGTCGGCTTCCACATAAGCCCCGCTGATCTCCTCCGCATCGATCATGTCGGTATAGCGGGCTGCGGCGTCTCCTACGCCTGCCTCCAGCTGCACAATGTCAATGGTGCTTCCCCGGGTCTCGGGGATGATCACAAACTCGCCGTCCTCTTGCTCATTTCCGTCCTTGAACTGAATATAGGCGTCCTGAGGCTTCTCCATATTCTCTTCCTGCAGTTCAGGAAGACTTAAAAGAGCCTGTGTCAGCTTGTCATCGTCATAGGTGCCTCCCGGCTTGATCTCATACACCGAGTCCTCAAAGAAATACTTGGGCCAGAAGAGGCTGTCCTGCTGCTGGAGCAGAGCGGCAATACTTCCGTCAGACTTATAGGCAAACCCCATGTCCCCGGCATGCACTATTTCCGTAGTACCGCCCCGGAAGCGGATGTTGATGACATAATCTTTTGCGGCTTCGGCAAACTTTGCCTCGGCCTCCTCCTCTGTCATCCTGCTGCAGTCATAGCCGTTGATCTGTGTTCCCGGCATGAAATGTGTCTCACAATACTTGTACCCGCATGCGTAGAGACCAACCAGGATGCCGAGGAGCAGGAGCATACTGATCAGGAATGCAGCCCGTCCTGTCCTGCCGCCGGCAGGCTCCGCCGTATCTTCCCGGGGTAAGCTGTTCTGCTGAGGGGAAACATTCAGCGTCTGCTGAACATTCTGCTGCGGATAAGGACTCTGAGGGTTTGTATCCTGCTGCTGGCCGGCATCGGCCTGCGGAACTGTATCCTGCTGCTGGCCGGCATCGGCCTGCGGGGCTGCGTCCTGCTGCTGGCCGGCATCGGCCTGCGGAACTGCATCCTGCTGCTGGCCGGCATCGGCCTGCGGAACTGTATCCTGCTGCTGGCCGGCATCGGCCTGCGGAGCTGTATCCTGCTGCTGGCCGGCATCGGCCTGCGGAACTGCATCCTGCTGCTGACCGGCATCGGCCTGCGGACTTGTATCCTGCTGCGGCACTGTGGTCCTCCCGGATCCGCCCTCACCTGCAGGAGCTGAATCCGCACCCCCGTTTTCCTCCGGAGCCCTCTTCAGGCTCTGCTCCGGCACTGCGTTCCATGACGGGACGGGAAAGACGGGTCCATCCTTTTTCTTCTGGTTAAGGGTCTTCTCCTCTCCGGTGTCTGCGCCTTCCTTATTCTGCACCGGGGAATCCTCATTCTCCATAGGTGTATTAACCATACTTTCTTTTTCTCTTGTTTCCTTCTCTGTCTTTTCGTTAGCCATTAATTCCGGAATAACCTCCATGAATACTCAATTATGATAAGCGGTTTTGATGTCACTCTGCTTCCAGAACATCATCCCTCCGCATATAAAGACTAATAATGATACAATATTTTTACGGCATTGTCCATGCCTGAGATTGTCTCATTATACATCATTCATTTCAACAAATAAATCATGAAAAATATTAATAGCTTTCCGATCAAACGCTTTCGCCGTACAGTCTGCGGTATCTCTCCGCCCCCGGCCGGGCATGAAAAAAGCAGTCGGACGGAGGCACCCCTATCCCGGAATAAATCAAAAAAGACGCATTTTGCAGTTTTCCTTTTTCTCTCGGGGATAAAACTGTTCTCTGAGTAATTTTTTACAATATATTGTTTTCTTTGCTTTTCATACAATTTTCCTTAGAACAAATACCAGTATGTCAGAATTGCCGCTCAATTCTCATCACAAAGACTCCCTTCGACTATGCGGACCCTTCCGTTTTTGTGCAGAGGCCCCCTCATCCCCGAAAACATCTGTTCCACTGCCGCACCGGCAATTTGGGAAGGCGGAAACCTCCAGCTGAGGACAGGACAGCCCTGATATTTCTCTTCCTCCGCAATCCGGATTGCCGCAACGCAAATATCCTCCGGGATACGCAGACCGCACTGGCGGATCGCGGCTATCCCGCCTTCCAGAAGCAAATCGTCAGAGAAAAGGATGCATGTCGGTCCCAGCCACCTGTTCCTTTTCAGCAGGGCTATCGTCTCCGAACAGGCATCCCCTGCTGTATCTGCCCCGACGCATCGATAAAAATGATCAGGTATCTCCAGCTGATAGTCTCTGAGTGCAGAGCGGATCAGATCTCTGCATATGCCGTTATTGTCTGCGCACTCCTTGACTACAAACGCGATCCGCCGATGCCCTCTGCCGTAAATCTCGCGGATCAACCCCCGGACCGCCTTCTCATAAGCGGGCAGCACACAGCTGCAGGAAGCGAAATAATTTCCTACAGAAACAACCGGTATTTCCCCGAGGATCAGTTCTCTCAGATTTCTGAGCCTCTCACGTGTATAAAGATCCTTCTCCTGTACCCCGCTGAACAGAAATACGCCCTCCATGCCAAACAGCCTTGCCCTTGGCAGATATCCCGGCCTCCCCGCTCTATTCCTTTCTTTTCCAATGCCAATGGGACTTAACACAACCAGATCATATCCCTTTTCGACCAGTGCCTTCCGCAGTTCCCGGATGACATTTCTGCAGCTGCCCTTCTCTGTCTCATCAGTGATCAGAAAGCCTACAATATATGTATGCTCCCTTCTGGTATTCAGTTCGTTTTTTACCTCCTGATAGCCCATCTTCCTGGCCACATCCCTGACTTTACGCTTGGTATCCTCGCTGATATCAGGATAATCACTCAGGGCCTTGCTTACTGCCGAAATCGATATCCCACATGCTGCTGAAATGTCCTTTTGTGTTACCATCTGTTCATGTCCTCCCCTTCTGCAATGTAAAAAACACGCTGTTCCGGATAACCTCCCGGATCCGAAACCAGCATGTATAGTAAAATTGTTATAAAAAGCGTATCAGATGAATAATCTTCTGTTCAATCTTTTTCCCCTTTTAAATCGTCTGTAAATATCTCCAATCATTCACCATTGTCTCATAATAAACCCATCTTCCAAATCCAGACTCTGTAAAAATATCAAAAAAGTCCTAATCATCCTTAAATCGCATCACTTCCCGCATCCGACGCTCTCAGCTCAGACAGACAGCGGTCAGACACCTGCCCGATACTACCCGGTTATATTTCGAAGTCCATCGGGCAAAATCTCTCTGCTCATCGTGCCGGCCTGCACTGCAGCCGCCCTCAAAAAATAATATCCGTTTTTTAAAATTTCCAATTGACAAATGCAATCCATGCGACTATAATCATACTTGCTGTTGAGAAATCAGCAGGAAATGTACGTGTAGCTCAGCTGGATAGAGCGTCTGGCTACGGACCAGAAGGTCGC
>CAMKEX010000005.1 GCA_946411695.1 uncultured Lachnospiraceae bacterium
GTAAATACACGGGTTCCTAAAGGCCCAGCTGTTTTGTCGCTCTCCTTTGGGGAAATTACCTGGAACCGGATTTTTGTTTTGTTCATTTTTTTGTTTCTATGGAGATCCTGCGGGCGTTTTTGGAAAGCAGATCCCGAAGCTTTTCGCCTTTCCGGGGCCCATCACCGGTTCCTCCTCCTTTCCATCAAAAATGTGCTTTCCGCTCCCTGCTGCAGGATTCCCCGTTTCCGCAGGCTGCCCCTTCAGCAGATGCCGTCGGGGAAGTCGCTGCGGAATTCCCCATACATGGTGCGCCAGTCCTTTCCCTCCTCATAGTGGCTCATGTAGTCCATCATGGTGTGCCAGTCGCTGTGCATGAAGTCGTGGATGAGCATGTAGGCGTCATCCCTGAGATCCGCAAGGGCATCGTCCGGCGCTTTTGAAGCCTCCTCGTAGTGGACGATTCGAAACTTCGTGTCGTAATGACATGCTTCCTTGAGGACAACATCGATGTCCCCGCTGCGGAAGATCTGGATCCAGAGGCTGGAGCCGTAGCGGATGAAGGTGTAATACCTGTTTTCGTTCTTTACCCTGAGACGGAACTCCGTCGACTTTCCATATCCGGGCAGGAGTGTAAGGAGCGTTTCCCCGACGGTCCTTGCCGCATCATTGACAAACTCCCTCCTTGCGTCGGTCTCCTTTCTCTTCTGTTCTTTCTCTGCTTTTGTCATGCTGTTTCCCCATGCCTCCGGGAGCATAAGCCCCGGGGCTATTATCATGAAAAAGGAGCCGGTCCTGACGGCAGGACGGCTCCGGCAAATGGTCTTATTGGATTTGTGCAGTATTACTGTCCGCATGGCTGAAGGCGCCAAAAGGCATCCCCTATGCACAAACGGCTTTTGCTGCATGCCCGTCATCCAAGCCCTGCGGGAGATGCGCGGACTGGCTGTGCGTATTTCATATTCCTTCCTTTCCCTCCAGGCACGGGTTTACGCTCCCGCGGCAGTTTCTTCAGCCGCCTCTTCAAACACATCTTCTCCATCCACTTCAAAGCAGTCGAACATTTCATCACGACGCATTTTCAATTCGCAGCGAAGGTACCTGCGGACGTCAAATGTGTTTTTGCTGTCGTAATCGGCAAGTTCCCTGTAGCGCTTGTGTTTCGTGATGTCGTATTTGTCTGACAGGAAGGGCCTCACGCCGCGCAGTTGCAGGATGCATTTGCCGCCGTCCATGACGGCCAGCTCATCCCGGCTCATCAGCTCTTTTCCGGTCTTCTGGTAGTTGAGCCCGTAGGAACGGCTCTGTCCCCTGGTGTCGGAGGTGTTATAGAGGTCGATGGTCTCTTTTCCGAGGGTCTCCGAGATCTCCTTTAAGGTGCTCCCCTCCTTGCCGCCCAAAAATAAGACGGTGTCGCAGTTCCCGGTGATCGTCTCCGCCGCATCCTTGTAGATAGTCTTGAGCTGGCTCTGGGACTGCAGGATGATCGAGGCGGAGATCTCGCGGCTGCGGATCGTGGCGATCAGCTTGTCGAACTTGGGGATCTGGCCGATGTTAGCAAACTCGTCCAGGAGGAGCCGCACATGGTAAGGGAGGCGTCCGTGGTATACGTCGTCTGCTTTGTCACACAGAAGGTTAAAGAGCTGTGTGTACATGATGGCAACAACGAAGTTGAATGTATCATCCGTATCGGAGATGATGACGAACATTGCCGTCTTCCTGTCGCCCAGCTTGTCAAGCTCCATCTCGTCATAGCTCATGATCTCCCGAAGCTCCGCGATGTCGAAGGGGGCGAGCCTTGCGCCGCAGGAAATCAATATGCTTTTTGAAGTTTTGCCGGCCGCGAGCTTGAATTTGCGGTACTGGCGCACCGCGAAGTGCTCCGGAGCGTCCTCTTCCAGCTCGTCAAACATCAGATCCACTGCGTTTTTGAAGTCCTCATCGTCCTCCCTGGCCTCGGATGCGTTCAGAAACTCCAGAAGCGTCGCAAAATTCTGTTCCTCCTCCGGGGCTTCGTAATAGATAAAGCCGATCAGGGCGCAGAAGAGGAGACGTTCCGCTTTGGTCCAGAAATCCTCGGAGGATTTTTCCCCTTCCCCTTTGGTATTGGCAATGATAGTGTTGACCAGCTTCAGGATGTCCTTTTCAGAGCGGATGTAGTGGAAGGGGTTGAAGTGCATCGACTTAGAAAAATTGATACTATTGAAAGTAACGATTTTATAATGGTGCCTCTCCAGCATAGCTCCGCATTCCTCCAGGATTGTACCTTTTGGATCAGTGACCACGTAGGAAACATGGTCGGAAAGCTGCATCAGCTGGGGCTTAACGTAGTATCTTGTCTTTCCTGAGCCGGAACCTCCGATCACGAGGACGTTTTTGTTTCTGGCATATCTCCAGTTCTTCGGGCGGCTGTTCATGGTCAGGGATTCCGTCGCCGTCAGGATAATGTTGTTATCGGGGACGGGATCGACGTAGGGCCTTATGTCTGCGGGCGTCCCCCATCTGGCGGAGCCGTATTCCACTCCCTGCCGGTATTTCTTCGCGTTCTTCTGGCGGTACAGGACAAAGCACTTAAGTGCGGCAGCGCCTGCAGCGCCCACGGCCAGGTCCTGCCAAAAAAGGCTGGGAAGGGGATTTTGGAACGCAAGTCCAAAATACAGCATCAGATTCATCATCCTCTGGATCATTGTGTCTCCCGTGCAGTGCCGGTAAAGCCATGCCTCCTTTTCGATCAGGTAGAAGATGATGAAGTAGGGGATATTCGGCATGAGCGCTTTCTTTGCATCCAGCGTATGCAGACGGTCCCGGAGAATGGAGCGGCCTCTGTCCAGCAAGGCGGCAGCTTTGGCGGATATCCCTCTTGTCATATTCGTTTTTTTCTTTTTCCGTACCCTTCCCTTTCGGGACGCAGCATCCGCTTTCTTCTTTCCGGGGCCGGCCCGGATTCCTTCCCGTGTCGGAATGCGACCATTTCCGCGCTTTTTTGCTTTCATCCTTTTTCCTCCCGCTCTGTCTTTATGTCCATTTCCATGTACATGGCTGTCCCTGTCAAAAGCCGGCATCCGACATTACCGTTCCGGCTGCTTCTCCCTGGTGCGCACCTTCTCCCGCTCGCGGCGCTTCACGGAACGCGCAATGGCATCCCGCAGGCGGTTGCGGATCGAAAGCTTCCGTTCCTTCGGAATCGAGATGCCTGTATATTCCCTGAAGGCGGCAGTCATTACATCCACGTCCTTTGCGCGGAAAAAGACAAGGTATTTCGGCGGGTTCGCCGACCTGTCCTTTTTCAGGCTGTAGGTGATGCCGTACCTGCGGGCGACCTTCTCAAAAGAACGGATGTTACTGTCCGTGACTTCGATGTTGGAGAGCTGGCTCCCATCCCGCATCATGGAGTTCAGGCTCCTCTTTCCCGGGCGGTTTGCCTTCTGTGCCTCTGTCTTTACTTTCAGTTCCTTTTTAACCTCACGCAGCTCGGTTTCCCGGATCCTGTTTTTTTCATCCATCTTCTGCAGGACCTTCAACAGCGCGTTCTTGAGTATATTTGCAGTGATCTTTCCGCCGCTGATGATCAGCGCCAGCGTCTTTTCGTCGACTTCTTCCTGCAATCTGCCGTCACCTCCTTCCTTCGCAGGCTTCCATCAGCTGCTGTTCTACGACAGGGATGTATCCATTGTCCTTGAGCAGCAGGTAAAGGAAGCGGCGTCCCTTCTGTGTCCATTCCGTCTGGTATTTGACTTCCAGCGTACCGTCCGCTCTTTTGATCTCGAATGCCCTGCTGGCCGTATACCCCTGTCCCTGGTACCTTGCATAGAGCACCCACTGGTCTCGGATCCTGTACTGGACACCGAGGTCCGCGAGCAGGGTGTTGAGCCGCAGGGCGCTCATCCCGTAGTCCTTCGCGATCTGCGTGGTCAGGATCAGGGAGCCGGAATGGAGGATGTTGTCCAGATATTCCGCCTTGGGGAGCATCTCACTGATCTGCAGGTCCTGGTCTCTCACCTGCGTGGTCAGCATGAAGCACCGCTCCTGCAGTTCCTCGATCTGTCGGTCTGCGATCTGCAGGGCCCGCGCCATGACTTTTTCCGGAGTGTTCCATGCCTTCTCGATCTCGATAAAAAACTGGCGGAAGGCCATTCCTTTGGGGCTTCGCTGGATCATGCAAAGGTGCTTTGCCATATCCACGCTTATCCGGTAATCCACTTCGGTCTGCCCGGTCCGGGACCCGTAGCATTTTTGATACACCTTCGTGTAGTCCTCCCCTTCCACGAAACCGTATTCACACATCCTGGGAAACCACTGCCGGAAGAGGGTCCCGATCCCCAGCGCGGCATGCAGTTCCCTCGCGGAGACTTCCGGACGCGCATTCTGGAAATCCACATGGATGCTGTTTTCCATTACAGCTGTTGTCATCTTTTTCGCCTCCTTTCCGTTCTGGATTCCAGCAGGACAGGGGCGTTTTCTCCCCTGCCGGGTACCCGCCTTCCCTCTGGCTTCTGCCGCCGCTTTCTCCGGAAGATGTGTCTCTCCATGGCAACCTGTCAGCAGAGCTGAAGCACCTTTACCGGCGAATATGAATGTCACTCATCCCACCCGTACAGGTCGTTGTTCGCTTCTGCGGCATAGTAGCTCCCGATGGTCATTGGCGCGTTGTACAGCGAAGCAAGGAGATACTGCTTGATGTTCCGGACTTTTGTTGTGTTCGCCAAAAAGCAGTTCAGGACATAGCGGATATGGTCGTACTCCAGCTTCATGAACCTTGATTTGACGACCTGGGCAGGTTTCTCGTCACCGCTGATCCTCATCGTCTCTTTTTTACTGCAGCAGGCATCCGTCAGCAGATCCCCGATCCCGTCAATGATCTCTGCCTGTTCCGGCATTTCTCTGCGAAGATACTCAAGGCCGCACTTCTCCTCAAAATATGAGCGGTATTCAGCATATTCAGCCACCGGCTCGTCACACACATCGAATCCATCAGAATCTGCATCAAACACATCCGGATTTCTTCCGGCTGAATTGATAAGATCAGTCTTACTCCTCTCAGTTTTATTTGATTCAGTCTTATTACATGATCTTTTCGACTCCCCCGGGACGGCATTTCCGACTCCGACGTAAGAGTCATCCGGACTCCCCCTGACGGGTCTTTTTGACACCTCTGGAGGCGTCGTTATGCCCACGCTGGAAAAGCCTTCGCTCCATTCGGGACTGGATTCAGGACTGCAGTATCCTTCCTGTCCGGCGGTTTCATCGGGGCTGTGGCTTTCTGCGGCTGCCTGCTTTAACCGGATACCGGGAACGGTGCACTTTCGGACGTAGATCCGGTCAGGTTTTCCCAGCCCCTGATGCACACGGGTGATCAGGCCGATACCCTTTTTATCATCAAGTTCGGCAAGGAGGAGTCCTGCCTTCTTGCTGCCGCACCCCATGGATTCCACGATCTTCTGTCTCTGGTAATAGATAAAGACCCTCCCCTCTTTATCCACCCAGCCGTTTTTCCAGGACAGCTGCATTCTGTCAAGCAGGAGGCCGTATAAGAGCTTGGCGTCTGTGGAAAGCCCCTTGAATATCTCTGCTGTGAACAGCACCTTGGGGATCCGGTAAAAGCTGTATGATTCCCCTTCAGGGCCATAGTGGAAGGGAAAGCATACTTGCTGCCCGCCCTGAACCACTTCCTTCATCACGGCACCTCTGAGGCACTTTCTGATGGGATCGGAGGGTGTATTGATCCTTTTGCGTCAGCGATTTTATTCTCCATCCTCCACCTCCGGGGCAGTTCCCGCAGAGCTGCTCAGATCCCCGGCGGGATGAAGGCTTCCCTGCCCCGCGGTCCGATTCCCAGGGCGGAAACTGCGATGCCAGTAGTCCTCTTCCGGATACCTTTTTTCAAACCAGAACACGCAGTGCGCGAGAAGCATGAATACGCACATGAGGATCCCTGTAAAAAATCCCAAAAGCATCATTCCCATACCAGTCCTTCTCCTTTCTGAAAAATGTGATAAAACGACATCTCCGCCGCTTCAGCAAAAAAAACGATGCAGCCAGGGATGGATCTTCCAGAAAGAAGACATACAGCCAGGGATGACACCGTCTTACTGCAGCCTGCGGCACAGCGCTTAAGCGCACATGCATGCGGCGGCCCTCCCTGTGATCTGCACCACAAAGAGCCCCGCCGCATAGTATCTGCGTTTAAGCAGTTTTTCTTGTTGTTTTGTTTTTGCCTGCCCGCCCCGGCCCGTTCCTGTCCCGTTTCTTCCGCAACGTTTTCTCGGCAGGGCATGCATACGCGCAGGCCCTGCCGGTATCCACCCAGGCAGCAGGGTATTCAGTTGTCAAGGATTGGCAGGGAAGGGAAAGGTCCCTCCTCTCACCAATCCCAAAGAAATCCGGGCTGAGGAAAACACCCAAAGCGAAAAAAGTCGAATATTTTTAAAAATCTATTCGTGATGAAGCCAACGGAAGCTTATGCAGCACACAAAAAAGGGGCAGACCCTCCGCAGAACTGCGGTAGAATCTGCCCCTTTTGAGCCGGGTAAAGATGCAATGTCAGATAGTCATATTGTTCAGCTGACTTTACCCTTTTGCGTGAAGCAGTACGCGACCGTTATTTTGAGGCCTTGTCAGTCAGCAGATGCCGTATTCGCTTTTCACCATGCTGCATTCGAACCCGTACTCCTCCAGTTTGCCGATAAGCTCTGCGAAGGATTTTGTTCCCAGGTTCCGGACGCGGAAGAGTGCTTTGGGATTCAGGGCGATTGCTTCTGCTGCCTGCCCCAGAGTCGTTATGCCTGCCCTCTTGAGAACATTGTATGTTCTTGTGGATAAGCCGGAATCACCGATCCCGATCTTGTACAGCTGCGGCATTGCATCACGAATGCCTGCTTTCTCTTTTTCTTTCGCTTTCTCTTCTTCATCCGTCTTCTGTCTGTCAGCATCTGTCACAGCCGTATATCCGTCTCGGAAATATGCCCTGTAAGGCTCATGCCTGAGGATGCGGAGGCTTCTGATCACCAACTGCCGGACGCGCTCCGGTGACAGCGAGAGGGTTTCCGCAATCTCCCGCAATGTCTTCTTTTCCTGGTACCGCATCCGCAGGACAGTTTTCTGTCTGTCCCTGAGCATGCTGATAACATACAGAAGTCCCTTCATCTGGTCGTCTGTCAGTTCCCTGTATGTTTCGTCCTCAAATACATATGCCAGCCCAATGTCCGTGATCAGGTTTTCCGGCCATGGGAGGCTGCGGGTACTTGTGCGTTTCGTACGTGCCTGTTCCGTCTTTATCATCATTGATCCTCCAGTTAATTGAGTGTATTTCAGTCAGCCGGTCTGCACGGGAAGGCCCCCGGTCCATATGACCGCGGACCTTCCGCATGCAGTTCAGCTATTACCTGCCGCATAACTGGTCAGGGGCAGTGGATGCCCCGATTCAATCATTATTCAAGGCAGGTGGGCTGTGTTCGTCAGTTGTCGTTCAGGTCCTCTTTGTCCATCCCCTTCTTAGCCACCAGAAAAGCACCTGCAAAGATTCCTGCCAGGACTAAGAGCAGGACCCACAGCACGATGTCCGTGGTGTCGCCGGTGTTGACAGGGTTATACGTCCTCTGTGTTGTGGGCGTGCTGCTCCTGGGTGTGGAGCTGCCGCCACCGCCGCCGGGTGTGGTGGTCTTGCTGCCTTTCGGCGCATCGACCATGGCGACTTTCTGGATCTCGCCGGTCTCCTTGACGGTGAACTTGACGTCCTCAGCGACTTCGTAGCCGTCAGGGGCGGTCACTTCACGCAGGGTGTAGGTGCCGGGTTTGAGCTTTTCGATCATGTGAGGCTCTTTGCCGGAGGTCCATTTGGCGACGGTCTCGTTATTGCTGTCGAAGATGGTGAGTTTCGCGCCGGGCAGTTCCTTTTTCGTCACCATGTCCGTCTTGGAGATCTGCACCTTGGTGTAGTCGTCGACCATGGCAACCTTCTGGATCTCGCCGGTCTCTTTGACGGTGAACTTCACGTCTTCCGCGCGGATGTATCCGTCAGGAGCGAGTTCTTCGCGGAGGGTATAGGTGCCGGGCTTGAGCCTTTCGATCATGTGAGGCTCTTTTCCGGAAGTCCATTTCTCAACGGTTTCTCCATTTTTGTCGAAGACAGTCAGCTTTGCGCCGGGGATCTCTTCCTTCGTCACCATATCAGTCTTGCTGATCTGGACCTTTGTATAAGCGTCCTTCATGTAGACCTTCTGGATGTCTCCGGTCTCCTCGACTTTGAACTTCACGTCTTCGGCACGGAGGTAGCCGTCAGGGGCAAGTTCCTCACGGAGCATGTATTCGCCGGGTTTCAGCATTGTAATGTAGTGAGGCTTGTCGCCGGAGATCCATTTCTCGATGACCTTGCCATCCTTGTCGAACAGTGTCAGATGGGCACCGGGGATCTCCTTGCTGGTCGTCATATCCTGCTTGGAGACATGCACTTTGGTGTAGTCGTCCTTCATGTAGACCTTCTGGATCTCGCCGGTCTCTTTTACAGTGAATTTGACGTCTTCCGCACGAACGTAGCCGTCGGGGGCCAGCTCCTCACGGAGCATATACTCGCCGGCCGGCAGGCGCTCGATCATGTGCGGCTCCTTGGTGGATACCCACTTTTCGATAACCTTGCCGTCCTTGTCAAAGAGTGTCAGGTGGGCGCCGGGAATCTCCTTGCTGGTGGTCATGTTCAGCTTGGAGATCTGTACTTTCGTGTACTTGTCCTTCATTTCCACCTTCTGCTCAATGCCGGTGTCCTTTACGGTAAACTTCACGTCTTCCGCACGGACGTAGCCATCGGGAGCCAGTTCCTCACGGAGCACGTAGTCCCCGATCGGGAGCTTTTCGATGTAAGTCGGCTTCTTCCCGGAAGTCCAGGTTTTGACAGCTTTCCCGTCTTTGTCAAAGATGGTGAGCTTCGCGCCCGGGATCTCCTCGCAGGTGGTGATGTCGGTCTTGGAGATCAGGACCTTCGTCGGCTCGTCAAACATCTGCACCTTCTGCTGCTCTGCCGTGTTCTCGATGGTGATCTCGACTGTTTCTGCCGTCGCGTATCCGTTTGCGGGGATACGCTCCGTCAGGTAATAGGTCTCTCCGACGACAAGGTGCCGGATGATATGGGGCGTCTCTTCAGAGACCCACTCGTCGATGACTCTGCCGTCTTTGTCCATGACATCCAGGTGCGCGCCGGGGATCTCCTCGCAGGTGGTGACATCTGCTTTGGAGATCTCCACCATGGTCGGGGCATTCTCAAATGTGAACTCAAAGGATGCGGTCTGTGTTTCGCTCCCCAGGTATTCGAAGGTGAATTCCTTCTTTTCGTCACTGGTCACGTATCCGCCCGGAGCGGAGATCTCTGCGACGTAGTATTTCCCGTCCACAGGCAGGTCTGCCGTGAAAGCGATCTCGCCATTCGTATTGGTGGCACGCTGCTCGATCAGCTCGTCTTTGTCGATCAGGGTCTCGCCGGAAGCGGAGAGGATTGCGTCAGCTGTGTACAGGCCGAAGATGGCTCCCTTGAGCGGTTCTTTTGTCTCTTTGTCCGTCTTTACGACGTGTACGGAGACTTTCTGCCTCGCGTTCTGCCACTTCTCGTCGTAGACAACGATCGGCGTGTACTGGTCGCGATAGGAGAGGTCCACATAGCGGGGCTCCGCGTCAAGCACGTAGCCGTAGGCGGTCTCTTTTTCTACGACGTAGTATCTGCCCACCGGGATGTCCCCCAGCTTCGCGATGCCGATGTCGTCCGTTGTGATCGTTCCGATATGTTCGTCTTTTTTGAAATAATCTTCGGTCACGCCGTCAGCCGCTTTGATGTCCTCCGCCGCATAGACGTCGAAGGTAACGGTCTTCAGGCTGCCGCCGATGTAATCAAAAAAGTGTTCAATGGTTCCCTGTGCGGTGTCCACAGGGCTAATTTTGTCCAGGAACTCGCCGCGTTTGTTGATGATCAGCAGGGCGGTCGGGACCTTGTCCTGCATCTCGACTTTCTGGATCTCGCCGGTGTCTTCCACTGTGAAAACAACGTCTTCTGCACGCAGATAGCCGTAAGGAGCGGTCTCTTCACGCAGGACGTAGGACTCGCCTGCGGACAGGCACTTCACCATGTGGGGCTCGCCCTTGACGGTGGTCCAGCGCTCGATGACTTCGCCGCTGCGGGTAAGGATCGTCAGCACTGCGCCGTCGATCTCCTCCGCACTGGTGATGTCGGACTTCGTAAACTCGACCTTTGTGGGCTCGTTTTTCTTTACTGCAGTGAGCTTCACGACAGGGACGTCCTGCCCCTGATAGGAAGCATCAAATTTCAGCACCTCGTCGGAAGAGACATATCCTGCAGGTGCTTTGTGTTCCTTCACGTAGTACTGTCCGAGGGGCAGATCCGGCGCGAAGGCTGCGATCCCGTTTTCGTCGGAAACCGCTTCGGCAAGCAGGGTGTCCGCTTCCACGAGAGGAAGGTCCGCGTCTGCAAGCATCGTGCCTGTCCCTGCGTTGATGGCTTCTGCGGAATAGAGGCCGAAGACAGCTCCGGCAACAGTTTTTCCGCTTTCAGCATCCTGTTTTTCCACAGAGATTTCCACTTTCTGGCGGTCGTCTGTGAATTCCGCAGTCTGTCCGATAACAGGCGTTTCCTGGTTCAGGTAGGAGAAAGTCACTTCCTGCGGCTCCGTGTTTAAAACAAAGCCTTCGGGAGCCTTTGTCTCTTCCACGCGGTAGGTGCCAAGGGGAAGGTCTGTGACCTCCGCCGTTCCGGACTCCTCCGTAGTTACAGTTGCGACCAGGGTATCCTTTTCGTAGATCCGGATGCGGTTCCCGTCAGGATTCTTCTGGTAATCGGGTGTAAAGATGTCCTCCGCCGCGTAAACGGCGAATTCCGCGCCGGCAAGGCTGCGCTCTTCGTAGTGGAAATCACTGTCAAAGGAGGTCAGGACTTCGCCGGACTTTTTGATAGTGAGCTCGCCTTTTACAGGCTGGTTTTCCACTTCCACCTCGATGATGGCATCCCCGGAGGTGCCGTCCATCTGATAGGCCGTGTTCGTGTCTACCGCCACCTCGAAATGGCTGTGGTTCAGAATATACTCGTTCGGGGCGTATACTTCTTCGATCCGGTAATTGCCGGGCTTCAGGTTATTGGGCAGGATGAGCCAGCCGTTTTCATCCGTGAAATACGATTTGTGGGTCGTCACGGACGGATACGTCGTCACCTGTTCCACGTACTTCTTCGCGTCCATGTCGTAGACTTTGAATTCGGTTCCGGGAAGAAGGACCGGTTTCTTCGTCTCGTCGTCCTTTTTGATGATCTTGAGCTTTGCCTCAAATTCATCATCCAGGAGCACGCGCCACTGCTGCGGCGTTGCGGGATGATTCTCAGTGATCGTCACATTGAAATCATCCACAGGCGTAAAGTTATGGGGTGTGGTCGTTTCACGGACAACGTATTTCCCGTAGGGGATTGGGATAGAGACTGCGTATCCCTTTTTGTCCGTGAACATCTCCGTTTTGCCGTCTTCCGTGAGGACGACGGGCTTTGCACCGGTGAAATCATAGCTGCCATCGGCGTTCGTCTTCAGGGAACTGATGAGATAGGCGGAGAACCCCACGCCCTTCAGAATGTCCGCGTCAGTCTGGCCGTTGTTGGCGGCTTTGATCACCTGGAAGGGCTGCTTGATGACCTGCTCTTTGGAAGTGCAGGTTTTCTTCACAGTCTTTACGAGGTCGCCTTCGTAGGCGCAGTCAATGTCATGCTCGGTCTCATCAAGAAGATATCCCTCGGAAGGAATGAGCTCCTTGATGTAATATTTCCCGAGATACAGGTTTTCGATAAAGGCTTTGCCGTCCTTATCTGTTGTGAGCGTCGCGACCTGCGCGCCCGCCTTGAACAGGACGCCGGTCTTTCCGTCGGGATGGACGATGTCCTCCCTTGCAAAAAGGCCATAGGCCGCCTTCAGGAACTTCGCGTCACCCTGGGGCGCTGCACCGGTTTCCTTGTCCACCTTCGTCAGGTCGATCCTCGCGTCCACGCGGGGATTCGTGAAGGTGTGGGAGAAGGCGGTCTCTGCATGATCCTGGGTGGTGTAATTGAATGAAAATGTGTAGGTATCTGTCTGGTTTCGGTAATAATTCTTCGGGGCCTGGATCTCCTTCACATAGTACCTGTTGTTCAGGGGCAGGTCCGTTTTAAAGACAGCAGAGCCGTCCGATCCTGTTGTTACTTTCTCAATGAATGCATCCTTCTTCACAACGACGTTTCCGTCCGCGGACTTGATATCCGCCGCAGCGTAGATGCCGTAAATGCCGCCGGAAAGCTGATTCTTTGTAGTATCGTCCTGTTTGACGACGGTCACCTTCGCCTTCTGGCGCTCGTTGCGGATGGTCACAGAGCCGAGGACTTCCTTTCCTTCAGCATTGGAAAGAGACAGGGTGATGTCCTTGCCGATGCTGTTCAGTACGAAATTCGCCGGAGCGCCGGTCTCCTTCACGGTGTAGGTTCCAAGATACAGGTTGTCGAGGGTGACGCTGCCTTCATTTCCGGTCACAAGGCCGCTCTTTACGAGGTCGCCCTTTTTGTAGATGACCCTGCCGCCTGCAGACTTGATGTCCGCACCGGCATAGACAGAGAAGGTCGCTCCTTTCTGCTTTCTCACTTCATACTTGAAAGTCGTGCCGCTGTCTGTCGATGTTGCGCCGGAGAGCACTTCGCCCTCTTTGTAGATCGTGAGCTTCCCGCGGATCTCCTCATTTGTAAAGGTATGGGAAAAGGTAATAGTTTCCTGTTTATCGTTGGTATAGGTGGTCGTAAAGGAATATGTATCCGTTCCGTTCAGCTTATAACCTGCCGGAGCGGCAAGTTCTTTCACGTAAAATTTGCTGCCCAGAGGAAGATCGGCGGAGAACTTCCCCTTGCCGTCCGTGCCTGTCGTCACCTTGCCGATCAGGGCATCTTTTTTGACGATGGTCGTCCCTGCGCTGTTCGTGATATCCGCGTCAGCGTACAGGCCAAAGACTGCGCCGGAAAGATTGGTGGAAGTCAGTTTATCCTGCTTGATGGCAGTGACTTCGACCTTCTGACGGTCATCGGTAAAGGCGGCAGTTACCGTCACGTCTGCATCCGTGCTGCCGGCCTTAAGGGTCACGGTCTTGCTCTCGCCCTTGTTGACGAAATTTTTCGGAGCGCCGGTCTCAGTGACGATGTAGGTACCCATGTGCAGGTTCCCGAGCGTGCCTTCCCCGTTGCTGCCGGTTTTGATCGTACCGACTGCAGCACCTTTTTTATGGACGACGGTTCCATCCGCAGAAGTAATGTCCGCACCTGCGGTCACGCTGTAAGTGGCACCTGCAAGTTTGTCCTTCGTATAGGTAAAGGTGGTTCCGTTTGCGTTCGTTGTCGCGCCGGTCAGGACCTGTCCCTCTTTGGTGACTTTGATCGATCCCAGGATCTCTGTATCTGTGAATGTCTTCGAAGCCGTCGATCCGGCAGTCAGGGTGACAGCTGTCACAGCGTCGGAGAGCTTAAAGCCCTTGGGTGCGACCAGTTCCTTCAGGTACACAGTTCCGGACGCGTCCAGTTCGGCTTTAGAGACGCCGTTGGAATCAGTCGCGGGCATCTTCACGATCAGTTTAGTGCAGTCCTTGTCGGAGTAGACGCCATAGACGGCACCGGACAGCTTTTTGCCGCCGGATGCAGCTGTTTTCGTGATCGTGATGATCGAGCTCTGTACCCAGGTCACGGACAGGGAAACGTACTTCGCTTCGTTATCCACTTCCTCCCCAAATACAAGCCCGAGGTTCTGCTCATCCTCGTCGCCGCCCGTGATCATGTAGGCAGAGTAGTCCTTCGTGACGCTGCCCTGCATCTTCGAGCTCCAGGTCAGGCCTGTGTCCTTCGCTTGCGTGAGAGGTGCGGAGAAGTAGAACTTCGTACCGCCGCCAATCTCGACCTGCGCGCCTGCGGCACTGGTCTTTCCGGTTGTGACATTGTGGAGCTTCACGCCGGCGGGGAGCTTGAAGGTGATGGTCTGCAGTTCGTCCGCCTTGAAGGTGATCTCCTTCGTCCGCTGGACGCTGCCGTCCACGTAAGCCGTCACTTTGTCCTCGGAAAACGACATGTCCACATCCGGAATATCTGGCATGTTCACGCAATAGTTGTACATCTCCATCGCGAGCTTTTTGCCCTTGTCGTTCGTCCCCCGGAAGGCTTCCTCTCCTTCATTGGCGTAGCCTGCCGCGATGTGAGTGATGATGAAACGCTCCGGCGCAGGGAAGCTTGGATAGTTCTCTGCAAAAAAGCCTTCGTCACCCGAGTACTTCGTGCCGTAGTAGCAGACCTTTGCCAGGTTCTTTGAATCCTTCATCTTCGTGATCGTGTAGGTACCGGATTCCGGAGCGCTCTTTGACGGCTCGATGCAGTAGGCTGTTGCGGAAACATTCCCGTATTTCACGTAATAAGGATGGGTCCAGAAGTGCCCGAGGTCATAATCATTGTAGTGGTAACGTTCGCCCTTTGTAATTTCAACCTTCATCGTGCCGGTAGAAGAGGCTTTCAGCGCTCCCCTCTTTGCCGGGACTTCAAAGGTCACGGTTTCTCCCACGCCCATTTCCGCCAGGGAGATCTCTTCCTCTTCGGTCGCCCACTTAATGATGCCTGCGGTGGTCCAGCCGTTTTCGTCGCCGTAGGGATCCTCGCTTTCAGCGGCTGCTTCTGCAGGTGCAGACACAGCGTCCCCGGTAGCATCGGCAGCCGACGATTCTGCTGTCGACACTGCAGCTTCTGCAGCTGCCGTATCTGCTGTAGCTGTGGCAGCCGTACCATCCGATTCTGCTTTTTCTGAGGATTCAGATGCAGGATTGGAGGTATCCGCAGATGCAGGATCTGCTGCAGATGCTTCTGAACTTGTGGTCTCTGCATCAGGAGCTTTTTCTTTGTCTGCAGCAGCTTTTTCTTCTTTATCGCTTCCGGAAGCAGATGTCTGTCCTACGGTAGAGTTGATAGAAGCATCTTCTTTAGCCGCTTTATCGGATGATCCGGTTTTCTCTGTGGAAGTGTTTTCGGAGTTAGATTTCGTGGATGCCGTTTCTGCAGAATCGGCTGTACTGTCTGCCTTCTTTTCTGATGCCTCCTCGTCAGCAGCAACCGCACCGTCAGACTTCATCGTTGAGACGGTCTCTTCCTCAGGGCTTTCGGTAATCGCTTCTTTCGGATTGGAGGTCTCTTTATGCGCTTTATCAGCTGCAGGAGAGCTTGTATCTTCATCCGCATCCGCGTCTTCAGCGTCCTCTCCGGATCCTCCTTCTTCGGATTTCTTTTCATTAGAGCCGTCTGCAGGCGCTGTCTTCTGTGAAGCGGCAGAAGCACTCTTTACAGCTGTCGTTTTAACATCCGTTTCTTTTGCTGCAGTCTCCTTTGCTGTTGTGCCTGCTGCCGCAATGTCCTGCGCCACTTTCTTTTCCTTCACAATGACGTTCCGGTTGAAGCGGTATGCGGGATGCTTCGTATTCTTCGGCTCCGCGTAATAGACTGCCTTATAGGTATCCGGATGGCTGGCAGTGAAGGCCTTCCCGTCGGCATTTTCTGCCTCGTAGAAGGATACCGCCACCTTCTTTTCATCAGGGATCTTCAGGTTAGTGAAGTCTGTCTTCAGGTCGATCTCTGCGCCATATTCGACTTCATAATCCTTTGCTGTGATGATCTCGTCCCTTTTGCGCTGTTCTTTTACCTTGTCGAGCTCAGGGAGGGAGGATACGTATTTCTCCAGCGTTTCATCGGGCGGCTGTTCTTTCGCCCATGAGGCCATGGGGGCTGCTGCCACCGACAGCGCCATGACGGCACTGAGCAGTCCTGACAGCATCCGCCCGGCCAGGTATGACTTTCTCATACGTTCTGTTTTCCTTTCTCCGGTTTTTCCCGGTTTGAGCTGGTTACAGGTTCCGTTTGTACCTTTTCTATGTCTTCATGTTTTCAGCCCTCCTTTCCCAAAAAGTCCCTTTCCTATCAATCCCAAAGAAATCAGCCGCCAGGAAAACACCCGCGCGGAAAAAATTTCATTTTATTTCTGAGATGCCGGGCCCTGACGCAGAAAGCTATATTCCGTATGCATTAACGCTCTGTTCCCTGCGAAGACTACGGCACATCTGACATCGCCTTCCCTGCTTACAGCTGTTTTCACTCTGTCCGTTCAACCCTGCTGAAGGACTGTCTCTTCCCGGTAGAAATGGTTGCGGTAAAAGCTCTTCCAGGAGATTCCGAAGGCATCGCGCATTTTTTTGAGGACCCGCTGGAGCTGGATTGACACATTCATCCTCGTCGTACCGATCTCTCTTGCCACGTCTTCCTGCATGCGCCCGTTCACGACGCACTCCATCAGGATGAAATGCTGGCGCTCCGTGAGTGTTTCCAGGAGGCTCTGGAGTTTTTCGTGCTCCTCCCTCCACGTCTCCGCCTCGATCATCAGGTTGAGGGGATCGTTTGCTCCTTTGTCCATGAGAAAGCCCCAGCCTTCCTTCTTTGTGTCGTGGGAGAGTTCCCCGGCATGCCTGCGGATAGCATTTTTACTGTGTATAATTCGGTCCTCGCCTTCCATGAAGACGCGCGTCAGCCAGGGCTGGTCCGCAAATACTTCAAAGGGGAGGATGTGCTCATTTCCTGTTGCGTCGACGTTCCTGTACTCCCTACAGGCATGGAGCGGGAATACAGTAGTGTGCCTTCCTTTCCTGTAAATTACATATCCGTTCTGAAAGACTGTTGCGTCGGTCTCGTCGCCCGCCTTTTCCGATGCGATGACCGGGCTGCCTGAATCTATGACTGTGTTAGCATTCGGCACCCTTTCCTCCCAGGGAGCTTTATCTGCTGTGAGCATCAGTTCCATCAATGTCTTCATTTCGACCACCTTTCTGCCTTTCGGCTGCGGGTGGCCGTCTGCCGTCGATCAATGTTTCATGCACTGAAATAAGGCTCCGGGCACACCCGTTTTTTTTAACGGATGTGCCGGAACCTCCTGTTCCTTACCGGCTCACTGCGGAGTGGCCGGCATTCCTTTTATGCGCCAGCGGGATCCTTTGAAACAGTCCCGCCCGGAGCCGTCGTCAGCCTATCGGCTCCTGTCCTGGTCTTCCTGTTCCAGGTATTCCTGCTCCTCCTTTCCTGGACTTCCAAAATCAAACCCGCTGTAATCGCCCATAGCGTCATAGGGGATGTCCTCTCTGCTCCACGTTATGCCCATATCCTGCCTCCTTCGTAAAACTTGCACTGACGTCGATCTGCTACGGCAGCCCTCTGTTCAGGGCTAAAGCGCCTGCCGGATGTACCGTTTCCCGGCCCGCCCGGTGGATATAGGGTATCTCCGGGGCAAAAATAAAACAGCCAACCAGATGGTTGACTGAAATGGGACGTGTTTTTGACTTTAAAAGGCTGTCTGGAACAAGATGTGGCTGAATCACGACGGTAAAGTACTACATATTGAAGAATTTCAATCAACCAGTTTGTTGGCTGTTTTGGGGAAATTTTCCTGATTTTTTCGAAAAACGTGTCTCCGGGTAAACACTTTTATTCTCCTGTGTCCACAGGAAGCTGTCGTATCCAGACAGGTGAGGCGGCAGGCAGATGCCGGGGAATCGGGAGCTGTTTGTTTCCGGTTTTCTGTTTCAGGCAGCCATGTAGGATACAAAACTAACTGTACGGTTGGATCGCCTTTGGGCGATCCAACCGTACAGGTCGAAAAAAGCCGGGCACCCCTGAGGCGCCCGGCTCTGAATCTGCCCGTTCTCTTTTTATTCGTTTTTTTACAGTGCCATTGCTGATTCTCCGTTCCTGCTCCGCGGAAAGAGAGGGTCGTATCCGTTACTCTGCAGGATGGCATTGCACCTCTCTATGGTAAAATCCTGTGGATTCATAAGCATAGGTAAAAGGTAAACGTCCTCATTCCTGTATGTAAACCGGTTCCCACTCAGGTCCATAAGGATGGAGCTTATATCATACCTGATGTTCAGCTCCACGCAGATCCCGACGAGCTGGGGACGGGAGATCCGGCCTTTCATCATCTTTGAGTAGTACTGCGTGCTGATCCCGAGGCGCTCCGCAAGGGTTGTGACAGAAACGCCCTTTGCCTTGCGTATGATATCGAAAGATTCCTTGAAGTCCCCGGTAAGCTGCAGAGCGATCTTTGCCCAATCGTCCGAATCCGCCGAGAACATCGCAACTTCCCTGTCCCATTCAGCAGTCCCCGGCTTTGAAGCGATCCGGACGCCCGGATACAGGCCTGCCTTATTTTCTTTCAGTCTCGACGCGACGCCGGCTTCATAGTTCCCGCTCCCGGTCCTGCCGTGGAAGCTGAATCCCAGGCAGCACTGCTCTATGTGGCGTCTGGCATAGGCAGTCAGGCGGGTGCATACACCGTTCCAGCGGTGGACGAAGGTGTCCATATCTAGGCAAAGGTGCCCCTCCACATAGGTATACCTGCGTCTGGAGATCTCATTGATAAAATCCGGCGATCCCGCCGCCCTCTGCAGATCCGCGGGAGAGATGGTGTAGGTCACGCCCTCCGGCCACGGTCCGCTGCATCCGTGGTCCGGGATGTGCTTTCCGTCAATGAAGTTGTAGATCCCTTCCGCCTCGCCATACCCCAGCTGCTTCATGCGGATCTTCGCCATGAACCTTGTCGTGTGAAAGCGCCGGGCGAGGACACACATGATCCGCTCCATGTTCTCAGGGGACCGGATGCCGCCCATCTCAGAAAGGAGCTCTTCGATCACGGCGGTCGTCGTTTCCTTTTCCATGAGGATGTGGGCAGGCATTTTTTCAGCCTGCATCTCCATCCAGTCAATCTCCGTCTTCGGGATCCTGTAATCCCGCCGTCCGCTTCTCCGCCTCCGGTTGACATAGCTCGTATACTCCCGGCCTGCCATGCACTGAAGGAGGAAAAAGAGCTTGTCCTTGTATCTGTGGACGCACTCATGGATCACCGTGCTGTTCAGTTCCTCCCGCGTCCTGCACGCCAGGATATTGATATAGATGGTATCTTTGGCGGCTTCCATCGTGACGGGGGATCCGTCCATATTGACGACATTCACTTTCCCGTTGTCAAAATAGACCTGTCCCAGGATGTTGGATTCCTCTGGATATGTCGTAAACACGACCTTCAGCCCCATCCTTGCCGCCAGCTGCATGCCGCAGACCGGTGCTCCTTTTCTGATCGCTTCGGAATAATACTTTTCCAGTATCCAGCGTGCCATCCTGTCGTAGTCTTCCTCATACATGATGGGGAGCAGGTATTTCGAAGCCCGGATCCTGCAAGGGCTGTTTAACACGTCCTTCTTCAGTTCCCTGTAAGGTTCCACGATTGGTCCGGCGATGCATTTGTATTCTTTGCGCATATCAAGGACATACCGCATCCGGAAGTCTACCGTATCGCGGCGCCGCTTCGGACGGGCCTTCGAGCCCACACTTTTCTGAGCGGAAACTGCCGCCGGGCTTTTGTTCCCCACCTGTCCTCCGGCAGAAGAGGCCGGTCCTCCTTTCCCTGATACCTCTGTATCGGTGCCCTGCGGAAACTCCGCCTCGATCACGGAGGACACGACAACGTCCACGACAGTTGCGTTCTGCGGCTGCCCTATTACCGTCTCAACACGATTGAAACGTGTCCGCCTGACACAGAGCGATACCGCGCCCTCAAACTCTGGCCGGCTTGTGATCGCTTCCGGAGTCATTTCCACATAGTAAGTGATCGTCTTGTGGAAGTCCTCTCCGTAGTTTTCCTGCAGGATCTCATCGATGGAAAAAATCCTCCTTCTGTCCTCGATCCCTTTCATAGGGGCCATCGTCGTCACCGGCAGGTTCGCAAACAGAATATCTCCGTCATAGGGGACAATTGCTGCTGCATAGATGCCCATTCCCATTCCTCCCTTCGCAGCATCCCTTCTTTGTCTGGCAGGTGCGAACCCTGCATTGCCTCGCATGCAGGTCTGCCCGCCCTGTCTGTATGGTCTGTATTATAAAGTGGGCAGGACAGTTTTTCAAGAGAAAATGTAATATTATATTTTCATATACGTATTGTAATGTAAGATTTTATTTGCTATAATTAGCAACATCAGGTATCCCACTTCCGGGCGCGGAAGACACTTTTGCTGTTCGTCAAACCCCTGCCCGGATCCGATTTAGAACAGGAGGCCGCTATGGCTAAAAAAAGCAGCAGGAGCGGAAAAGAGGTGAAAACAGATACGGGCATGCAGGACAGCGGCGCCGCGTCTTTCGAAGGAGCTGCCGAAGCAGATATTTCCATGCTTCCGGAAGGCAAAAAAGCGGGGGCAGTCCATGCCGCAGGCAGGATCCACTCCCCGAACTACACTGACCGCTCGCAGAAACCCCGTGTGGATGCAAACAAATCCTTACCGATCAGGAGCGTCCCGATGGCGGACCTGATCCGGAAATACCGCGGCAGTGCGGGCCTCTCCCAGCAGGAGCTGGGGGACATGCTCGGCGTCACCCGCAATACGGTAGGGAACTGGGAAGGAGGGAAGTACCGCCCGGACCTTGACCTGCTGCTCCCCATGTGCCTGGTTTTCGGCATCAGCCTCTATGAACTGCTCGGCGCGGCGGATATGTCACCAGAATTTACCGTTACGAACCAGGAGCAGATCCTCCTGGAGCAGTACCGCCAGCTGAGCCCTGTCGGACAGCGGGTCGCGGCACGCATGGTCAGCAGCATGCTGGATGAGGAGGTCATGGCGAATGACAGGATCCTGGATGAGAACAGCATCCTCCTCGCGCATGTCTCCACCGCAGCCGCCGCAGGCGACGGATATGCTTTCAGCGACATCCCCGTCGACAACTACTGCTTCGTCTTTAAGAACGGGAACAACCTCAATGCGGACGCGGTCATGCGCGTGAAAGGGGACAGCATGCTCCCGGTCTACCGTGACGGCCAGCATGTCTATGTCCAGTATACGCAGTCAGTCGAAGTCGGGGAGGACATCATCTGTGTATCGCGGGAAGGACTCCATATCAAGCGCCTGGGCGTGGACGGCCCCTACTCGCTCAACAGGAATCTTCCGTTCGGCCTGACATCGCCGGATGACCATGTGGAGATCCGCGGGCGGGTCCTCGGGATCGTTTCGGAGACGGACCTCCCCTGCAGGGCCGACCTGGACTCCCTGGAAGAGATCCGCCACCGGGAGATCCGTGAATTTGTAAAAAAACATGGGCTGAAGTAATCGAGAAAACGGTTCCGGATGCGAAACCAGGAAATGTGTCTGCAAATGTGAAATCGTGAAATGAAGAATGAAGACAGGCAGCAGGAGGAGGCACACCGCATGTGCAGTGGTTATTATCTTGAAAAGGCAGAATGGATGCACAAAATCGCAGTTGCTGCCAGGCACCACAGCCTGATGCAGAGGATCTCCAGTACGATCGCAAAACCCGTCACGACCTGCGGGGATGTCCATCTCTCGGATATCGCCCCTGTCATTGCGCCTGACGGAAAGGGCGGCGGCCGCGTCTATCCCATGATGTGGGGATTTTCCACAAAACTGGACGGCTTTATCCCGTCTGTGGATATAAATATCCTTGAGGACACAGGGAATCCGGTCCTCCTTGATGCATGGGCAAGGCATCGGTGCCTGATCCCCGCATCGTGGTATTTTGATTGGGAACGGGTTCACCCGGTCATCTCTTACGATACCTTTGGAGACCAGACGCCGGAATCAGAACGGAGGAGCAGAAGACATTCCAAAAAGATGTCCCTTTCCGATCCGGATCTGTCCGACAGCATCGGCGACCGCTACATGCTGCAGACCAGGGGCTCCTCTATCACCCTCCTGGGAGGCATTTACCAGATCGAGGATCACGGAGGCGTGAAATTCCCTCATTTCATGATCCTTATGCATTACGCCGCGCCGAATATCATGTTCATCCACAATAAGATGCCGGTGATCTTCAATTCCTCGGATAAGGAACTGCTGAATGAGTGGCTGAACCCTGAAGCCATGCCGCCTTGGACCTCGGAACGGATCTTTGACTGTGCCGTCACAGATGTCGTCTATGAAAAGTGCCCGGTGCCCCTGCGCAGGGAACGGAGGCCTTTCTATGCAGGGCATAAACCATGAATCGGTTACAGAAACAGCGCGTCAGTCAGGAAAGGAGGCTGCTATCTGATGGAAAACTTCGAAACCGCAGGCTTTCAGCAGATGAGCCTCTTTCCATCTGCATCTGAGGATCCTTCCCGTACAGACTCAACACGTCACGATAAGTGCGGTGCCGATCCCGCACTGTGCCCTAAGCAGGACCTTCGCCCGCCCGTAAGGATCACCTGGAACCTCTGGCACGGCTGCAGCAGGAAGGTGAGTCCCGGGTGCCTGCACTGCTACATGTACCGCCGCGATGAAGAGTATGGAAAAGACCCGACCAATGTCCACAAGACCGCAGCCTTCAACCTGCCGGTCCGAAAGTACCGCTCAGGACAATACAAAGGCATGTACCGCATCCCCGCCGGATCCACGGTCTACACCTGCTTTACTTCCGACTTCTTTATCGATGCCGCGGACAAATGGCGCCCGGAAGCTTGGGACATGATGCGCCGCCGCCCGGACTGCACCTTTTTTATGATCACCAAACGCCCGGAACGGATCCTGCAGTCCCTTCCAACGGACTGGGGCGAGGGATGGGGCCACGTCCACATCAGCTGCACCTGCGAGAACCAGCACTGGACAGACAGGCGTCTCCCCATCTTCCTGGAGCTGCCGATCCGGCACAAGTCCATCACCCATGAGCCGATGCTGGAAGCCATCGACATCCGGAAGTATCTGGAGAAGTACGGAAGCGCCAGAAATCCTGACAATAGCCGCGTCCTGGAGTCCGTCTCCTGCGGCGGAGAATCCGGCCCGGAGGCCCGCGTCTGTGACTACGGATGGGTCGTGAATACCCATGTCCAGTGTGTGGAATACGGCGTCCCCTTCCATTTTCATCAGACCGGTGCAAAGCTCCGCCGGTCCATTTCTGACGGGCAGGGAGGATTCCTGACGAAGGTCTTCGAGATCCCCCGCGAGCACCAGCATACGCAGGCGAAGAAAGCTGGCCTGGACTACGGCGGCGTGATCGAAATGCCGGAGTGCCTGTCGTCCACAGATGATCTTTTGCCATTAGAAGATCCAACATAAACACGAATTACTACAGCAAAGGGGAAGAATCATGAGAAAAACACACTTCAATTCTGATAATCTTGAGGAGACTGCAGAGTCGTCCGTCATGTTTACGGCAGGAAGCATGGAGAAACTGATTATTGCTCATGATGCGCTGAGGGATTTAGAGAGATTTCTTACAATGCTCTGCGGGATCGATAGCGAAAACAAAATCCTGAAGGACCTGCGGGGGATTGATTATCTGCTCAAAAAGCTCTCCACTATATATGATGGGAACGTAGGCGGCGATGACCAGGAATTCTACAAAGTCCTGAAGGATACAGAAATAGGCCTGCATGTCCGTGCCTGCCTTCTAATGGGAACACGAGAAGACTGTCAGGACTATATGGATGCGGCAAAAGCACAGGGCGGCTGCAATCCCGAAAAGGAACCGTCCGTCAAAGATGAAGATGAGAAAAGCCTGGCTGTTCCATTCACAGTAAAAGACATGATCTGTCTGCTGAGAGCACAATATGCATTCAGAAGCCTGGAAGGGGTTTTAGGACTGTTTGCAGGAACTTATCCTGAAATGAGCTTCGTCGATGGACTCAGTCGTCTGTGCGACCTGTTGGAAAGTATCAGCCCCTTGTATGACTCTGAATACGATGATGATGCAGAAGAAAACGAGGAATATATTACTGCGATGGCGTCCGAGGAGCTAAGCCTTGTTGAAAGGGCTAAGAGGTTGATGGGACTGTAATCCAAGGTGATCAGCACATTTTTTAAGTTGTTTTCTTCCTTCTGACTGAGAATTGCATGTTAAAGGGCAGTCCAGCCACCATTCCCTCATCCGCATCTGTCAAAACTCTGTCTGTCCATCCAGTGTACATGACATCAGCTTGAAATCTTCCAGATTTCATACCCCTGTCTTCTGGCGGAGTCGTATACGGGGCGCATGTTGTCCTGCAGGATCGTTGAAAAAGTTTCTCGTGAATTCCCCGGGCGGTACAGTTCCTGTCCAGCCCAGATGGAGTGGAGGTTATCCCGCCAGCAGCCCTCATAAAGCTTATGGATTCCCGGCTTCTCGTGGATGAGCCGGTACAGGACGAACTGGTTTTCAGAGAATCTGTTAAAAAAGGGATCCCACTGGGGCAGGCGGTTGCTCTTTGCCGAATTCAGGGAGGAGTCCATCGGCATGAGGTTCCACAATTCATCGTTCATGACGAAGGACCAGGGGATAAAGTGGTCGATGTCATACTTTGCGGACTGGATGGATTCGCCTGTGAAAACATCCCGGATCTCCCGGCAATCCAGAACTCCCTCCCAGAGTTTACGGACTTTCCCGAGCTTTCGCATTTTTTCATCCATGGGTGCCAGCTTATATACCAGACCCGGTACTTCCGGATTGTTGTTTTGCAGCCACTTCACCTTCTCGTACTGGATCCAGCCAAGGATGGAAACGGCATTGTCCTGGATCATCCGGATCCAGTCGGGGTGGAAGCGCACTTCCTTTTTCAGTTTGCTACCTGTGCCCAGCGTGTAGGGGAGCGGGGTGATCTCCTTGTTGAAAGCCTCTATGTATGCGATCATACGACGAGTGGAGTCCCAGTTCACGATCTCACCCGCGTTCACGAAAAAACCGGCAAGGGCCCGGTAGGGAACCATGTTTGTGAGCTGCTCCTTTGGCTTTTTCAGTTCCCGGTTAAACTTCCGGACCTCGTTTTTGATCTGCACTCTGGAAGCATTTGCCGGCAGCTCGCTCAGGTCGGAGAGCAGCAGGACTGCCCGCTCCAGGCCGTCCCGGACACCTCCGTCATTCGACAGACCGCTGAGATGGATGTGGAACTCCCGGACGGAATACCAGGCGCTGCAGATCATCTCATCGATGATGGCGTCAAAAGTCGTCTCTTCGACCCCTTCAGAGATCAGCCCGACAATTGCCTCCAGCCAATAGAACTTGTAGCAGTAGGAAGGATCCTTGAGCATGAGGGCGAAGCCGGGGATATCCAGCGTGTTGTAATATTCCGTATCAATTTCTAAGCGCGCCTTGCCAAAAGATTGATCCATCGCTCCTCCTCCCTGCCCGGACGGACGTCCTGCGTGATCCACAGCTCTGTGATTTTAAGAGCGGGAGATTCCGACCAGAACTCCGTCAGGGATTCCTCCGTAAAATCCGTGAAATACCTGCCGCTACGGATCCCTTCAAAATTCCCATATTTGAACGATGTATAAAGGATCCCGCCCGGCTTCAACGCGGCAGCAATCCTATGTACAACATCCAGCAGTTCCTTTTTGGGCAGATGGAGGATGGACGCGCATGCCCAGATCCCGTCATAGAGATTCTTCGCGGCCAACTCCTGAAAGAGCATCTGCCGCACAGGGATCCCGGTGATCTCCCTGGCCAGCCTGCATAGCTCCTCCGACCCGTCCACGGCATCCACCTGATAACCGCTTTCCAGAAATGTTTTCGCATCCCTCCCGGAGCCGCAGCCAAAATCCAGAATATGTGCACCTGCCGGTAGATACGCCAGAAAGTGATCTCGTGATTCGCTCATATCTGCATCGATAGTTGCCTGTATGAATGTATCCGCATGATCTGCGTAATATCGCAGGGTGTTGCTTAAAGGAGTAGTACTCTCTATTTCGACCTCATTCAATGCAAAATCCTCTGTATAACTCTTCATATCTTGCTTAAGTGAGATAACACGGTCAGATATTACGGTACACTTGTCTCAATCTCTATCTTTTCGTCAAATATCTCATCTAAACGGTTCAAGGCTTTTTTGTTAAGTACACTATGAGCTCTTCGAATGATATTAATCTCTTGATCAATTATTTTTCGTTCTTCTTCATCAAACGACAATTTATCATTTAGGCGATTATATAAGTTACTATGCCTCTTATTCTGTTCTGAGAAGCAATAGCTTTTCTCCGTATCAAAGAATTCAGAAGGTCTCTTCCCAAGAATCCGGACCAGCCGTTCATCCTTATCCTTCGCTCCGATAAAGCTTTCGATAGCCTGCAATTCCGCGATTAATTCATACGTCCCTTCATAATACTCATCATCTTTTTCATTCCGAACCTTCCTGTAGTCTCCATACGCCCTGCGGGATGATATGTACAAGTCATGCACAACCTTCAAGAACTGATCTTCGATTTCTGCATCTTTAAGTTCTTTGCTTTTCAAACTGCTTATTAATGTGACCACAATTCCCGTAATCAATCCCGCGAAGATGTTCTGCAGAATGGAATCCCAAGGTGAGCAGGGCACAATGAGAGACACAGTGAAAACGATAATTGCCGCTATTGAAATCCAGATAGTACATTTTAAATGTGGATACTTTGCAATCTTCTTCATTCTGATTTCAAATCTCCTTTGGAGTATTCGCTATTTAGGGTTCTCTACCACAGAAGACAGCGCTTACCACTTCATTCGGACCCGACATATTCATTGAATATCGTTTTTTCCCTTTGTAAGTGATAGGATCTCACAGACGTAGTGAATTGGTTTGCCGGGATTTTTCATGCTCATGTTTATTTTATTTTTGCGCTTTTTGATGCATGGTACTCTTGCGGCTAATATATCTGTGCAGTATCACAACATCAAACAAATGAATCTATATATAGTCATTGTCCCATGACGTATCACCTGTTTAACGGTTCTTGAATTCTTTCTTCATTTTTTCAATCGGATGGAGCGCTGTGATCCGATCTTCAGTGGGAACCATCGAATCAAGTTCTATCAACCTGTTCACTCTCATGTGACGGCTGTTACGGGAATCTTTTTTTCCTGCTGTGTCCCAAGGTTGCCGTCCACGTCCATTATAAACTTCATAGATGTCCCCTTTTTTTGTGAGATATAACACCAGCAAATACTCCGGTTCCTCTGAGATGGTTATGTTGTTCTGCTGCGTGATTTTAATTTGGACTTCCCGACCATTTACAACACCATCATGTTTCTTAGTAGATGTCCTATAAAGCTCAACGCCATAATAGTATGCTGCCATGACTTCTCCGATGCTTCCTATCAGATGTCCGTCAAGAGAGAAAGACCTCCCGGGAAAGGCAGCTTCCAGTTCTGAAACTATACCGACCATGGTCTGAATTTTCTCCTTGATCAGTATCATACTCTCCTGGTTGTAGACAATCTTCTCCATCAGCATACCTCAAACTGCTTGTCATCTATGTTTCTGCTCTTTGTAAAATGGACTCAGGTTGATAAACAGTTCCTTTAGCCTTTCCGGGTCGTCGCAGTTCTTGAAAAGATATTCCAAAAGTTCTTCCTGTCTGGCTTGTCCCAGAGTGAGCCTGTACAAGGATAGAATCTTTATAAGCCTCTCGTAAGCGAGAATGTCCCGGCTGAATGGATACATCGGAACAATGCGTTCAATCTTTACCATATCCGGCTCTTCTCTCAAGCCCCAAAAAGGAATAAGATCCGATGATCCTCCGGTCTTCTCGACATGTGCAGCTTTTTCAAACATCTCTTTCCAGATATCGGTGTTGAACTTATTTTTCCCATATCGCTTTGCGACATTCTGGCGGATAGCAAGGCACTCAAAACGGTTGATCCGGCCTTCCCGCTGTTCCAGGTCGATCGGATTGGACGGGAGGTTCCAGTGTACAATTTTTCGGCAATAATTGTGGAAATCAAGTCCTTCCTGGCCAATCGACGTCGTCGCCAGTACAAATGGACGGAAGGGGGAATTAAAGGCGTTGCGGATGGTCTTCTTTCGGTCCTTGTCTGTTTCTTTTCCTTCTCCCTTCGTAAAAGCGACTGCAAAATGCGTCCGGATATTTGTCGGTCTATCTTTCTGACCATATGCCCGTCTCTGGAAGCTGTTATATGTATCCACATTATATAACGTCGTCCGGATATCCATAGCTTCCATCATCTGCCGGTGCATCTGATAAATCAGTGCTTCGTCATGGTCGATCCCGTTGGAGACCAGATGGGCATATTCATCAAAGACTGCCTGCAGATTCCCCTGCCGGCAATATGTCAGCAAGTTCTTCCAGTGTGCATCGTCTGTCTTTCTGCCGCAGGCGAGTTCTACAACCGCGGTTGATTCCGGCGTGTTCATCCGGTTGATAAACACTCTTGCCAGCTGACTTGGCATATAAACCGGAAGTTCTTCGCCATCGTCCAGATAATTCCGGTATGTACGATTGATACAGACTGCAGGCGATGCAATCGCCATATCTGTTAGTACATCTATGAGATCATCAGGGCGTCTCCCCAGATTCACAAGTTTCTCTTCACGTGTTTGATGAAAAAGATCCCGCAGGGCATCCATATGCGCCTTGAAGCCCTTTTGTTTCCTTGTTTTTTCATCACCGTCATCATAATCGGCAAGTTTATCCCGGCCTTCAAGCCATAAACAGGCGTGTTTATCTCCATCCATAAACAAGGGGGCAAGGTAGAACCACCTCGTATCCTCTTTCCCGAAAGATGAAGAAGGCATCTCCTGCAGTTTATCCTTAATCTTCTCACGGATCTGCTTCCGTATGTCACGGATACTCATATCTGCATTCATGCACGTGATCGGATCATAGCACTCCGAAAGGAATTTCGATGGGTACAGAAGGCAGAACAACGTCATTGCCCCCGGTTGTCCATTGCGAAGGGAAAAGTTCATGCGGGAGGATGGATACCTCTTTTCTCCGCTATAAAAATAGTGGACATCCCGGTCCTGATAGTCCTTCGCCAGTCTGCCGACTGTACGTCTCTCTGCTTCATAGGAGATCAGGCTTGCCAGCATTCTTGGCACCATTTCCCAGGCAGAGAAGATCAGTGTTTTTGAGGAGAATTCCGTGTTCTTATATGCCCCTTCCATCTCATAGTATGGACGGGAAGGCGGCATCCAAAGAAGCTTCTCCACACCCTTCTGCAGGACGTTGTTCATTACTCTTTCGAGGCGGGCGTTATTATTGGGAATGCGGTTATAGTGGTCGATCACACTCCGTTTCAGCCAGAATGATTCCTTATTGACCTTCTTAAGTTCTTCGGGGTGGGCTATGAAATATTTCTCGACATTCCGCTTCAGCTGATAATCTCTCATGAAAGACAAAAGATACGGCGTTGATTTAACATAATCCACCGGCACATGATAGCTGGCCCCGGTCTGATCCAGAAGTTCCTGTGCCTGAACATATGACCTGATATCCTGTTCCAGCACTTCGAGCGGAACATGGACGTCACTGTCATTAATGATATCGGCATTTTCCGATGCAGAGATCCTTTCCGTTCTACAGACAGACTGGTACATGGCGTCTTCCGCGGCATCCTTAGCTGTAAGGATCGTTGTATCGCCAATCGTCATCTCTTTGAGGCGAATGGAATAATCTCTCCAGACGGTCAGAAACTGATTCTCCACTTCCGGATCTTCGTTCAGGAAGTTCATCACAGAAAGGAACTCTGTGTAATGCTCATCGAGCCTCGTTTCATCAATCTCTTCCGGCGTGGAATACATCTTGTATGGGGTGGCCGACAAAAGTAGCATACGGACATTTTTTGCATGGAAAAACCTAGCCGCCAGCATCCCGGTCTCGGATTCCGGATCCGAGTTCAGAAGATACTTGAATCGCTGGAACTCGTCCATGATAACCAGGTCTGGTTCCAGCTTCTCAAGGCTGATCTTGGCAAAGATCACACGTAGCTGTCCAATAATAGAATTATCTCTGACACGTTTCCCTTTGTTTCTACGGATTGCCTGGCAGAGCTCAATAACGCCATCCATATATGTGACATCATCGTACCAGGCCTCAGAAAGCTCCTTATGGAGCCGCTCCTGCATATAATTGAAATAGCGCCCGTCAGATTCTTCATTACAGTCTTCGGCTTCCTGCTCATACCAGCTTTTACACCATGAATCCCAGCTGGACGTGGCATCATTTCGCATAGCCACCTCAAGTTCAGAAAGATAACTGCCAAGCTCCGGCAGACGACGCAGGTGCACGAACATCAATGCACGCTCCGACACCGTTCCGGCACCAGCCGTCATTCTAAATGACGTGTCCGGAGTTAATGGAATCAACTGGATAAAGCGGTCCATCAGTTCAGCGTCATTTTCCTGCCTGAAAATGTTCAGATGCTGCATCGAAAGCCGCGAGGAAGATGTGCTTTCCGTCCTTGCTTCGTGGGTCACTCGGAGTTTTCGCAGATTCTGATCTGCTATGGCAGCATTGGAACAGATATATACAACTTTGAAGAGGCTGTCTCCTTCTTCCCGGCGCAATTTCGCCAGCTTGGCGACAGTGCCTCTGGCAATCAACGTCTTGCCAAGTCCTACCTCGTCCGAAACAAGAACGCGCCTCTGATCATGTCGATAAAGATAATCGATCCGTTCAACGGTGGCCTGCTGAAAATCCTTCAGACCACCCATGATCTTAGCTTCGATTGCATCGAGCTGATCTGCCACATTAGCCATTCAGTCTCACCGCCTTTTTAAACGTCTCATATAGCTTCTTAAAGTCTTCCGGAATGATTCCATTGTCGGAAATCGTTTTCATCAAATATTCGATGCCCTTAAACTTTTCTGGATTTACTGCAGCCGTCTGCAACATTTTCTCGTATAGAGCCGGAACATGATATGTCTGCCTGTTTACGCTGCCTCCAGGATCTCCCTCGGCAGCATTTGTTTCAAGCATGGAGAGGATCGCATCATCTCCCAGAAGAAATGCAATGTACCGGTAGAAGCAGTCACGGTTACTTACAATGCTGGAGACGACCTTCTTTTCACGGTCCTCCGGCATTCCTTCTGTAGGAATGATCAGAACTCTTGCCACGGTCTGCTCACTATCCGAAACAGATACCACATAAAACTCCGACAGCTGTGTCATAGTAAGCCTTTCAAAGACGATATCCTCTCCGAAAACCTCTGCCCGTCTGGAAAGCAGGGGGCGGACCTCCACTTGAAAGCCTTTCGTATCGCATGCTCCAAAATGCACATTGGCAGAGTAATACTCTTCTTCGGTCTTTATGACCGCGGACGGATTACTCCGATTGACTACCTTGACTACGGCATCCAGAGCCCTTGTTTTTTCATCCTCTTCATCGATGATGGCATTCTGCAGTGTCACCTCTTGAAACGGATTGTCAGAACCATCTTTTTCACTACCAAAAAGAGAGGCTGTCAGCTTATCCATATTGAGATAGCGGTTTTTTGACCTGAGGCGGATCATAAACTCTACACTGCTGTGTACCCCGCTGTGCGTAGCATTCAGCGATCCTAAATAAAGATCTGTGCTGGCATATTTCCTGACCATGTATATTTTGGCGTGAATATCTTGTTTCTGGATATCCTGTGTTCCCTCAGAGATTGCTGTCTCACCATCGATCACTGTATCTCGCATGGTGTAGATCTTAAAATTGGTGACATCTTCCGATTTCAGCCTGGAAAGGGACATCTCCCTTGTAATGAGCATATATCGGGGGGCTTCTATCGGAGACCTTTGATTACGGTCATTGAAACTACGGATAATTCCACCGGTAAGGAACGGAGACATGATCAGGATCTCATGGAATGTTTTCTGAAAGAGCTCTGTTTTATCAAAGCTATAGAAACCGCCGGCAGCCTTCTTCACACCGTTCGGTATGAATTCAAAATCATAAAACTCTTTCTCAGCCGTCTCAAAGACAACAGTAGGAAGCTCACGGATCAAAGACCGGATTCTTTTTGCTTTTTCCCTGCTGTTTCTATCTGATTGCAGCTGGGAAAGCAGGTATCGCAGGAAGTCACAGACCGGTTCATTCTTTGTGGAAGCGTTTTTCTCGACATGGCCATCCAAGTAATATGAGACATCCCAACTGCGGTCAAAAGTGAGATTTCTGCTGAGCACAATGATCCTGTATTTCAGATCTCCATCATTGCTTTTATAACGGATCAGCCAAAATTTGGGGTGAAATGACGGGAATGTTGTCATGCCGCGTCTCTTCGCCGTCCTGACAGAAAATACCATTTTCTCCAGAAGGATATAGAGAGCAGTAACACTGCTAGGCCTATGAATCTGTCCGCCTTCACAGAACAAAGCCACTCTATCACCAGTGCTACGAAGCGCTTCAAGAAGGCAGACCGGATTGCTCATGAGCTCACTGTCTGTCTCCTCAGAGAGCCCCAGTGCAAGGCTGGCTCCGACCAAAGCATCCAGATCCAGTGAATAAGTTGTTCCGACAGCAAAGTCAAGATCAAAACCAGCCGGAGGTGCAAGGATCAGGCCATAATCCAGTCTGTCATTGTTTGGATTTAGCATAGATTCCCTCGCTTTCAAATATATCGCCGATGATCACCTTTGCATTGCTAAACCGATAATCCAGTAATCCGCCGCCAAACCAGGCGTTCGGGTCAAACTCACCTGGGTGCAGTGTCTTTGCCCTGGACTGCTTCAATTCCCGCTCTCTGCGCTTGACCTCCGTCTTCATACCCTCCAGGTCCCCCGCATCCATCAGGCTCTGCGATTTCCGCAGAAAATTGCAGAGAAAAACGTTTCTCATTACGGAGAGCCTCCCAAATATGCTTTCCAAATCAACGGAAGCTCTTTTTTTAAGGTCAGGTCTGAGATCTTCCCATAATGCATTTGCTTCCCCGTTCTTTCCATCGGAAACAACAATGTTATAAACTGTCCGCAACACAAATAGAAACGCGGAGAACTCCTTTGCCAGGGTATAATCCTGCTGTATCTGGTCTGGGAAAGACCTGATCAGAGGATCCAGCTCATGAAATGACCTGCACGCAAAAATTTCCGTCAAGCCATTTCGGAGAATATATGCAAGCATAGACTCCGGGTTGGAAGCCGTAATCTGGTTTTTCAGAAAAAAACCTTCTTCCTCCGTCAGCTTGACGTTTAAATCGTCGATCCAATTCTCCTGATAGGTTGGAATCTTCCAGAATTGCATCCGGAAAATGTCTCCCGCGTCCTTATCATCGGTATCACCTTCCTCAGCTGCATCATTACGATTTCCAAGTCTTGTCAGCGTCGCTTTCTTACTCTTTAATGCACACACAGCACGGATATACTCCGACAATGAAAGTGTGCCTCCGGTAAAAATGCCATAACCTCGCAGACCAGCCCAATAGATATTTGCCGGCGTCCGCTTAACCCATTTATTCTGCGCCAAAGACCGACTGCCTATGATGCCGTCTGTATCCTCCCCCTTAATAAGGATCTCCCCACACCGGCGCTCCATCTCATCAAAAGCCCGCAACAAGCGGTTTGGATTTGCCTCGTCGCTGTATTCTAGATCCTTAAGGGCATAAGGAACGATCAGAAAGTATTTTGCTCTTGTCTGGATCGTCGATGTGCCAGGGAAAAATATATTCGCAAAACCGTCTCGCACTGGAGCAATCCCGAGTTCGTCGAGAATACCGGACTCAGACAGAAGATCCAGTACACTCAACACTTTATTTCGCTCACTCTTTGAAAAGTCTATCCATCCAAGCGGCATATCCTTACCTTCTCTCTCTATCTCTTCCATGATGTATTAGCCAATAAATATACATAACAGAACCTTTACGAAGAATGACTCTGCAGAATTCTCCACTCAATCCAGCAGATTCTATTGGAAAAATGATGTCACATCAGAAGCCGATATTTCTACATGTTGTGTGGTGCTTATTTAATCCACCTGTTAGATTACCCCCAACAAAAACAGCCATTTACTCAGATAATAAGAACACAGCCGTGTGTTTCTTTACTATTCCTCCATATTCGGAGCTGTTCTTACGAACTTGTTGCCTGAATTAGACTGTGTTCAAATGATACACATCCCATTTCTATGCAGTTCTATCAACTATTTATTTTGTGAAGGTAGCCTCAAATTGTAATTGGTTTATTAATCTTGGTTTCCTTCCATTTATAATTTTTCTTGTCAAGGCCATATCCTTTGAAATATACCGCTATTGGGCAAAGTTCATTACCTTCACTATGTCTCCATGGGGAGAATGTGCACATATTCTTATCAAAGCATTCCAGTTTACTCTCCATACAAAACGACTGAAGGCTGCATCCTTCTCCAGACGGTTCAGTCAATAATGACAAAAAAGCATCCGCAATCGGAATATTTTGTACCCCTTCTTTCCCGTAATGGTCTCCATTCCCATCTATTAGCATCGGTATATCAAACTGATTAATAAGATGCTTGAAATATTCCTTTGGATCACTACGTTTAAATGCATCCGATATAAAAAGCTTGTTATTTTGTCTGTAATTATGACCACACTCCAGAAACACTTTGAGCTGCATATTGGTGGTAGTCGTGTACGGAAACTTTTGTGGGAATAGAACATCTATACCTTTAAGGGCTTTTCTATAGGCTGTATCAAAAACTCCAAATGTCGTCATAGTACTTCTTATACAGAAGTCTTTAAAATCATCATCCATCAAATTCCAGATATCATTCTTTGCACAGTGATGAACAATATTATAGAATGCTTTTCCACAATCCTCATACATAAGAGCAATTTCTGCTATCATTACAATTCGCTCTGGTTTCTCTAAAAGACCCGGACATAATTCACGACAGATTACTTCACATGTATTATAAGGAAACTGATTAACTTGCTCCTCTGCCCCAAACAAATGATGCTCTATCAAATATGCCATACTTTCAATTACACATTCGTTTCCGAATTGATATGGATCGCCTCGATCATCATAGTAGATGTTAACGGATTGTAAAACTGGCTTTAAATTGCTCTGTCCAAAGATTAACTCGGTTGACACTTGATCATTTTCCAAAGTAATACAATTTATATGATGAAAATGAAACAAGTGGGAATCGCCCTCATAAAAATCAAGAAGCATTTCCTTTCCAGATGCATTCTCGATACCAGTATCCTCTGTGTGAATCGGAAGATCAATATCTACGGAAGACTTATGATTGATATAATACATGGCAAGATTCAATAGTTGAGATTTGAAGAAGAAATACAAGTATCCATGTCCTGTACTAATATCCTGAAGAAAATGAACATATTCATGTACAAAAGTCTGCCAGTCCTCGTCATCAAAATCATCATACTGAATATTTTCATGTAGTTTTTTCTTCAGCTTGATTATGAATACGCCAGGATAATATGCACCTTCTTCAATTTGCTGAAGTTTAAATTCTTTTCTTTTCATATTGTCTTTAAACTGTACGTTTTAGGAAAGCTGTTCTAAATATTTGACGATTTTTCCGGTAGACACAGCATACTCGATTTCCTTTTTGGTGCTGGAACCAATATACCCATCTACATTGATAACAAAAACTTCATCGGCCATATCAATTTTTCGGAGATGCATGTCATCCAGCATTTCTTTGGTTCCTTCTCTCCATACTTCATTGTCCCCTGAATGTCCAAACAGCCCCACGCTGATCACAATGTTTCCTTCAAGTGTCAATTGCTTTTGTGCTTCTATGAAAGCATCTTTGAAGCGAGTACTACCACAGAGGGTGATGACTTTATACTTTCCAATCACGAAACTATTCCTCTTTTTCATCTTGCTGCAGAGACACATTATATGTATCCCTGCAATTCCGTTCTCTACGTTTTTGCTTATAATCATTGCCATCTAAAAACCTTGTTCATGATAGCGTGTTCTATATGAAAATACCTCTTATTTCCCTTAAACGCTATTCTGTGGTTTTTTCCTAAAATCATCCAGTATCTCGATCTTAGATGCCGGCTTTCCAATTAACCTGACTTTAGTCCCTATTCTTTTTGAGACACTGTGATTTGGAACCGTCTTTTCAGCATCAAGGATAAAAACACCACGGAATATATATGGCCCGCCATCTGGTTCTTTTGCAAAAATCAAATCATAACCATAGTAGTGTTCTGTTTGTTCTGTTTGTCGACCTTTCAAATCGTCAAAGACAAACTCGTTCCAGTCATTTGAAATAGTGTTCAAACAGTCGAAAGACGCAGGAATCTCAACACCTTTCTTTATCTCCTTCAGCTTTGGGAACCAAATCCTGAAGGAATCTACAGGGTAATAGTTTGGCCAGCAGGCTCTCATCCAGCCCGTATATTCCGTTCCAACTGTGCCATTAATTGCCTCATATATCGTTGAATACGATATGTGGTCTGCCACATCCAGCACAATCTCTCGTTCTCCCTCTCTATTAAGAACGTTATTAAGAATATGAGACGACTCAATATTGTTGGTTTCTTTGTCCATCCCGGATCGCGCCTGTGCTTCTACCCCTTTTTCTTCATCATTAGCATTTTCGTAGGTGGAAAGATCCTTCTGCTGCAAATAAAAAGTCGAGAAAACCAACTCTTTCAAATAGTCGATCACTTCCGTCATCAAATGTTCTGGAATGGAATCCACGTTATTGTTGAGGAATTGAATTAGCTCTCTATTTGTTGTTAACTGATGCTCTTCGAGTATCCCCACGGTATCCTCACTAACTCCGATAATATTCTTATCCAGCAAATATCCCGGAAGATATTCGAGAATTCTTCTGAAATCGATGGCAGGCTTTTCCCTCTGTGTCTCTTCGACAGTCCCTGAGGATGGGCTGTCCTCTTTCAAGACTTCAGGAATCATCTCTCCATCATTAATGATTGTGGTGTTTTCTGTGGGAGCTAAAAGCTCTGTCTTGACGTTTTCTGCCACATCATGCTTTTCAGAAAGCGTTTCGCCAGCAGATGTTTGTTCCACTACAGCTGAAGGCGCATCTGTTTGCTCAGATAGACCGACAGGTTGAATCGGTTTAGCTCTTCCAGAATCAGCTTTCAAGTCCTTGCAATTTTTGCAGATGGTTGAAAGCTTTGTTTTTGTCTGTGCCGAGTAATCTATTTCTCCAAACGTAATTGCAAACTCTGCTCCGCAGGAAGAACAGATTCTCGTTTTAGCTGTTTCTTTTGAGCAGGCAGCACAGTAGCGGGGCATAAAACCAGCTAAAGCATGTTTATGATAAACTGGTTTTCTAATGCGGATACGTTTTTCACACTTGCGGCAGGTTCCGATGGAAATCTTTGCATCCGGCTTTTTACCGTAAACCTTGAACAGCCGATCATAGAAAGATTTTGTAGTATCATCGAAAAGCACAAAAGCAATTTTATCGAATGCATCAGGATTGTCTTCTAGATACAGTCCAATTGTCCGGATTGCAATATCAGTAGCTTTCCCAGTGGGGTATCCTTTCATCCCAAGGGCAATTGCAGGAATAGACAATATCCTGGTGCCATGATCACGGGCACACTGTAGAATGTTTCGATAAGTCTGTCCGAGCAGCTCCAATGATTTCTTTTCGTCATCAGGATCCCACGAAGGGCTGTTCACATGGATAATGTTCTCGCAGAAAAGATTTCCGGCACTTGTTATAACAGCCTCCGTAAGCTTGCATTCTCCAAGATTCTTAAGTTCTTCAGCAACGCTATTGCCGGCGGCCTTGCTGATGGCATGGTGTAGTTTTCCTGAATACTGACCGGAAGAATTATAAACAGTTACAATCGTTCCTTCGTTTGTCGCGGATATGTCTCCTTTGGTGATATGGATTTTGCCTTTCAGTGCTTCCAGTTTTTCTTCTGCCGCCTTGTCTCTTTTCCCCTTAACCTTTCCGACAATAATTGTCCCTGTACTCTTTACATTGCTTGACGGCTCCTTACTGTCTTTCAATTGATTCTGGTCTGCATCCGTGGAATCCGCAGCCTGGTCTTGACCGGTTGGCATGAAAACATCCAGGCTGTCATCATAGACAACGGTCAGTTCACTGAGTGCCCGGGTAAATGCAATATACCGCTCATTTTTTGTCATACTGTTGGGTACAACAAAAATACGGTCAAATTCTACACCTTTGACCTCATCTACATAAACGACAGCGATTCTTCCGTTTTCAACAGTATCCCCCATGATTTCCTGTATTGACATCGGAAGCTGTTCTTTATCGAGATAATCTGCTTTTTTTACGGTTCTCGGCAGGATGACAGCAACACGCTCATCCGATACTTTCAGATTTGCCAGCATGCTTTCGAGCCGTAGTCGTGTTATCTCCTTTACACTGTGCCCGTCTACTCCTGTCAGTGATACCTGCATCCCGAAAGTATCATTGCAGAATTGCGTAATCTGATTAGTATTCCGATAGTTTTCGTTCAGGAAAAACTTCTCTGGTTCCTCAATAGTGCCGTCAACAAGTTTCCAATCTGTTATGCCTCTGCCTGTTTTTAACAGCTGGTTTGTGTCTCCATAGATATTAAATATTGTCTGATTCCCGTTAAGATCTTTTATGAGACGATATTCTGCAGGAGAAAGATCCTGCCCTTCGTCAATACAAATGAAAGCATCCTCTCCGGTCGTTTTCATGAAGTACTTCATGGCGAAACGAAGCTGAAGATAGAGGTCGTAGCGGTGCGTCCCTCGTATATTCTGCTTATATCTTTTCCCGGTTCTTGAAAATAAAATCTCATCTGCTTTTGAAGACGCAATCTCATATATATCCGCATAAATTCCCCGTGGAGAAAGGCCTCTGACAGAAGAAGCAAATGTTTCGATCTTTTCGGCAAGCTCTTTGGGATGAAGATCAGAAAGTGCTGTTTTAACAGCCTCCTGAGCACTCTGAATCTGTGGAGGAAGTTCTTCTTCCAGTTCTTTTTGAAATCGAAGGACCGTATTTCTTTGTTCCTGTATCGCATTGATGTTCTCACGAATAACAGGAGTGATTTTTTCTGCCTGCTCCAGTACCATAAGACGGTCAGTATAACTCTTTTCTGACATATCTGTTGCTATCAGGCTCCTTACCTGTTTCGTGATTTCCATCGATTCTTCCATAGATCCTTTTATCTTATCAATGGACGCTTGGAGCTGGTTAAGCTTCTGGGTTTTTCGAATAACAAGGATAGTGCCTTGAATCTGTTTATATTCTTCCTCCTTTTCAGCAATCTGTTTTTGGGATTCATCGATACTTTCTTCTAAAGAACGCAACTGTTCTTTCAACAACTGAGACGCCTTTGCTGTTTCGGCAGCTTCTACATCCTTAAGCACTGCCTCCTGTTCCCGAATATGCTTCACCAGAAATGCCTGTCGGTTCTGCAGGGTTTTCAGCTTTTCCTGCTCTTTTCTACAATTTGCACTGGCATTTTCAATCTGTGCTTTAATTTCACTGATCTCCAGCCGTAATACGCCGGAAAGATCTTTGTCATTACGCCCGCTTTCCTGAACAGGCTCCCTGCCTGCGGCAAGAGACAGTTCCTGCAACGATGCAAATAAGCCTCGAATATATTGCATTTTCTGCACATAGGCTTCTTCCATCAATACCGCGAATTCATCAGAATAAATGAAGTCCACATAAAGCTGGTTTACATTCATTTCGTCTGAAATTGGATTCTTCAGCTTGAAAGAACTGTCGTATCTCTGCAAAAGCCTGTAATAATACTCCTCCACAGAATACCGGTCAATATGTCCCAGCTGGAGACTCGATGCCAGTCCCGCAATATGTGTATTAAAATTACCGTTAGGTGTCAGGATCAGAGCGTGGTCAAAATCAAAGTCTTTATATTTATACTTTAATGCGGATAGACGATGCAGAAGAACCATTGTTTTCCCTGATCCCGCGCAGCCTTGTACGATCAGATTTTGCCTGAGAGGAAGATCGACGATTGTATTCTGATTTTCCTGTATGGTGGAAATAATGTCGACCAACTGGTGCTGCTTTTTTCTCATGTTCAGCACTTTGATCAGGAAGGAATCGGTGATTCCGCTTCGGAAGATTACATCTTCATCCGACTGTTCGGTAAATCCATAGAGAAGCCCCTTCTCGATGTCAAAGTTTCTGCGGCGTTTCACCTTCCATTGCACACCGCGCATCATCATATCCAGCGTCCGGTAGTTAACCATTTTCCTTCCGAGATCGCTGTTGAAAGATATTACATGTCGATGTCCGTCAAGTTCAATGTCCTCAACGCCAAGATAGTAGATTTCCGTTTTATCTCCAAATGTCAGATCGGTCCTGTACCCATACGGTTTTGGTTTATAGCTGCCCAGTTTATTGATTTCTTCATACAGTGGCGCACTCGCCACTTTTGCCTGCATGAGTGCTCCGTCGTCATAGTCTCCAACAGCATATTTTCCGACATATCCGGGGCTATGCTGAATATCATATATTTTTTTATCAAAAGTGTTTTCCAGATCTTCCAGATGATCTCGCTCGTGATCAAAGGTTTTCCCAGATGTAATCGTGTCATAAGCGCCGGTTTCATCAATCAGTGTCATTGCCGGCCGGCCACGTTGTACCAGAAGTTCAAAATCCTCCTTTGCAATGTAGTACTTCTCGCACTCACGACAGTATCCGATCAGAACCAGATAGTATTTCCGTCCTGCTTTCTTTTCCTGCACCTGGATCAAGGCAATTGTGTCTTCTGCTTCATGATCCTCTTCGATACATGAACGTGAATAATTGACTACGACAGTGTCTTTTTCAGTAATCTGATCCCATAACACATCTTCATCATCGAAGTCATATTTAGATAAATTCCCGTTCTGGATAAAATAGTCAGGTCTTATTTTGATCTGTGCAGCAGAAACTTTCTGTTTAGGCTCAGGCCTGAGCGGCAAAAAGTCGATAGGTGGAATACCGACCTCTCCACATTGTTCTTCAAGCTTTTGCGCGAGGGCATTTCGCATAATGATTTTGCTGCATTTTTTACAGAAGCAAGCCTCAAAGTCCACACTTCGGTCTTTGTAGGATCTGCGATAAAGATCTGTAACAAGGCTCTCCTCTGTATGCACGGGGCATGTTTCTTGTCCCTCGACCCAAGTATCAGGGATATAAATCGGAGTTTCCCTTTCCAGTTCCAGAGGCTCTGTATTCTCCCTCCATTCCGCAAGAGTATCCTCGGCAGGCTGAATCCATGCAGGGATATTATATTCGTTCAACTTTTGCGCAAGAGTATCAATTCCATCCTGTTCTATGAAAAAGTCCATGCACTCCGGGCACAAAAAGCCTTTGATGTTGTATGTTCCTCCATTATTGCGCCGAATCTTCAGCTGTTTTTGCTCAAGCGAAATTCTATGGATCATGCATCGATGAGTATGCGGCGGTATTACTTTACAGACAACAACACTTGTCTCTATCGTGTTGTTCTGCCATGCACGTATTGAAATATCTTCCCACGCTTCGAGGATAGTGTCATATTCATCCTCTTCGCTATCAATCTCTTCTTCATCATCATCCGCCGGTTTATTCTCTTCCGCAGCATCCGTTATAAAGCTGTTACCCTCTTCTGGCTGTGCAGCTTCATCTCCCAAATCCAGTTTTGCAGCAAGATCTGGGCGAACGTCCTTGATCTCAGCTCTCAGCTCTTCCGACAATCCCTGATAGTAGGTGCGAAAAGCTTCTGGAATAGCGTCAGCTTTTATTTCTTTAATTGCATCAATCGTATAATAGTTGAAAGCCATTGCTCCTCATCCCGTCCTATTTCTTTGAAAACACATCGAGAGCCGTTTTCAAAGCAAGAAAGTGTTTAGGTGAATAATGTATTGATTCTTCTTTGTCTTGAAGAGAGATCCTGATATCTATTGTGTCGCTGGAGCCGGCCTCAACATCTTTCTCCTGAACCTGTTCATAAAATGCGGAAACATCTTTTGGACCATATAGATATTTCGCAGCACAGTTCGGACAAAGACAGAGGGAATTCCACCCTGTATTCAGTGCGCCTTTATATGCATCCGCAAGATTTGATGTCTTCATGACATTGATCGCCTGAAAGTGGTTGTCTCCATCATGTTTCAGGATCGTTGTTCCGCAAATCTGGCAATACCCGTTATATTCCATTCTCAGGAAAGACTTCTCCTCGCTGCTGAGAGTATCCTGATACGTATACTTCAGGGTTGTCTTCGGAACATTGATTACAAAGTCCATGGATTCACCGAATTCCTCTTCTAGCTTTTTCTTTCTTCGCTCAGGATTCTTGATGGCATCTGGTTCATCCTCTTGGGCAGGAGCTGCTCCCTTTGCCTTCTTCTTGGACATTTCTGAGAGAATCTCCTGTGGATCCTGGCTCTTTTTGTTCTTCTTCAGTTCTTTAACTTTCATTGTCTGCCAGGCTTTAGCAACCTGCTGCAGACTGTCCTGATTGGTAAACAGCTCTTTGATGAGTTCTTTCTGCGGGCCTTCTTCAAACTTTGACAGAAGTTCCTCGAGGGCTTTGTCCTCCGGCATGAATGGCAGCAGGTCCAGAAGCCTCCGTGCATCTTTTTCATAAGCGCTGTCAATATCCCTTCTGTATACTTCCGTTACAGTCTTTTTGACGCCGTCCTTTGTGTAAATCCAGGGAATAAATGTCAGCAGGAGACCGATTGCAGAGTAAATCTGCATCGAATCAACATTTGCACCGCTGAAGTTGTAATCTTGTGCGCCTACAACTTCTCCTTTAATCTGAAATTGTCCGGCATATCTGCTGAGGAATTTTGCTATTCCCTTTGATTTTTTTTCATCAAGTCCCTGCTGCAGGACCTCGGGAAATCCCTCAAATAGTGTGCTCCAGTCAATCCCCTCCTGGTAAGTCTTATTGAAGATCTTTTTTCTGATGTCAAGCTGCTCCTGCTTTCCCAAATATCTCTCGACGAGCGCAAGATATTCTTTCTGATCTATTTTTGTTCTTCGCAGGCTGGCGGCACATCCAATGGCAATAAAGAATTTTTCGTCAAGCTTCGGATCGGTCTCATACTGCGGACTGAGGAATTTTAACTTAAGTACTCCCTCCACAAGCCTGTATTCAGGTTTGACACTGCCTAAAGCAGACGGTATATGCAGTTCTTCAGGCCTGTACCAGCTTTTTCCATCTGTGACCAGATAAGCCTCGCTTAATGTGTCCGCTATTCCAGGATTCATCTGAAGAGCATCTTTGATTGTTTTCAAATCAGAAATGTTCTCCCGCAAATCAGATAAGGAAACGTGCACGGTTTCACGGGTCTTATATTTGGGCAGTATATTATCAGCTACTATTGTGACAACATTGTAGTCGGGAATCTGTAGATTCTGCGAATAATATCTGCGGATGGTTTCATTGGCTAAAAAACTTCTATGAATCTTATTTGGACAAACGCCTGGGTTATTGGTATATACTGCAGGATGTCCATTGCTATACGCGCAGATTTGGCTCCCATCCACCAGGCGTACAAAGGGAATGCTTCGTACGTCAATATCATGGCTTCCATGATGTGCACCATCTGTGTATGTAAAACTGCGGATTGCAATAAACAGTCTTTCAAACCACTTTATATCTTTTTGACTGAGGAAAACGTCATTCATTCTGGAAATGACATCCCGCCAGGTATATGTTTTGAAATTAAAGTTCTTTCTGAAAAAATCTCTCAGCTGCTGGCAGTTGTCTCTTGCTATCTCTTTTGCGATCCAGAAGATCCGGTGGTTTGTGAACAGTCTCTGTATGTCATCATCATCAAAAAGCTCAACGAGCTGCATGTTATCGGGGAGCAGTATCTCATCACGACTCTTGAAAACTCCGGGGTGATTTGTTGGGATGAGCTTCTCCCCTGAACCAATGATTCTGATTGCGCGTTGATATATGCTGTAAAAGATTGTCTCTTCAGGGTACTGGTAAATAGGATATGTCCCGTTCATTCCAGAAAGCGAGAGGTATCCATTATCCCGCATCCAGCAGAACGCCATTTGTATTCCGTCACAAATATTCTGTACAAAGCATTTGTTTCTTTCGCTGTCTTCAACAATATTGTCTCTTGCAGGTGTTGTGTCAAACGGGGCGTGAATGTAAAAAGACTGATGTGATTCCTTATCTGTTGGGAAAAAGGTGAAGATGTTTGTATTCGGAACGGGGATAAGTTCCTTTCCCTCAACTTTGAATGCAATACATACAGCCTCTTCTTCGCAATTTGTGAACAGTAGGTAATTGTCCTCCTGCTGCTTGTGATTTCGGGTATATAAAATATTTACGTCAAGAACATTGCCACCGGTTCCTTTTCTTTCCCTGTCTTCTTTCGAGATGGAAATAGGGCTCTGACCTCCCTGGATTGAGATTTCCAGATGGCAGATGTTGTTGAGAAACAGTAGTGTTTCGGATCTGATTTGTTCACGGAGCGCTTTCATTATTTCAGAAAAAGCTTTTTCAGGAGAAATCTCACCATTATTGAAAGGTATTTCGATTCTGGTCCAGCCTTCCTGTAAAGGAATAGGGGCAATATCGTAAGGGTAGATAAAATCCCTGATCTCAAAAGAGTATGCTCCGGAATAAATCCTGGGTGTCGATGCATATGCGTAAACGGACTTGAAACCAATGCCGAAACGGCCTATATTCCCGTTTGCATCACTACTTTTCGTACTCTTTGCGACCTTGGTAATGCTCACGACATCCGCATGAGAAAACAGGACTCCGTTATGCTCAATAACCAGCTTATCTGTCGTGAGATGCAGCCTTACATCGGATGCCTTTGCATCTTCTGCGTTTTGAAGGAGTTCGAAAAGGAAATGTGTCCGATCCTTATACTGTTTGACAAGAATCCATATCCAGTCCTTAAATTCTGTGCCATACTCTTCTAATTTCTTGCTGCGGATTTCTTCATAAGAAATTGATCCCTGGACCATATCTGTCATCTCCGTTTTTCAATCTATATTAAAAAACACTCTCTCTGTGCGTTGCTTCTATATCTTTTGTTTAAGCCTTTTGTTTAAGCAAAGAAGGGTTCAAGTGCCTGTAGTACCTGCTCAGCTTCAGCCTCTCCATACCCAAGTTCCGTATTCATGATCTCAAAAGCACCATCAACGTCCGGGCCTGATTCCCGATTCAGAGAATCAAAGACACCAATTTCAAGCATCTTTTTAAATCTTCCACAATCCTCCGAAAACTGCGGGGCATGCAGCTCAAGAATGTTTATGAGCTTACGTGGCGTCCGAATTATTTCCTGCCCATAGTGTCTGCAAATTTCTTCCATAACTTCTTTCAAATTGCTATAAGACGAGTATGCAGGTACAGGTTCAGATTCTAAATCAGGCGAATTACGCTTATCCTTCTCACTGCTTCTTACAGGTTGTACGTCTTTCTTCCCGCTCAGCCCAGCCGGCGCCGCATTATCCTTTCCAGAATCTAACGGCAGCTCTTGTGCAGGCTCTATAAACAGCATTCCATATGACAATGTTTCTGGAAGAATATCAGCTCTCTCCAAAGACTTTTCCAAATCTGTCATATGCTGTTCATAATCCGCTATCGCATTCCGGATTTCGCCTTCCTTCATTGTCCGGATCCGGGTATTTGTCGCTTTTTCAAGCTGTTCTGCCAGCTGCGCCATACGTGCTTCGTGACTGGTTGTAAGGCTGCCTGCCTTATAGCGTATCAATTCTTTCGTCCGCTGTCTGTGGTTTTCCAGTTCTGCCTCCCACATGTGGTGATGAAGTTTTTCCACTTCGTCCCATGTCGCCGGATCCGTTGTAACTGTTTTTTCAGCATTCTGGCTTTCCTTCAGAAGGTCCAGTAGACATTTATTTAATTCCGGATATGCACTGATCGGTTTCAGCTGAAGATCTTCCCGTTCCCCGGACATTTTCCATTGGAACACCGCAAACGGGTACGTGCCGGGCTTCATACGGTTCAAGTTTACTCTAAATGCTGTAACGCTATGATTCTCAGCTTCAAGGGAAAAAGCTGCCTGCCTGACCAGTGGATGCGACATGGTAATTAATACGGCCTTAGGATTTTCTCTTGAACAATTCCCATCAAAAGTCACCTGGACATGCAAGTCTCCCTGTTTCAGCAGCTTTACCCAAGATCTGTTTTCTGCATTGTTTGGTATTTTATATTTCTGGTAATCATCCAACAGAGCAGCTCTTGCCTCCTTTGAGATACGAAGAGTTTTAAGTGGTTTATCTCCAAGAAGATATTCTTTCCGTGGATCCAGGCGCTGCTTTAAGTAGGTGTGGACCAGGTTTGCAAGACATTCCGGTGATAACCAGTAATTGGTCGCATTTTCCAGTTCCTCATCAAAAGAGAGATCCGGAACCTTAATTCCAAAAAGATCTCTTTGCTTTTCCTCAAGGAGAAGCTGTTCCTGAAGCAAACGTATCTTGTTATCTGCCAGCTGCTGCAGTTTTTCCTGTTTTTCCTCCTCTGTCATTTTGAAGTTTTCAACAATACTTCTGATTTCGCTGGACATCGATCCGAGGATCTCCTCGCAGTCACCAATCGACTGACGAAAAACACCGATTCGATTCAGGCATCTGTCATAAATATCAAAATCCACCGTTCCCGGGGTGACCATATTGAAAATCGAAACACTTTCACTTGTCTGTCCGTTTCGATCTATACGTCCGATTCGCTGTTCGACACGCATAGGATTCCAAGGCAGATCGTAGTTAATCATGCAGTCACAAAACTGATAGTCCAGTCCTTCACATCCAACTTCTGAAAAGAGCAGGATATCCAGTGCGTGCTCTTTGTCTTTATCCTCCATGAACCGGTCTCTTAACTGTCTCCGTTCTTCATCGGGGACTTCCCCATGGACCATTCCAACGCGATAGCCTTTCTCCAGCAGTTTTTTGTATAAATAACGAAGCGTGTGCTTGAAACTGCTGAAGATCATTACCTTGTTTTTCTGCTGCCTGCGCTTATCATCAAGTATCTCCAGTAGTTTATTAAGCTTAGGGTCATCTGGAGGGAGGAGCCTTGCAAGCTGGATAATATCCTGAATCCGATGTTCTATGGATCTCCCCTGTTTTTCGCCCTGTAGTATTCCTCCGCTTATGTACTCATCATCTACAAGCTCCTCGACATGCCTATATAAAATGTCCTCCAGCATAGGGACAAGGCCGAAAAGGCACGAAGCAACCTGCCGCCGGATCGTGGTCATCATAAACTTGGTGTTATCTGTACAGTGAATGGCTGACAGCATTTCATGCATGATGTTTAATATTTCATCATGCAGAATCCTCTGTTCACGGGAAAAAGGCACCTCAACAGTCGTCGCTTTCCGCAGGGTAAACTGCCCGATGTCCCGACGCCTTGTCCTGCTGATAATATTGGAAAATGTATGCAGACTTTCAATATCTGTAATCAGACGCACTCTTTCTTCCTGCGACACAGATGTCTGCCGAAGTGTTTGTAATGCAGAAATTGCTACCGGGTTTTTGGAGATGACGAGCTTTCCCCACTGTGTGGTTTGGCAGGCTTTCTCTAGTTCTTCCAATGCCTCTTCCTGCCAGTTCTCCTTTTGGGCCCTGACAAGTGCAGCGGAATGGTTTATAAATGCGTTGGGCTCTGCCATATTGTGAAAGGTGTCTTTGTCAATAATCAGATCTGGTCTGAGCAGATTGAGCATGACGAACAGCTCATCATACTCCAATTGAACCGGTGTCGCGGTCAAAAACACAACTGCTTCGGCATTATCACAAAACTGTTTGACAGCTCTATATGCATAAGTGGCTGTATTTCGAATATGGTGAGCTTCATCAACGATTACAAGATCAAATTTGGGGGGCGGATCCAGCTGCATAAGACCCATATGAGTCTTTCGTCCAGTCTTTCCGCCCATGACATTCGCTTCATCGAACAGCGAATAGGGGAGGACAGCCTTTTTATATTTATCCGGCCACTCTCCCTCATAATCCGTTTCCTTAATACAGAGCCGTAAGCGTTCTCCATTCAGATAGTCAAAATCCTCATCGAAACGCTTCATTTCGCTTTCCCACTTCTGTTCTGTGACAAGAGGACGAGGGCAGATAACAAGCACGGATTCAAGATTTCTCCTTGCTTTCATTTCGCGCAGAATCAAGCCTGCCTCAATCGTCTTACCAACTCCAACACCATCTGCAATCAGCAGTCGTGGGCGATCCGATTTAATGAACTTCAAAACAGGACGAAACTGATGAGGGATAAAATCGATCCTTGCAGAATTCAGGGAGTACAGGCTGGACAGAGAAGGATTTCTAATCAAGGATGCAGTAAGTCCTGCATGAAACTGCGCAGGATCGACCTGCTTGAGCTCTGTCTGGATCTCTTTTGCTTCAAGTTGTGATTCATAGTAAACCTGAAGTCCCAGTACACCTGTAAAAACCTGATACCGTATTTCAGCGCTTCCTTCGAGAACGTTTATAACAGCACCCTCTATAGAGGGATCCGATTTTAAACGAACCATCTGTCCCTGTGTATATTTAGCCATGCCGTCACTCCTGTCTGTTTCGATTACATTTTTTCGCCGTTTTCTGCAGGCTCATTAGCATGAAGAGCCGCATAATCACGTCTGAAGTATACTTTCATCGAATCTGGCGAAATCGAATACCGGTCAAGCAGTATAAGTACCCATTTACAAAGATCTGCCGCACTGCGATTTGTTTCAATCCAAATATTACTTCCGGGAATTAACATCGGACTATGAAGGTCTGTTTGTCTCTCAGACATTCTTACACGCCTCTTTCCCGGACTACGCTTTTCGTTCACCATTCCCTGAATAATACTGGCGTCTTTTTTGTATAGCAGACCACAGAGCACTACCAACATTTGCTTCCATTTTGTGACTGGATATCTCTGTCCATTGAGCGAAAATGCTGACAGACGCTTGAATGTCACTGGCGTATCGGTAATGTTATAGGCGATGGTGTCATCCATCGCGTATTGGCTATAATCAACTCTGTTTTCATAAGTATCGACGTTTTTTTCTGTTTCTTCCTTCGATACAGCGTCTTCACTTTCAAATGTTTGAATGGTTTGATCAATACCAAGTTCATTTATAAAAATGCTAATCTCAGAAATGGTCTGCGTTAAGGCTTCCTGCGCATCAAGAATCTCATGTGCCTTTGAAAAGTTCTCTTGACTCTGCGCAGAGATCAACATCTTGGCGAGATCATTTTTGGTGCATTCTAATTCATCAGTTAATGATTTGAGGGAACTACATATACCACGGAAATGCGCAGGTGCATTATTTTTGATAAAATCAGCAAGCTGTTCCATGTCTATCATCTGAGCAATCCCTCCCTATAGCTTGGTGTTAAGCAAGTCTTGCAATATCCGTATTTCCTTTTCTGAAAGAGTAATTCCTTTACCCATTTTTTCATGATTTGGAGCCCAATCACGAATATCATATTTAGGAACTGAACCATTCCACGAAATTAGATTAATTTCTTTCGTCCATCCTTTTGCACTTTCAGAAAGAGTTCCTATCGTCTCAACGATCTCGTACTTAATGTCCGCCATTATTACCCTCCTCACATTCCGCAATATGTGTTTTTATAAAAGTGCTGACTGTGTTTCTGTTAACCTTGTATATTCTGGCAATTTCACTGATAGGTACTCCCTGTTTACGCAACTCTTTTATGTATAGCTCTTTTCCGGATAACTTTACCTTGGAAGATTTGCGTCCTTTAGGCCTTCCTAGAGTAACGCCTTCAGCCTTTTTTCTGGCCAATGCTTCACGTGTCCTCTGGCTGATAAGATTTCTTTCTATCTCTGCTGATAGTCCGAATGCGAATGCAAGAACTTTGCTTTGGATATCATCCCCAAGGCGATAACCATCCTTTATTGTCCATACGCGACATTCTTTGTTCATACATTGATTTAGAATCTCCATTATCATAAACAGGTTTCGCCCAAGCCTAGACAGTTCTGAACATATTATCAGGTCATCTTTTTGCACTTTCTCCAATAGATTTCCAAGTTCACGCTTATCATAGTTCTTAGTTCCACTAACGGTCTCCTCAATCCAACCATCAACAGAAAGATTTTCCTTCTGACAGAAATTAATAATTTCAAATCTCTGGTTTTCAACAGTCTGTTTGTCGCTACTTACGCGAATATAGCCATAATTCATAATAAGCTCCTTTTGTAGAATTAATAGGAGCGTATATATTGAGCAAACCAGTACGATAGCATCGTTCACGACAAGTAATAGTTGGAACATTTTGTCTCCTGTGGAGCAAGCAATACGTACCAAAATAAGGAAGGGAGGAGTCCCCCTTAAAAATTGGGAAATTAGCATCAATCGTGGCATCCTTACAGGGTACAATGAAGCCTTTATTATATCTGCTGAGAAGAAAGATGAGTTGATTGCTGCAGATCCAAAGTCTGCTGAAATCATACGACCAATTCTTCG